>CAZBNE010000033.1:0-21147 GCA_964493155.1 uncultured Pelolinea sp.
AAAGCCGATCGGGCCGGTGGCTTTTCCGGCAGACGCGTTCACCAGCGAGCCGCTGGGGCGCAGGGATGAAAACGCGAAGCCGTTGCCGCCGCCGGTCTGCTGGACCAGCGCCGCGTCACGCAGAGTCTGGAAGATGCCGTCCGAGCTGCGGCCCATGTCATCCGAGATGGGCAGCACAAAACAAGCTGCCAGCTGACCCAAAGGTGTTCCCGCGCCGGTAAAGGTGGGGGAATTGGGGAAAAAGCGGCGAGAAACCAAAAGCTTGTAATACTCCTCCGCGCGTGCCTCAACATCCGCCCCCCAGGTTTTTTCAACCCTGGCAATATGGTAAGCGACCCGCCAGAACATCTCTTCGGGAGTCTCGGCTAGTTCGCCTTTTTCTCCTTTGCGGATGTAGCGGCGGGTGAGTACCTGATAAGCATTTTCTGTTAATTCTGCCTGCGGCAGCCCCTTGGGAATGGGTGGTGTGGGGAGCATTTTGCGTCTATGGGTGGATTGGGTGCGGGGCATGGGCTACTCTCCTTCAGTGATTAGCAGCTGATTGATCTCTTTCTGGATATCCTTTAGGTTACCTAATGGCAGATAAACGATGGCATAGCGGATGTATGCCACGTGATCAAGGTCTTTAAGGCCGCGGATGACCATATCACCGATCACACGCGATGGAATCTCAATTTTGTTAAGTTGCTGGAGTTCAGCTTCAACCTCACCCGCCAGCCGTTCGATTTCTTCGGCGGGAACGGGGCGCTTTGAACAGGCCAGGCGGATACCATTTAATAGTTTTTCGCGGTCAAATTCCTCACGAGAGTTATCTTTTTTGATGATCAGCGGTGTCGAAAGAATTGCGCGTTCGTAAGTGCTGAATCTTTGCTTGCAGGTTTCGCATTCTCGCCTGCGCCTGATCCCCCCGCGCGCATCATGAGTGGTGTCGATCACGTGCGTATTCTCACTTTCACAGTGCGGACATCGCATTGGTCACTCCTCACAATCCTAATTTATAAGACAGCGTCCCCTTGGTGGTTGATCCGTTGGTAGAAGGGGAATGAAAACCCCCATATATGGGGGGATTTCAATATTGAACGCTTTATATGGAATCATTTTAACATAATGAAATTCAGAGAGCAAGGCTTTTGACCAGGGAAATCTTAAAGAATTGAAAAATTTAATATTGGATGATGAAGAGGCGCGGAGTGTGGGCAGGCAGAGATACCCACACCCCGCTTTTAAGGAGAAAAATAGGAGGGCTGATTAATTTTTATTCTGCAGGTTGCGCAGGAAGGCGGGAACTTCGATCTCCTCGGTGTTATAAACCTGAGAGCCGAACTCCGCCAGGCTGCGCCTGACCGGATTCTCCGTATTTTCTGATTGGTTTGCTTCTTTTGTGCCGCTGTTCAAGGCGGATATAAAACGGCTGCGTTGTGAACGTGCGTGCATGCTGGTGGAATCAAATCCGGTTGCGATCACCGTCAGGCGGATCTCATCACCCATGGATGGATCAATGACCGCTCCAAAGATGAGGTTGACGTCGGGGTGGGCGGTTTCCTTGATGATGGCAGCCGCCTGATTGACCTCAAAGAGTGTCAGGCTTTCACCGCCGGTCACATTGAACAGGATGCCGTGGGCGCCATCGATGGTGATATCCAGCAGTTCGCTGGAAATCGCCATTTCGGCAGCCTTGGCGGCGCGTTCCTCACCGGAAGCATGCCCGACGGCCATGAGCGCAGCGCCGCCTTCGGACATGATGGTGCGTATATCCGCGAAGTCCAGGTTGATCAATCCGGGTACGGTAATGAGTTCCGAGATTCCCTGCACGCCCTGGCGCAGTACATCATCCGCGAAGCGGAAAGCGTCTTTAAGAGACGCGCGTTTGTCCACGATCTGCAGCAGGCGGTCATTGGGAATGACAATGAGCGTGTCGGCGACCTTTTTAAGATTCTGGATGCCAGCTTCAGCGGACTGCATGCGGTGTGAGCCTTCGAACATAAAGGGGCGGGTGACAACGCCGATTGAAAGCGCGCCGACTTCTTTGCCGATCTGGGTAATGATGGGCGCAGCGCCGGTGCCTGTTCCTCCGCCCATGCCGGCGGTGACAAAGATCATGTCGCTGCCCTTGAGCACCGCGTACAGCTCATCAGCAGATTCTTCAGCCGCTTTCTTGCCCATTTCGGGCACGCCGCCCGCGCCGAGACCGCGTGTGATCTTGTCGCCGATGCGTACGCGCGTCTGGGCGTTGTTCTGCAGCAGAGCCTGACCGTCGGTATTCACCGCGACGAACTCAATGCCCTGGATGCCTTCCGCGATCATGCGGTTGATAGCGTTGCAGCCTGCGCCGCCCACGCCCACCACTTTGATGCGGGCAAATGATTCTGCTTGTGCTGGTGTATTGTTTTCCATTTTCTCCTCTTTTCTATTTCGATACTGTTAAGTCCGATTACACTTTCAGGTCGCCTACGGTAGCAGCCGCTTGGCGAAAGACTTGATCCTTTCCCAGAGATCATCCGGCACTGGTGGCGCCTTGGCTTTTCCGGGTTGAATGGCATCATCCATCAGCAAAGCCCAATTAAGCAGGCCAACACTGGTGGAAAATGCGGGTGAATACAGCTGGTCGACCAGGCCGACCAGGTTTTCAGGCTGGGCAATACGTACTGGCAGCCCCAATACCTCCGCTCCAAGTTTACGGATGCCGGGCAGCAGCGAGCTGCCGCCAGTCAGCACCACGCCGGCCGGCAGAAGGCCGTCGTAACCGGAGCGTTTAATTTCCTGTAAAACAAAGCGGAAGATCTCTTCGACACGCGCTTCGATGATATAGGCGAGATCGCGCCGGCTCATTTGGATGGGATTATCCTGTCCGAATGCGCGGATGCTGAAAAGATCTTCTTCCGTGACTTCACTCTTTATGGCATGGCCGTATTTCTTTTTAATTTCTTCCGCCTGATTCAACGGAAGACGCAGCCCATGCGCAATATCTGATGTGATCAGGCTCCCGCCAATGGAAAGCACCATCGTATGCCAGACATCGCCGTTGATGTAGATCGCCAGGTCAGTTGTGCCGCCACCGATATCACAGACCATCACACCCAGATTGCGTTCTGTTTCAGTCAGTACGACCTCGCCAGAAGCCAGCGGATTTAGAACGAATTGCAGAACCTGAACACCCGCCGCTTCAGTGGCTTTGCGGATATTTTCGACGGTGGTTTCTGACGCGGTAATGATATGCGCTTCAACCTCAAGTCGGTAACCATGCATGCCCACCGGCTGGCTGATGCCGTTCTGGCCGTCCACGCTGAAACCGCGCTGGATAACGTGAATCACTTCGCGATTGTGGGGAATAGCAACCGATTGAGCAGCTTCCAGTGCACGGTTTACCTCAATTTGCCGTACGATACCGCCGGACACACCCGCGGTGCCCTTGCTGTTGATCGATGAAACGTGCGAACCTGCCAGGCTGACCCAGGCGGAGCGGATCTCATAACCTGAGGAACGCTGCGCTTTTTCAATCGATCGGGCGATGGCTGTTGTCGCGCCTTCCAGATCGACCATCACGCCGCGTTTAAGACCGCGCGAGGGCTCAATACCCACGCCAATCACGCGCAGCTCGTTTTCTTCCTCCACCTTTGCTACGAGCGTGCAAATTTTTGTGGTGCCGATATCTATGCCAACGATTGTTCTGTCTTCCATATCTCAATCCGTCCGGTAATAGGGTGCGTGGAGAAATTCCACGCTGACCATGCTTGGGCTGACGCCCTGTTTTTCCAATTCACGCACGATGGTCTCATACATCACCATCTTGTCGTTAATACCTTCCAGTTTCTGTCCGACAAAAACATCCCAGCCGCGCGTATCCTTCCACCCCAGACCGCGTTGTTTTTGGTAGAGCAGCGTCTTTTCATTTGGCATCCAGGCATTCAACTGCAGGGTGGCGGTTAATAGCGCGCCATCGATCTGTTTGGGTACTGCAAAAAATGCCAGGGCTGACGGGTTGGGTTTAAACAATGGCTTGTCGCGGATCACTTTTAAAGTACCGGGATCTTCAATACTGCTTCGGATCTGGTAAGCGGGAATCGAATCTGCCTGTACAGCGAGGATCTCACCTGAAGAGCCTCGCGGAGGGATCAGATACCCTTCACTGTCGATCCAGATCGTAGCTTTCCTGGATTTCCACGCGATCATCGGCTGCCTCTCGCTGACATTGATCTCTAGTGTTGCCGGAATGCCGACCTTGACGGTCACATCCCGAAAATCAGGGAAGGCAGCTGCAATTTCAGCCCTGATCTTTTCCGGTTCGACCGCAAAGCTGTGCATGCCGAGGGCATTGACTTTGGCGAGCACTTCTGCTTCACTCAGGCGTTGCAAACCTGTGACCTTGATCACGGAAATTCGGTATTCAGGCAAGCTCCAGGCGGTGAACAGAGCGTATGAAAGCAGACCAGTGATCAGCAGGCTTAACACGCGCCATCCGACTTTAAAGGTGGGTTTGATGGCGCCCTGTATTCCCTGGTTTGCGTTTTCTTCCAAAGGAGTAAAACCATTACGCGGAGACTGAAAAGCAGGGGGTTCCACGATTCGGCGAGATGCCTCGCGGATGGAATCCCTGCTTTCTTCATTCATTTTGCGGCGTATCTGCTCAGAACGCCGCCGCGTAAAAGGATTTTTCACGTTCAGTTAATCTCCAAATGTCCTTTTGGTCTTGCTGCGCTCAGCTTTTCGCTCCAGCGCAAGATGAATTAATTCGTCCACCAGCTGCTCATAGGTCATGCCGCTGGCTTCCCATAATTTGGGATACATGCTGATGGATGTAAACCCGGGAATCGTGTTGGCTTCATTGAGATAGAGCCTGTTTGTATCCCGATCCAACAGAAAATCAACCCGCGCCATTCCTGCACAGTCGATTGCCTTGTATGCTCTGACTGCCAGTTCTTGCACTTGCTGGATCAATTGCTCAGAGATCGGGGCGGGGATTATTAATTCTGATTTCCCATCCACATACTTGGCATTGTAGGAGTAGAACTCGTCCGATGGCCGTATCTCGCCGGGCACGGAGGCGCGTGGATTTTCATTGCCCAAAACGCTGACCTCGATCTCACGCGCGTTATTGACGCCTTTTTCAATCAGGATGCGCCGGTCATAGCGCGCGGCTTCCATGATGTCTTCTATCAGATCTGAGCGGTTCCTGGCTTTGGAAATACCCACAGATGATCCTAGATTGGCAGGCTTGATGAAAAGAGGGTAAGGAGAAACCTTTTCGGCTTTATCCAGGATCGTTTCAAGATGTGACTCAATATCCTTGCGCGTGCAGATCAGCCAATCCACCACCGGGATGTCATTGGCGCGCATCACATCTTTGAACACGCCTTTATCCATTCCGACGGAAGAACCTAAAACTCCGGCGCCGGTATAAGCCAGATCTGCCATCTCAAAAAAACCCTGCAGTGTTCCATCTTCGCCGAAGGTGCCATGCAGCACTGGAAAAACAACATCAAGATTTGCAAGCGGTTTGATGCTCTCTTTGCCGTCAGACACTTCTCGTCTGAAAAGGGTTGCTTCACCAGGTTCGGGCAGGAGAAAAACCCGGTAAAGACCTTCTGTGGTGTGATTCTCGAAGGCAGAGATCACATCCTGACCAGACCACCAGTTCCCGTTATGATCAATACCGATCTGAACGACTTCATACTTGTCCGGTTTTAATACCGAAAGGACCGAGCGTGAAGACATGAGTGAAACCTCATGTTCACCTGATCGTCCTCCCAGGATAATGCCTAATTTAATTTTTCTAGTCATTGGTTTACCGCCTTTGATGCTGAGTTGGATTTAAGAAAATCAGGAAGTTCATCCCAGTCACCCAGTACTTCAATTTCCGGGATCAATTCCACGCCGAATTTGGTTTTTACTGTGTTGCGGGCTTCCACCAGCAGATCAAGCACATCCTGAGCGCTCGCGCCGCCTTCATTAATGATGAAATTTGCATGCTGCGGACTGATGATGGCTCCGCCTTTTCTCTTGCCTTTTAATCCCGCTGCTTCGATCAGCCGTCCAGCCTTGTCATCGGGCGGATTGCGGAAAACCGAGCCGACGCTGGCGCCGGGAGGCTGATTTTTCCAGCGCCGCTGGCGGAACGTTTCAATATCGGATGTAATTTTGGCAGGATCACCTTTTTCTACGCTGAACAGGGCGGAAAGTATCACTGCGTCCGCCTTTGCGCGTTTTAATTCACTGGTACGATAGGTATACGCCATCCGCTCACAAGACCATTCGGATCGGCCTTCGCCTTTTAGAAGTACGTCTGCTGAAACCAGACTTCGGCATGTTTCGCTGCCAAAAGCCCCGGCATTACCGTAAACTGCGCCGCCGACAGAACCGGGAATGGTTGCCGCCCATTCCATGCCTGATAAACTCCATAATGCCAGTTTCTTTCCGAGATTGACCATTAGCGCGCCGGATTCAGCCCGGACAGTGATTGGGGTGCTTTTGAGATTTACGCGGATATTGTGGGCATGATTGATGACCACAACCGCGCGAATTCCTTTATCACTGACCAGTAAATTCGAACCGCTGCCGAGCACTTTAACAGGCAGGTCCAGTTCCCATACCTTGGCGACCATCTCTGCCAGCTCATCCGCGCTGGTGGCAATCAGAAGCGCGTCAGCAGGACCGCCGACATTCATGGTGGCAAAATTAGCCATACGCACATGCTCCTGCAGGCGGTCCCCGAATGCTTCTTTTAAGGCTGCGAATTTGACATCATTGATCATGGCTTGTTTTCCTCCCTGGTTCTAAACGCAGCAATGATATTTTTGTTGATCAATTCGGCGTCTCCCGCTGAAAGCACAAGCAGCACATCTCCGGATCTTAAGTTATCGATCAGAAATGCACTCACATCTTTAAGTTCAGAGATCTGGCGCACGTCCGGGTGGTGCATCAATTTCACGACCTCCAAAGAGGAATAATCCTGTTTCTTTTCCCTGGATGCGTAGATTTCGGTAACGATCACATGGTCGCAATCGTTGAAAGCGTCTTTAAAATCATCGATCAGTTCCCTTGTGCGGCTGTAAGTATGCGGCTGCCACACGGCCCAGATCTGGCGGTCGGGATACTGGCAGCGAGCTGCCGACAGGGTGGTACGAATCTCGGTCGGGTGATGCGCGTAGTCATCAATCAATGTGATGCCATTGACTACTCCCCGCAGATCATAACGACGTCCTGTGCCGGAATATTTTTCCAGTGCTTTTACGACCTTCTCGAGGGAAAGCCCCAGATGATACGTTAAAACCAGCGTTGCTGCTGCGTTGTAGGCGTTATGGTTGCCCGGCAAGGTTAGAGTGATATTTTTAAAAAGCCACTGCGCTGATGTTGGAGCCGATGTTCGTAAGGTAAAGCTCACCCCGCCTCCGGAAAAATGGCTGATATTTTGGATCTGAAAATCAGCGTTTGGATTGGCACCGTATGTGGCCTTATTTAATCCCGGAGCGGAAGTGTCTAGCAGTTTTCGGACACCGGATTGATCGCTATTGGCGATCAGCAGACCGCCAGGTTTGATCAATCCAATTAATTTTCGAAAAGCATCAAAATAAGACTTGGATGTTGGGTAGCAGTCCGGGTGGTCGTGTTCAACAATGGTTATGATCAAAACATCCGGTCTTAACCCCAGGAACATACCATCGTATTCATCCGCTTCGATCACAAAATAATCCCCGGAACCAGCATGCGCATTGGTGCCCAGATCTTTGGATATGCCGCCGATCACAAATGAGGGATCCAACCCTGACTGCGACAGGCACCAGGCGATCATGGCGGTGGTGGTTGTCTTGCCGTGCGTTCCAGCCACAGCGATCACTCTCTTGCCTGCTGTTAATTCAGCCAGGAAATCAACGCGCTTGATCACCGGGATGCCCGCAGCTTTGCCGGCTAAAACCTCAACATTCGATTCTTGAATGGCGGAAGAGCGTATGATCACATCCGCATTACTGATATTGGCAGCGTCATGTCCGATCGAGACAATCACACCCATGTCACGCAATTCTTGCGCTGAAGGGGACAGCGTCAGATCAGAGCCGCTGACCTGATGACCTTTCTCCAGCAGGACGCGCGCTATGGGTGAAAGCCCTGTACCGCCAATACCAATAAAGTGATAATGAGCCATTATATGAACACCATCAATACAAACATGAATGAGATCGCAATCGCAAAATATATTCCCGGAGCGACCAGCCATGCCGGAGGCAGCAGGGGAATGATTTGCATGGCTGCTTCGCCGGCTGTTGTGCCGGCTATGGGCGCCAGCACAAAATCAAAGGGATAACCGCCTTCATGAATGAAATACCACAGTGAACCAAAGATCATATAGCCATTGAAAGCGCCGATTAGCAGCCCCAGTATGACATCCTGCATCTGCCCGCGCTTGAAGTGCTGATTCTGCATGAACACTGGCAGATTGGGAGTCTGATAACCAATGAAGACGATCACACCCAGGACCAGCATTCGAAAAGTCACCTGTGATTCGATTGGGCTGTTTGTCAGGTAGGTGTTCACGGCTGGAATAAAAGATTGCATGACTGTAAGGATGAAAAGCGCCAGAAAAACGCTGAAGGTCGCTGTGACTTCCTTCGCCCAGCCGCGGATCGCTCCGATAAGAGCGAAAATAAAAACAAAAATATAGAATAGGACAGCCAGACTAACCATATGAATCCTCCTTGTTTGATGACGCTGTGCTGATGATCATTTCAGCGATCCGCTGCGCGGCATCCGGAATGGACAGGGCTTTCATTGCGCTGCGCATGGCAGGCAACTGCTCAGGATTTCCGATGATCTCACGCACCTTGTTTTCAAACTTGTCTCTCAAATCCGCATCCGAGATTATGACAGCGCCGCCGTTCTCCTGCAAATACTCGGCGTTTTGCTGTTGGTACCGCCAGGCATAGGGATAAGGTACAAGTACAGCCGGCAGGCCGAAAAATGGCAGTTCCCCAAGGGTTGAGGCGCCTGCCCGGCAGACTGCCAGATCAGCCGCGGAAAACGCAGCGCCCATTTCATCATATAAAAATGGATAAGCATGATATTTGCCAGTCAAAGCGGAATCCAGAGAGGTTTTCACTTTTTGTGCATCATCCCAGTGCTCTTTGCCGCTGATATGGATCACATGCATATCCTTAAGTAGCGACTTGAGTGCGGTAAATAACGCCTGATTGATAGACCGGGCGCCTTTGCTTCCCCCAAAGACCAGCAATACTTTTTCATTTTCAGGAATTGCGAAGAATTTTCTTGCTGAATCTCTATCCCATTTTTTTAACTCCGGGCGGATCGGGTATCCGGTTACTCTTATCTGTTTGCCCTTCAGGAACCGGATCGATTTTTTTGTACTGACCGCGATAGAACTCGCGAATTGCAGGATCGTTTTAAGAGCCTGCCCAGGTTCAATATCAGGGATAAAGACCACTGAAGGTATCTTGCGTCCGGCAAAAGCAACCGGGACGCCCAAATATCCTCCGGTTAAAAAGAGGACCTGCGGCTTGAACCGTTGAATGATAGCTTTGGCTTCGCGCCAGCCTTTCAGCAATTGGCGGATGTTGCCAGGCAAGGAGCGCAGGCTGACACCATGCAATCCTGCTGCGGAAACAGCCTCAAAGGTGAGATCATATTGTTTTAATAAGGTCTCTTCCATGCCGCTGTGGCTGCCCAGCCAAAGTACCTTCTCGGTTTTATCTTTCAGCGCCTGAAGGACGGCTATGGCGGGATAAACTCCTCCGCCCGTCATCCCGGCGCAAATTAACAACCGCATTCAGGGGTCTCCTTTCTTCTTCGTTATTCTTGATCGCAGTCTGCCTCGCAACGCTCATGATGATACCGACGCCAACCATGACCATGGTCAAGCTCGATCCGCCATAACTAATGAATGGCAGTGCGTTCCCGGCGAAGGGCAGCAGATTGACCAGTACGCTCATATTGATCACAGCTTCCAGGAAGATCCAGACAGTTATTCCCGCAGCCAGCAGCCTGCCCAGCATATCTGGTGCACGCCTGGCAATGGTTAAGCCGCGCCACAAAAAGAAAACGAACATGATTATCGTCACACATGCCCCAAAGATTCCTGTTTCTTCAGCGATCACCGCAAAAATTGAATCGGTGGGGGCTACAGGCAAACCGGTAAACTTGGTGTTGGCGCGTCCGATACCCGAGCCGAACAATCCACCCCGAACGATGGCTTCAAAAGAACGCACTACATGATAAGAAGCCAGTTTGGGATCGCGCATGCCTTCAATAAAACTCGAGATACGTTCCTGCCCGGTGCTGTAAACTGAAATGAGCAAAATCCCCACAAACAGCGCGACCAGCAAGGAAGGCAGGATTTGTTTAATATCTCCACCGCCCATAAAAAACATGATGCCCCCGATGATAAAAATGGTGGCGGCGGCGCTCAGGTCAGGCTGGAACAGGATGAGCGCGGAAGAGATCCCTAAAATGGCTGCCATGGGCAGCAAGCCAAATGAAAACTCATGCAGCAGATCTTTTTTGGCATGCAGCCAGAAAGCCAGGTAAATGATCACAACCAGTTTTGCCAACTCGGAGGGCTGGATGGAGCCCTGGAATAATCCGCGGCGCGCGCCCAGGCGAACTTCATTGACATAGAAGATGACTAGCAAAAGCATGATGAGGGTGACAACCATCATGGGAATGACAAATTTCTTGATGCGATGATAATCAAAAAAGAAAGCTGCTGTTGCCGCAATTGCACCCAGGAGGAGAAATCGCACCTGCCTTTCAAGCATATATGAAGGGCGCTGCCCCATGATTGAAACAGAATACTCCCAGCTGGCGGAATAGAGCATCAGCAATCCAAATACCAGCAGAGCGATGACAACCAGGAAGAGCGGCACATCCACACCCAGATTCAGAGGGCGATGTTTGTTCTTATACTCGACAGGAACTGATTTTCCGCTCATTGGAGTTCCTTTACAAGATTTCTGAAGTGTTCACCGCGTTCTTCAAAGTCGCGGTATGCGTCATAACTTGTCCCGCCGGGTGAAAGAAGTATCTTGTCGCCTTTCTCTGCGATCCTGGCTGCTTTAATTACTGCTTCTTCTAATGTTTTCACCTGATAAAGTTGATATATTGGATCAGCTCCTTCAAATTTCTTGAGGGCTGAGCTGACCAGGCTGCCTGCTTCGCCGAAAAGCACGACCTTGGCTTGCCTTTCATGCAGCATCGCTGCCAGTTCTTCCCATGGCAGATTCTTATCCCTGCCGCCCAGAAGCATGACCAGCGGACCTTCAATCGCTCGCATGGCTGCCATGACTCTTTCAGGTGCAGTGGCGATGGAATCATTGATCCATTGGATTTCGTTGATTTCCCTGACCAACTCCAGTCGATGAGGAATACCAGTGACTTCGCTTATTCCCTTTTGCATAGCAGAGGCAGGAAAACCGGCTGCGAGGCAGGCGGCACAGGCAGCCATCGCATTGGCCAGGTTGTGCCGGCCGGGCAGCTTTAAGAAGCTTACAGGAAACAGGATAGCTTCCTTCCCGCCTTCAAAGACCATAAAATTCTCGTTCTTTATAAAAACGCCGGGTTCTTTTCCATGTGGTGCGTCAAAACCAAAAGTGAAAACATGCGCCGATGTCTTTTCGGCCAAATTGATTGAACCTGGATCATCTCGATTCAGCACGGCAAAATCCCGGGTATTTTGGTATTTAAGGATGTTGGTTTTTGCGAGAGTGTAAGCTTCCATCGTCCCATGCCGGTCAAGGTGATTGGGAGTGATATTGGTAATCACTGCAATATGCGGTGAAAGTGTCATTTGCTCAAGCTGAAAACTTGAGAATTCGTGTACTACCCAATCCTCAGGCTGAATTTCATCCACATGCTCGATCAGTGGGAAACCAATATTTCCGCCTACCCAGACCTTGACGTTTGGCTTATGCGCGGCTTTGGCGATAGCGCCGGTTAATACAGTTGAAGTGGTTTTTCCGGCAGATCCCGTGATCCCGATCACCCTGGCTTTTACCTCTTCCATAAATAATTGGGAATCATTAGTCAGCGGGATGCCACGCGCTTGAGCTTCCACAATGAACGGGATCGTCAGCGGAACTCCACCGCTGATGCATATCACATCAGCGCCATCCAGGATTGCGCTTGGGTGTCCGCCAAGGTGAAGCTCAACAGCGTAACCGGATAACTGCGCTTCAAGGTCAATAAAATCTGATAAAGGGCGGCTGTCGGTCAGCAGGACGCGGGCAGATTGTTTGGCAAGGAAGCGTGATGCCGCCAAACCCTGCCGGGCGGCGCCGATTACGACCACTTTTTTCCCTTGCCAGTCTCTTTTCATTAATCCACCAATATAAGCGCGAGCCCCACCATGGCTGCGATCAATGTCACCAGCCAAAAGCGCTGCACAACCTGAGTTTCGCTCCACCCGAGCAGTTCAAAATGATGATGCAAAGGGGCCATTCTAAATAGACGCTTACCGCCTGTAATTCTAAAATACGCAACCTGCAGGATGATGCTGAGCGTTTCACTGACTGGAATTATGGCGATGATCGGTAGGACCAGCCATTGACCTGTCATCAGGGCAAAAGTTGCCAGGGCGGCTCCAATAGCCAGTGAACCCGTATCACCCATGAATAATTCAGCCGGATGCACGTTGAACCATAGAAAACCGAATAAAGCTCCAACGATGGTAAAACAAAACCGTGCCAGGAAGAATTGCTCCTGGAGCAGGGCAATACCGCCATACGCCGCAAAGGCGGTTGCCGAGATCAAACCAGCCAGACCATCCAGACCGTCTGTAAAATTTACCGCGTTTGAGAAGCCGACAATGATGATGGTCGCGATCGGGATGTACCAGGGTCCCAGCTCAAGGGGTTCGGGATAACCCGGCCAATACATTTCTGGTACCTTGATGATATATTTCAGCGCAAAAGCAGTCGCCAGGCCGAGTGCGAGCTGGATGAGGAACTTGGTTCTGGCGCGCATGCCCAGCCCCTTGCGTGAACCGCGGATGCCTTCCCAGTCGTCAACTGCGCCCAAAATGCCGAAGGCAATCAGAACCAGAAGAGGAACAAGGACAGATCTTCCAAGAATGTCAAAACCCAACAGTGTGGCTGCGTTCAGTAGAACCGTCAATAGCAAGACTGGAGCTATGATCATGAACCCGCCCATGGTAGGCGTGCCAAGTTTGTCAATATGGCTGCCAGGGCCTTCTTCGCGGATGATCTTCCCGACTTTAAAGAGTCGCAGCAGCTTGATAAGCGGACTGCCCCAGATCACAGTCATCATAAACGCCAAAAAACTCAATGCCAGGGATAACGAAGTCTCCCTCATGCAGCCTCCTCCAGAATCGGCGAAATACGGTCCATTCTGAGACCATGTGAACCTTTAATCAGGACGACATCTCCCGCCTTCAGATTGTATTTAAGCACTTCAGCGGCCTGAAGAGCATCGGCTACCCAGGTAACAGCAGTGGGCGGCAGCCCGCGCAATTTTGCAGTTTCAGCAATTGTCTGACCGCGCGGACCAACAGCGATCAGGTGATTGACCACTTCGGCAGCTCGACGGCCAACTGCTTCATGGCCGGCTTGTTCATACTGACCAAGTTCCAGCATATCCCCGAGGACTGCAATCTTTTGACCTTTCAGCTCATCTAGCAGGTCCAGTGCTGCGACCGTGGATTCAGGTGTGGCGTTGTACGTATCATCAAGAATTAATGCTCCGCTCCTGGATTGGACAGCGACCAGGCGCAACTGGGTGTTGCTGTCTGACAGCGCTTCAGCAACCTCTTGCATGCTCATACCCTCGGCGAATCCTGCGGCGCTGGCCCTTAAGATGGTCTGCACTGAATGGCGTCCAAGTATGGGTACATCCAGAACCATGGATTCACCCTTAAAATGCATGCGGAAACGGATGCCTTTCAGTCCTTGTCCCTGGATCTCGTTTGCCCAAACATCGGCACGGGAATCCAATCCATAAAAGATCACGCTTGCTTTTGTCTTTGAGGCCATGGCTTTCACAAATGGATCGTCATAATTCAAGATGGCAATGCCATCTGGCGAGGGATTGAGAGCCTCAATAAGCTCAGCCTTACCCTTAGCAATTGCTTCTTGTGAGCCTGCTCTTTCAGCATGAACCGTACCAATATTGGTGACGATGCCCACATCGGGTTTGGCAATCCCGCATAAGAAGCGGATCTCACCGGGATAATAAAAACCCATTTCAAGGATAAGTCGCTCATACCCTTGCCCGAGATTAAGGATTGTCAATGGTAATCCAATCTCGTTATTGTAATTTCCGGGATTCTTGTATGTGTGAAATTTCCGGCTTAGAACTTCGGCTGTCAGTTCTTTGGTGGATGATTTACCCACGCTGCCAGTTATCGCAATGATGCGTGTGGACAATTTCTGCTGCCAGTATTGTGCAATATCCTGAAGTGATTTTAGACTGTCATCAACCAGAATGCAGAATGGAGCCTGGGGGATTGAAATTTCCTGACTGAATTGTGATCCTCTGAGATCCAAAATCCTGAATTCCGTTCCAAGATCTTTCTGGATCAGGGCGATGATTGCTCCATTTTCAAAAGCGTTCCTGATAAAGGAATGCCCATCCGAACGTTCACCGGGCATTGCGATAAACAAAGAGCCTGGAATGGCTTTTCTTGAATCGATTACCGCTTCAGTGACCATCATCTGATGATCAGGTATCTCGAAACCCGTCAGAGCGTAAATGATATTATTTAGTGTGATCATGCTTATCCTTCTTTCGCCATAAGTGCATCCTGAGTTGTTTCAGGCGGAATATCCAGATATACAACCAGCTCCTTGGTGATCTCGCTGAATAGCGGGGCGGCGATCAGGGAGCCCCAGGGAGATTTTTCAGGACGCGCGATCCAGACATATACCAAAAATTGCGGATCGTCTGCCGGGCCCCAGCCCACAAACGATGCATTGGTCTGGTTGGTACCATATTTACCTTCTACCGGGATTTCGGCAGTACCTGTCTTACCAGCGATCTTGTATCCCGGCACCAAAGCAAGCGAAGTTTCGTTGACCAGGGATTTGACCAGCAAACTCGTCATGTTGCGGGCGGTCTCGGGTTTGATCGGAACACCCAATACCTGCGGCGAAGTATTATACTGTTTACCATCCTGGATGATGGCTTTTAGCACATGCGGTTTCATCATTTTGCCGTCATTAGCCACGGCTGAGATCGCGGTAGCCATTTGGATAGGGGTAACCGCAACTCCCTGCCCGAAAGAATTTGTGACCAGTTGGATGGGATACCAGTCCGCATCACCAGGGACGCTGAAGGGCCAGATTTTTTCTCCGCCAAGATCAATGTTTGTCAGTCGTCCGATCCCAAACGATTGCATATAATCGTAAAATTTATCCTTGCCTAATTCAGTTGCTACCCAGGCCAGGCAGACATTTAATGACTTTTGCATGCAGCCCTGCATGTCCTGTTTGCCGTGGCTGCGGCGATCCCAGTTGTAAACAATGCCACCGCCGTATTCAAATCGACCGGGATCGTCAAAAATGGTCTTTTCATCCACAGCGCCATCATCCATTGCCGCCGACATGGTAAGAACTTTGTAGACCGAACCAGGTTCGTATGTTTCGCTAATCGCGCGATTGTAAGGTGTTTTATCCTTGAATTGGTCTTCAGTTTCCCAATATTGGTTAAGGTTAATGCGTGGCTGGCTCGCCATAGCCAGGATCTCGCCGTTTCGCGGATCCATGAT
Source organism: uncultured Pelolinea sp. (assembly GCA_964493155.1). Taxonomy (GTDB): domain Bacteria; phylum Chloroflexota; class Anaerolineae; order Anaerolineales; family Anaerolineaceae; genus Pelolinea. The sequence goes on from CAZBNE010000033.1 coordinate 15,722, forward strand.
GACAACAACACCATATTCCGCTTCGTATTCTTTTATGGCTTCATCCAGTTTCTTTTCAACCATTGCCTGGATCTCTCGGTCAATGGTTAATACCAGGCTGGCGCCGGCTGGCACTTCCGGTAATCCTTCCAGCATGTAGGGATTGCGCGGCATAAATGATTCCATTGGAGATCCAGCCAGAATATCATCGTAGTATTCCTCCACGCCGTAATAACCAATGCCATTCTGCCGGTCGCGGAAAGAGTAGAAGCCAAGAATATTTGATGCCAAGGAATTTTCTGGATAGCTGCGCTTCAAATGTGGATACCAGACAACGCCGCGGAGCGATGGCTTTTCAGCATCACGCCCATAAGGATTTTCAATCTCGTATTTTTGTTTGATCTCGCTAAGTACATCTACAACACCAGAAGGCAGAAAATCAGTGAGAACTGCATAGATGCTCTCTTTTGGATCATATTCTTTGGTGGCGTTTGCCAAAATATCCCTATACTTCAGATCATTGACACCTTCCAGGGTGGCGGCGATGGTTTTTGGATTGGTGATGTACTGTAACATCAAACCGACTTCGTACACGTCTTCATTACCAGCCAGCAATCTTCCCCAGCGGTCGTAGATATTTCCTCGTTCAGGATAATAATTTTCAATGGCGTAAGAGTATTGTTCGTCAGCCCAACGGCTGAGTTCCTGGTGTTTTGTGCTGCCCTGAATCCGCACCATCTGAAAGATGATCAACAAGCTTGCTGCGGAAAGCAGAGCTCCAATAATTGTCAGGCGTGAAGTGCCGGATTTATTCAATTCACGCCCCCTCTTGCTTCAGCTTTATCAACTAAAAAAGCATTCAGAAACCAATCCCAAAGCGATTGCTGATAGTATTCATTAACCAGTGGGGCGCCTTTTGGATCGGAACTTGGCGGTGGAGCGATCAGCACTGCATCCTGACCTGAATACCCGGGTATGGACATAAAGTGTACGGCTTCAGCTGGAGGAAGTTCGTAACCATTCTCCAATGCACGCTGCTGCATTTCTTTATATGAGGTCATGTAACCCAATTTTGTGCGCAAGTTGGCGATCTGGCGCAGGATCTCTTCTTCGTCGTAATGCATTTCCATGATTTGTAGACCAGCAGATGCAGATTGCGCACTGACAAGTAGGTAGAGAGCGATCACCATCCCGATGGCGATCACAGGGAGCACTGAAAATCCGAAGGAGCGGAGCTGCCTCCTCCAGGGTGCCTGCTGATATGCTTGCCTGATCTTTTTTGTCATCAATAACTCTGCCTGTTATTTTGACTTGTAAACTTATATTTTCTCAACAACCCGCAATTTGGCGCTGCGCGCTCGCGGATTCCTAACAATTTCCTCCTGTGAGGGAATAATTGCTTTTTTTGTTATGAGCCTGATTGACGCTTTATGCCCGCATACGCAAACCGGCATTTCCGGCGGGCAAATGCAATCGCGGCTTTCTCGCTGGAAAAGCTGTTTGACCATACGATCTTCCAGCGAATGGAAGCTGATTACCGCCAATCTTCCTCCTCTGCAAAGCGCCTTAAGCGCTGCCTCCAATCCTCTTTCAAGTGTGCCTAATTCTTCGTTGACCGCCATCCTCAAAGCCTGGAAAGTTTGGGTAGCCGGATGGATCTTTCCGCGTTTTCCCTTGTAGACTCTCAAAACCAGCGCCGCCAATTGACCGGTGGAGGCGATTGGCCGGTGATCCATAATAGATGCCGCGATTTGCCTTGATTTTGGCTCTTCCCCGAAATCCCGCAAGATTTGTATCAATTCCTTTTCGCTCCAGGTATTGATTATTTCGGCTGCGGTTCGCTTTTGGGTTTTATTGAAGCGCATATCCAAAGGGGCGTCCTGCATAAATGAGAAACCCCTGTCAGCGGTGTCCATCTGAATTGATGAAAGCCCCAGGTCAAGGAGGATCCCGTCCGTGCATGCCCACTTGATTGCACCTAGTAATGTGTGCAATTCGGCATAAGAACCTTTTTTAATAATGGCTCTGCTGCCAAACCTTGCCAGCCTGGCTCCAGCGATCTTTAATGCCTGATCATCCACATCAAGGCCTAAAAGCTGCCCTTCTGGCTGGCTGGATTCCAGAATGCCTACCGCGTGGCCGCCCGCACCGAGTGTGCCATCCACATACTTGCCGTGGTTTTTCGGTTGGAGGAGGTTAATGCTCTCTTGGTAAAGTACTGACTGATGGGGAGGGCGCTCTTCAGCGTCTGGATTAGGCATTTTTCAATGTCAGATCCAATTCTTCAAACATCCTCGCGCGAGATTCCCCATCTACGATCATGCCATGTTTTTTGCTCCATGATTCAGGCGTCCAGATTTCGAAATAGGGTCCGAGCCCTACCAGTTTTACAGCGCTCTCAAGCCTGGCTTCAGTTCGCAGAAATTGGGGGATCAGGACTCGCCCGTTCTTGTCAAATTCCAGCATGTCTGCACTGCCAAACAACATGCGCGCCAGATCTCGCGCCTTGGGATTTGTCAAGCTCATTTCTTCAATATTATGGTAGAGTTTATTGAATTCCTCGCTGCGCATGACCATCAGGTTGTCATCAAAACCGAGCGTGATATATGCGCCGTTTTCCAGCAGGTCGCGATAACGCGCGGGGATGGTTAACCGCCCTTTATCATCGATATTATGGTCAAATTGCCCAAAGAACATCTGTTCTACCTCATTTATTAAGCCGAAACGCCGGTATTGCCGGCGTCCCACTTAGACCCACTTTCAACCACTTTTCTTATATTATAAGGTATTTGGAAATGGAATACAAGTGTTTTGTCAACTCTTTTATTTATTAAGGTTTCACTTACAATGTCATAAAATTATCTAAGAAGAGAGAATTGGAGGAAATATGCATTTTGATATGCCCTTGGATGAACTGCAGATATATAAACCTGACCGTAATGAACCTCAGGATTTTGATTTATTTTGGGAAAGATCGATTGAAGAGTGTTCTGTTTATGACCTGAACGCCCGCTTCTCCCCGGTTAATTTCAACCTAGCTTTGTTTGACACTTATGATGTGACTTTCAATGGATTTGGCGGGCAGCCAATCAAAGGATGGTTCATCCTGCCGAAGAACACTGAAAAACCAATCCCATGTATCGTAAATTATATAGGTTATGGCGGCGGGCGTGGATTCCCGCTAGATTGGCTTCTTTTTCCCGGGGCGGGATACGCATTGTTTGTCATGGATACACGCGGTCAGGGCTCATCCTGGCTGCGGGGGGATACACCGGATAATTTTTGCGAGGATTCGGGGCCGCATTTTCCTGGTTTCATGACCCAGGGTATTTTAAATCCGGAATCTTATTATTACCGCAGGCTTTATATTGATGCGCTGCGCGCTGTTCAGGCAGCTCGCTCTCATCCCAGTGTGGAAAAAGAACAGATTTTTTGTTCCGGGGGCAGCCAGGGCGGAGGATTATGCCTTGCGGTTGCCGGATTGGTCCCCGATCTGGCTGGCATTATGGCAGATGTACCTTTTTTATGCCACATTAGACGTGCAGTTTCTTTGACAGATGAACAACCCTATAGCGAGATTTCCAATTTTCTGAGAATACACCGCGATAAAGTTGATACAGCGTTTAATACTTTGAGTTACTTCGATGGAATGAACTTTGCTTTCCGTGCCAAAGCGCCCGCATTGTTCAGTGTTGGCTTGATGGATACGACTTGTCCGCCTTCAACTGTATTTGCAGCTTACAACCATTATGCGGGTCAAAAAGAGATCAGAACTTATGAATTTAATCTCCATGAAGGGGGTGATACATTTCAGGATATCGAAAAATTAAAGTTCATCAAGAAAATCCTGAATTAATTCAAAAAGCGCTTCCAGAATCCCGGAAGCGCTTCATCCTCAGATAAAGAACTTATTTTATTTAATGCAGGGTGAAGGTTTAATCGTTCCACTGCGTGTGCCGCAGAAAGGCACACCACCGCCCATATTGCCGGAAAAAGCTGCTGCCGAACTGTCAAGTATCATCACAAAACTGCCTGAAGTGCCGGTAGTGGATTCCCAGGTGCCGCTAACGCTCTTGCTGTCCTGGCTGATGGTTCCTTTATAGAGAAGGCTTTGGCCTTTGCCTGTCGCAGTGTTTCCAATTAGATTGTACCCTTGCTGAAGAAAATCGATATCCAGCTGCTGTTCGCTGCTGCCTTGCCAGATTGTCCAGGAGCCATCCAGGTTAACAGCCACGGCTGGCGTCGCGGCAGGCTGAGTTGGTTCAGCTGCAGGCTGAGTTGCGACGACGGGCGCGGTCGTTGCAGCTGCGGGGAGAGGCGTGGATGTAATTTCAACATAAACAATTTTTTCTTCTGGCTCCACCGGGCTGATCACGAAAGGCAGTGAACACGCCGTGGTTACTGCCATGATGGCGATAAAGGCAATTGCCAGACGGTAGGATAACGATTTCATGGTACCTCCTCAAATCACTCTATTATTGTATATCAAAAGAATTTATTTTCAACTGCCAATATAGATGCAATTATTGTGCCAATTTATAATTTTTCAATTAGAAATATTTTGGAATCTTGAAAAAAAATCATCCATATTGGTGGATGATTTTTATGGATTAACTTAGTTTCTTACCAGACTAACCAAATAACTTGAGGTCATCCTTTGAGAGGAATTTATAAAGTTTTCCTCCAGTTTCCGGATCAATTGCTTCGGCTGCCTTACGTCCATTCTTAAGGGTCTTAAGAGTGCATTTGCTGACATCAACCAGTATGCTCTTCTTGCTCTTCAATGAGAAAAATTTGATCTGTGCCATCTTACTTTCTCCTTTCACCAACAAATTTTTTCAGCGGGATAATGAAGCGATAATGAACCCCCACTCTAACAATATCCATCAATATCTATATTATATTGATACCTATTAGAAGTCAACCTGTTGATTGAAATCAGTTTTCATGGTTTACTTGAATTGGGCAAGTTTATCCGAACAGAGGCTGATAACTTTTTGCGGTTTTGATCAATTTTTCTTGTTCTGTTGTAGATAAAGGTGTGAAGTTCTCACAGGCTTTCAGCACCAACGGCAGCAGCCGGGTATCCCCGGCAGTGCATATACCGGAAGCATTCTGCGACAGAGCGAAATTCACACTTTTCTGTATCATTTCTGAATCGGTAAAGGGTTCATACCAGGTGTCGAATTGATGGATGCGATTACCCCAGGGGGCCTTGGTGATAGCCTTAATAAGCATGCTGCCTACATTTCTCTTTTGGCAAAGATTCAGCAGTTCGAGGGCTTTTGCCTTGTAATTCGGTTCTGCGAATTGGACGAAATTGACCGGAAAAAGGACTGAGTCAAAATCAAACCGTTGCAGCGCTTCGATAAAGACAGATGGAGCAAGAACGCCATGCCCGGTAATGCCGATATGCCGGATCAAACCTTCTGATCTGGCTTGCACCA
>CAZBNE010000034.1:0-20524 GCA_964493155.1 uncultured Pelolinea sp.
CCGAAGGCATCGATGTGGACAACTGCAAATGCTACTGGGATGAAGATCGTGAGATTGAAATCTGCTCAGGAATCGGAAATATCAGCATGACAGGCTCCAATAAAGTCAGCAATAACGGCTGGGAAGGGCTGCGTGTCGAAACCTTTGGCACGGTCAATATTCTCAACCTGGAAGCGTCTGACAACGGTCACCGCATGGACCAGGATTGCACGCTGGCATCCATAGACATCAACGCTTACGGAGAAGGCAAAGCGGTTACACTGTCCAACATTGTTGCGCTCAATAACAAGTCCGACGGCCTGCAGGTGCGTTCACAAGGCAGCGCCAGTTTATCCAATGTGCGCGCCTGGATGAACGGTATGGACGGATTGGATGTAAAATCCAACGGGATCGCCACCTTCACCAGCGTGAATGCGATGCTGAATGGCTGGAACGGTGTTTATGTGGACAGCAAAAGCAACCAGGTCAAAGCAATAAACAGCATCTTCATGTGCAATATTCGAGACGGATTTAGATATATGGAATATCCTGCAGGGCTGTTGAATACCGGCAGTGTTTCGTGGGGGAACGATGGCATTGACTGGAAACCAGATTCTGTCGATTGAATAAAACAGATTAACACAGGGGCGGCGTTGCCGCCCCTGTGCTTTTTAATGGTTATTATGACCTGAAAGTCTGGGGAGATCGCCGGTGAATTTATTTTTCAGCCGTAACCAGGTAAACATGGTCTGTGGACTCGATATGGTGGCGTTTAAAGCCTGATGCAGCCAGCAGCTCCCGCATCTCACTATCCTCCGGGATCAAATGATCCATCAGGTCCGGAATGTTGACGTGTATCTGGTTGATCCGCTCGCGGCTGGCGCTGTGGCAGATATAAAGAAATCCGCCAGGTTTTAGGCAATGATAAATATTGCTTAATGCCTTTGGTTTGTCATGAAAATGCGGAAAGGTCGAATAGCATATGACCGCTTCGAACAGGCTGCTCTTAAAGCGAACTGATTCGATCTCAGCGCAGATAAAACGTGATTCCTGGCCTGTCTGCTTGTTACTGGCAATCGCCACCATTTTAAAGGCAAAGTCGAGCGAGAAAAGCTTGCTGCTGCCATTCACGGCTGCATTGATATAAGGAAGGAAAATCCCCGTTCCGGTGCCGACATCCAGGATCCATCCATTTTTGGGGAGCTTTAACTTGCCGGATAAAGCCGTCAATTTAACAGGATCGTTATTACGGGCGGTCTCATCCCAGTTTGCGGCGTGATCATTGAAATACTGTCTGCTGACGCGCTTATCCATCCGTTTTTCCTGTTGCGGGATTATAGTGCAGTTCGAGTTGTCTGACAAACATGTTAAAATCAATGCCGGTGTAAAACCGGCCGGAGACAAAAATTCCTGGCTGCCTGCAAAGCACTAAAATACCTGTTCCCATTTTGGAGGAAGAACATGGCGCGAAATGTGATCATTGATTGTGATACCGGTATGGATGATGCTCTGGCACTGCTGTTGGCGCTGCGCTCACCCGAATTCAACGTTCTGGGAATCACCTGTGTGAACGGCAATGTGAGCCTGGATCATGTGGTGCACAATACATTGCGCGTAGCAGAGCAGTCGGGAAAGCATGTGCCTGTCTTCGCGGGCGCTCGGAGCGCATTGCTGGTTGCCCCGGATGAGAACGCGTCAAAAGTTCATGGTTCAGATGGGTTGGGCGGGATTCCTCTTCCTGAACCGAAACACCCGATTGAAAACGAACATGCTGTCGATTTCATCGTCCGCACGTTCATGGAAGCCAGGGAACCAATGGATTGGATCACGATCGGCCCGCTGACCAACGCCGCGCTCGCTTTGCGCAAGGAACCAAGGATCGTACAGAACATTCGGCTGTTGACTATGATGGCCGGTGGTGTGGATTCGGGCAACACGCGCCCGATGAGCGAGTTCAATATTTTCGCTGATCCGGATGCGGCCAGGATCATTTTTGATTCTGATATCAATAAAATGATGGTACCGCTGGATCCGCTCTTCAATGGCGGTTATTTAAAATCCAGCAACCAGCAGAAAGTAAAGGACGCCAGTGACAAGCCCTGGTGTAAATTGGCTGGTGAGATTTTTGACATCAACCACGAAACTACCCGCAGGCTTGGCCGAATACAGGTCAATGAAGAAGGCGCGGTATCACCGCCCGACCTTCTGGCAGTTGCCGCAGCCATAGATTCTTCGATCATACATATTGAGCATTATCAGGTGCAGATCGAAACCCGCGGAGAATTCACGCGCGGAATGACGGTGGTGGACCGCAGGAAATATCATCGCGGTGAACCGCCTTCCGGGAGGAAAGATGTGGCAGTGGTACTCGCGGTTGACCAAAAGCGATATGCCGAGCTGGTTTTGAATACCTGGCTGGCATAATTCGAAATTATTAAGAAGAACGGATGGCAATAAGGTTGAAGCTGCCGGGATTCATTAAAGAAATCCATGGATTGGACAGAAATATCAGGGTTTACCTGATCACGATCCTGCTTGCCAATCTCAGTTTTGGGGTTTTTCAGGCGGATTTTAATTTGTATATTCTTTCACTCGGGCTGACCCCGGATTTTCTGGGGATTATTCTGAGTCTGACACCTTTTGCCCAGGCACTCACTGCCATCCCCATCGGTTTTCTGGCTGAGAAGATCGGGCACAAGCGCTCGCTTATTCTGGTCAATTCAGTGGTGGGTCTGGCTTACCTGATGCGCGTGATCAGCACCGATAGCCGGCTCATCCTGGCCGGCTCTTTTTTGGCAGGCGTGATGGCCTGCGGATATTTCATCATCCAGCTGCCTTTTCTTTCGCATTACGCTGGAGATAACAAGAACCTGCCCTTTACCTTCGCTAATCTCATTACTTTTTCGGCGACCTCATTGGGTGCGTTGCTGGGTGGTTTTCTGCCCCGCTGGATAGAGCCTTTGTCTCTGGGGGAAACGCTTTCCTTCCGGTTGGTTCTGGCAGCTTTCAGTCTGTTGATCATAGCCGGGACCTTGCCCCTGTTCCTGCTAAAACGCGACAAACCTTCAGACACATCCCACATCAGCTTGTCCCCTTATTTACAGGGCATCGATAGCGCGACCATCCAATTCGCGGCAGTTGAGCTCTTTATTGGCCTGGGATTTGCCTTCCTGATCTTTTTTATTAATCTGTTCTTTGTCTTTCATTACAATTCAGACATTGAATCCTTTGGAATAATGAATCTGATCCTGATCCTCCCCCTGACAGTTATTCTGCTGATCGGCCCGGCGTTGGCAAAACGTTTTAGAAACCTGCCGATAATTCTGTTAGGGCGATTGCTCAGTGTTTTTGCGGCAGCGGCAGTGGGTTATACGACCAACCCCACAATTGGTGGCAGCGCATATGTTTTATTCCGTTCTTTTGCCAGCCTTTCCCAAACATTATGGTTTGCATTCGCTGCTTCAATTGCGACACGCAGGTCGCGCATGGCTACTTCCGCCTGGCTTGAGATCACTTACCAGATCGGGCTTGGGATTGCCGCGCTGGCTGGCGGCCGGCTGATCGCGAATGGCGCGTATTTTACTATCGGGATGCTGTCGGCCTTGTCAATGGCAGTTGCGTTCATTCTGACTTATATATTTTTTGGCAGAACTGATAGAAAATCCCAAGCTTCTTGATCTGCCTGAATTAGAACCTTTCCTATACGTTTTCCCAGCGTTTTCAAAAACCACAATAATACTATTTACCAATGGATGCAGATATATTTGAAGAAAAAATGAGATCAGAAGACTAAAATGTCAATGATTATCTTGCCTGCTTGTCATCAGACAGACAGGTGGCCCTGCAAGCGGTTCGAAAGGTGACGCTTGAAAATCTTCCCAAAGAGTATCGCGAGACTATCAATTGGCGCATGATCTTTTCTGAAGTACCGCTTGAAATCTGAGCGGGCACCTACAACAGTCGGCTGCAGAGTCTTATCGGTTGGGTTTCCCGGAAAAACCATGTGGCTGTTTACCTGATGAGTATCTACACCAGCGAAGCAAGTGCCAGGCGTTTTGAGCAGGCTAACCGGGCAAGCGGTAAGAGATATGATGTCGGCAAGTCCTGCGTGCAACTTGGAAAGCTGGATATTCTGCTTTTGGATCTGATCGCAGCAGAGGTGCGTTTAATAAAAATGGAAGACTATATCAAACTGGTAAAAAGGATAAAGAGAAAAAGTCTTCCTATAGTGAAACTAGTTTGAAGCTGGAAATGATATTTCCGTTCTTGTTATTCGCATAAAGCAATTTTAAAAAACGTCTGTCAGTTGTTATCATGTTTTATAATCATTTTACCTGAGCCCTTTCCTTGTCCGGAAAAATTGCCTGCCCATGGGATGGGGGTTGTGGTTCCGGAAAAAATTTTCACTTGCTTGAGATTAAAAGATGAAGGGCATGACCTTATGGCGATTGACAACTCTCAATTTAAAAGACCTGAGTTCATTTGCCAATTCACAGGCGCGCTGGAACAGTCCGGCAATGCGGAGCGTTTTGGAAAGGAATTCGCTGCTGAAGGGATAGAGCGCATTTTTTTCGCGGGCTGCGGCGCACCTTATTATATGATGCGGCTCCTGGCTTACTGGGGACAAAAATATGCCGTCCATACTGACCTGCGTGTATATCATTCAGCTGAATTGATCAGCCAGGATCCTGCGGCTATTGATGAAAAAACTTTGGTCGTCCTGGGATCGCATTCAGGGACGACCCGCGAAACGATAGATACCGCCAGGTACTTGCAATCAAAACCCTGTCAGACTATCGCACTCACCCAGACAAACACATCACCGCTTGGGCAGTTGGTCAAATTCAGCCTGCCTTATGGAAAATCGACTCAGGGTTATTTTTCCTCATTCATCCTGGCGCAGACGCTCTTCAGCGCCTTTCTTAATGAAAGAGAACCAGGCTGGAAATTTCACCAGGCGCTGATGGAATCGCTGCCAAACCTGCCATCCGTTTTGGCTGATGCCAAGGAAGCGAATCTCGCAAACGCCCAGGCTCAGGCAGAATCCCTTGCGGATGAAAATATTTTCTATGTACTTGGAGCCGGGCCCATGTACACCACTGCGTATGTATTTGCCGCCTGTTTTCTGATGGAAATGCAGTGGATGCACGCGCACGCTTTCAACGCGGCTGATTTTTTTCACGGCCCTTTTGAGGTGATAGATCGCTCCATTCCGCTGCTGGTGCTTGTTGGCGAAGACTCCGGCCGATCTGAAGGGGAGCGCTTAAAAAATTTTGCGATGCAGTTTTCTGATAAAGTCATGATCTATGACTCACGGGATTTTGAGATGACGGGCATTCATGCGGACGTTCGCCAGATCGTCGCACCCTTCATACTTGACTCTGCGCTTACCGGTTTGGTCGAAGGGCTGGCAGTTTTGCGCGCCCACCCGCTCACCACCCGGCGTTATATGGGCAAGGTAGATTATTAATGATCAGCGTGATCGGGGTGGGGGATAATACGGTTGACCGCTACCTTCATCTGGGAAAAATGTTCCCGGGCGGCAACGCGGTCAATGTGCCTGTTCTTGCACACCGCCTGGGCTGCCCGGCTGCATATCTTGGCTGGCTGGCGCGGGATCCTCATGGATTGCTCGTTTATAACGCCTTGATCGAAGAGGGAGTGGATGTTTCTCACAGCCGCCTGGTTGAAGGCCAAAACGCATATTGCGAAGTTTCATTGGTAGATGGCGATCGTGTTTTCGGAAAATTCAGCGCAGGTGTCTGTGATCAGATCAGTTTGGATGATGCGGATCTGCGCTTCATTTCAACCTTTGATCTGGTGCACACCAGTGTTTACAGCTTTATTACCCCTTATCTGAAAAAGCTCAGGCTGGTTTCCAAGATGCTTTCATTTGATTTTTCCAGCGAATGGGACAGGCAAATGCTGACAGAAATTCTCCCAATGGTTGATATTGCCCTGATATCAAATCCGACCGAGGATATTGATGAAAACAGGGAGTTAATAAACTTTGCTTCTGCCTTTGGGCCTGAGATAATTTTAGTCACCAGCGGTGAGCAGGGTGCGCTGCTCTTTGATGGGAGCCGGTTTTTTCACCAAAAGATTGATCCAATTGGTGAAGTCATTGACACATTGGGGGCTGGTGATGCTTTTGCTGCCAGTTTTATGGTAAATTATTTGGAAGGTTTTTCCATATCCGATGCGCTGCATAAAGCAGCAAGGTACGCTTCTGCAGCTTGCAAGTATTATGGCGCTTTCGGGCATGGAGCGCCGTTATATCAGAAAAATTAAATAATCAGAACAGGAAAATGGGAATGGCAGAACAATCACCGAGTTATAAAGAATTGCTGAGCAAGGTAAAAACAAACCTGGCACCGTCGCTGGCGGAAGACTGGCCTGAGCTGCCCGCGGTCAGGGCGGAAGGCGTTTATTTATTTACCGAAGATGGTCGTGAGTATATGGATTTCACTTCCGGAATCGGTGTCACCAACCTGGGGCATAATCATCCCAAAGTGCTGAACGCCGCCATTGAACAAATGAAGAAATTTTCGCACAGCGCTGTTGGCATCACTTTGCATGAACCGCTGCTGCGATTAACTGAAGTTCTGCCGACCGTCATGCCGGAGGACATGAATATGTTCTTCTTCGGCAACAGCGGCTCTGAGGCAGTTGATGGATCGCTGAAATTGGCGCGCTATGTTTCTGGCAGACCGGGCATTATTGCCTTTACCGGCAGCTTCCACGGCCGCACCTATGGCGCGTTATCGGTTACATCTGTAAAATCCAAATACCGCAAGCATTATGAACCAGCCTTGCCAGGAATTTATTTTGCCGATTTTGCCAACCCTTATCGCTGCCCGATCGGGGATACTCCTGAAAAAGCCGTTGAATGGAGTATTGCCAGCATTGAAAAGATCTTTAATCACTACATTGATCCCTCTGATGTGGCAGCCATCCTGGTGGAACCAGTACAGGGAGAAGGCGGGTATGTTTTCCCGCCGGCTGAATTCCTGAAAGAACTTCGCCGAATGTGTGATGAATACGGAATTTTCCTGATCTTTGATGAGGTCCAATCCGGGTTTGGCCGCACAGGCCAGATGTTCGCGGCGCAGACTTACGGTGTCAGACCGGATATCATGGCTGTCGCCAAAGGTATCGCCAATGGTTTCCCGATGTCAGCGGTAGTCTCCAGCCGCAATATCATGAGCCGCTGGCTGCCCGGGTCGCACGGCACCACCTTCGGCGGCAATCCAGTGGCCTGCGCGGCTGCACTGGCTGTCCAGGAGGTATTTAAAGAAGAACACGTACTTGAAAATTGCCGCAAGATGGGTGCAATTTTCCTGGATGGGCTTAAAAAGGCCAGTGCCCCGTACCCCTTTGTTGGTGAGGTGCGCGGAAAAGGCCTGATGGTCGCACTTGAGATAGTGAAGACGGATGGCAGCAAAGCCCCGGATGGCGACAAGGCAATGGCTATCCTGCAGAAAATGCTCGATCATGGCCTGGTTGGATACATGGCCGGCCGGACTGGCCAGGTGATCCGCTTGATCCCACCGCTGATTATTACTGAAGAGCAAATCAAAAAAGCGCTGCAGATCGCGGAAGTTTCGCTGAGCGAAGTATAATTATTTGAGCCCCATAGAATTAGTGAGGGAGACTGGCTATTAACAGCCAAAACATATATGACCAAAAGGAGAAGCTAAGATGAAAAAATATTTGAAATTGCTGTTGCTTGTTATGATCGTGGCGCTGCTTGCGGCTGCCTGCGGTCCCAAGGCGCCTGACTCGCGCTGGGAAGCGATTAAAAAGGCTGGCAAGATCGTTGTCGGGACTTCAGCCGACTACGAACCCTGGGAGTATAAGGACGAAAATGATGAGTTCGTCGGGATCGATATGGAGATCATGCGCGAACTTGGCAAACGTATGGGTGTGGAAGTCGAATTCCAGGACCTTGGTTTTGACGCTCTGGTGACCGCTGTCCAGGAAGGCAAAGTCGACGCGGCCATCGCCGCCATGGCATCTACTGCCGAACGCCGCGAACAGGTTGATTTTTCGATGATGTACTATGCCGGCGACAATGTCATGCTGGCAGCCAAGGACTCCCCGATCTCGTTTACTGATCCTTTGGAAGCCGCAAAATACAAGATCGGCACTCAGTCCGGTACGATTATGCAGTACTGGGTGGAAAATAACCTGATCACCCCTGGGCTTATGGACAAAGCGAATATGTCTCTGTACGAACGCAACGAACAGGTTGCGCTCGACCTGCAGGCTGGTCGCATTGAAATCGGTGTCATGGATATCGAACCCGGCAAGCAGTACATGGCTGATCCCGCCTTTGCCTTCAAGGAACTGTGGCGCGGCGTAATGGAATCAGAAGGCCAGTCCATCGCTATCATGAAGGGTGAAACCGATTTGAAAGCCGAGCTTGACAAGCATCTGACGGATATGCTCAGCGAAGGTTTCATCGAAAAACTTTTGACTCAATATGGTGTTGAGTAGCGTTTTGTGATAACTGTTTAAACTCATAATGCAAACCGGGGCAGAAGCGCGGTATTATATAAAAAAGCCGCTTTTCTACCCCGGAATTCTTAAAATCACAGGCAAGGATCATGACTGAATTATATAAACCCGAATTTTTATTTCTCACTCAGGAAGATGTGATCGCGGCTGGCGCGTTGGATATGCCTGCCGCGCTGGATGATGTGGAATTAACCTATAAATTGTTCGCTTCCGACCAGGTGAATCAACCGCATAAGCCGGTCTTTAAATTTGATAATCCCCAGACTGGTGAAAAACGCCAGTATCTGGCTGTTTCCATGCCCGTTTATGTGGGCGGCAAGGTTAATCGTATTGGCCATAAATGGGCGGCTGAATCCCTCGACAATGCCAGGCGCGGTGATATGCCGATGGGTATTGATATTATCCTGCTGCATGATCTGGAACATGCCATCCCGCATGCCATCATGGAAGCAGGTCTGATCACAGCCATGCGCACTTCTGCGGTCGCGGGAGTCGGCGCCAGAACTTTGGCAAACCCCGATTCAAAGGTCGCAGGGCTGGTGGGTGCGGGCGTTATCGGCCGCACGATGATTTGGTCGCTTACCGCCGCCATGCCGAAATTGGAGGAGGTGCGCCTCTTCGATCTCAACAAAAAACGCGCTGAAGACCTGGCTAAAGAATTCAAGGACAAATTGCTGGTGCGCGTGGTTGACAGCGTCGCAGAGGCATTTGAACACGCGGATATTGTCACAACACAGACAACTGCCCATAAACCTTTTGTGAAAGATGAATGGGTTCCGAAAGGCAGTTATTACGCCCATATGGCGTCAGATGAAGGCGAAGATGATGTTTTCCTGAATACCGACCGCCTGGTGGTCGATAATTGGGAGACTTTAAAAACATGGGATTTCTTTGCCCCGACCCGTCTGCACGCGGAAGGCAGATTGAAAGAAGAGGCAATCACCGACATAGGGAAGATCCTGCTTGGCGAGAAACCCGGCCGAACCAGCCGTGACCAGCGCATAGTATTTGCTAACCTGGGTATGGGCTGCCTGGATATTACAATGGCTGAACGGATCTATCAAAGCGCCAAAGCAAAAGGGCTTGGCCAGAAACTTTCTCTGTGGGAAAAGCCGCTCTGGATTTAATCGATATGGAAGGGTGAACCGGATGGAAGTATTGACAGTCCTTATTCCGTATATCCTGCGCGGTTTGAGTATCACGCTTGAAGTAACTGCGGTTGCGCTGGGGCTGGGGCTATTCTTCGGCACTCTTCTGGCGATCCTCAGGGTTTACGGCGGGAAGTTTATCTCGGGTGTATTGACCCAGCTGGTGACTATCCTGCGGGCGCTACCGCATATCCTGCTGCTGTTAATTTTGTATTTTATGATCGCACGCGTGGTTAACCTGTCGGCTTTTTGGTCCGGGTCGATGGCGCTGGCGATCATCAGCAGCGCTTATCAGTCCGAGATCATCCGCGGTGCCATTCAGTCGGTGCCCGGCGGCCAGATGATGGCTGCCAGGTCAATCGGTATGAGCCGCATTAAAGCGATCTGGCATGTGATCATCCCCCAGGCGTTCAGATTCGCGATCCCGCCCTGGTCAAATGAAGCGGCTATTGTGATCAAAGATTCATCGCTTGTTTATGTGCTGGGTGTCCCCGAGATCCTGCGCCAGGCGCAGTATTACAGCGCCCGCACGTATCAGCCATTCACGGCCTATGTTACGGTTGCCGCGATCTATTTTCTGCTGACATTTTTAACCAACCGTGGACTGGATGCGCTTGAACGCCATATCAGGATTCCAGTTTAAAGACAGAGGATCGAAATGCCAAAACCTGAAAAAGTGATTGTAAAAATAGAAAAGGTCCATAAAGCCTATGGGAAGGAAGATGTTCTCAAAGGGATATCAATGGATGTTAATGAAGGCGAGGTAGTGGTTCTGGTTGGGCCATCCGGAACAGGTAAATCCACCTTACTGCGCTGCATTAACCAGTTAACCGTGCCAGATTCCGGAAGAGTCTGGGTGGATGGTGTGGAACTCACCGATCCAAAGACCGATATTGACAAAGCCCGTCAGCACATCGGCATGGTCTTTCAAGATTTTAATCTCTTTAATCATCTGACTACTCTGGATAATATCATGCTTGGACTGATCCATGTCATGGGTATGAAAAAAGAAGAAGCTTACGACAAAGCCATGCAGGAATTGAAGCGGGTGGGGCTTGCCAATAAATGCGATAACTATCCCGGGCAGCTTTCCGGCGGGCAAAAGCAGCGCGTGGCTATTGCGCGATCCCTGGCGATGGGCCCCATCGTGATGCTTTTTGATGAACCTACTTCCGCGTTGGATCCTGAGTTGATTGGTGAGGTGCTAACCGTAATGAAAGATCTGGCAGTGGGCGGTATGACCATGATTTGCGTGACGCATGAAATCGGTTTTGCGCGTGATGTCTGCAGCCGGATCGTTTTCATGGAACACGGAGAGATCGTTGAACAGGGCAACCCGGAAAAAATGCTGAACCATCCTGACCTGCCGCGCACCAAACAATTCCTTGGCAAGATCAGCGAACTGCATTAGTTGGGAGATCAGATGTCCTTTTATGAGTATCTGAAAATAGCATTGCCGCAGATCTGGATCGGGCTACAGATTACATTCAAGGTTTCCCTGATCTGCCTGCTTATTGGCATGGCTATCGGATTTCCCGCCGCGTTGGCCAGGGCCTACGGGCCAAAATGGCTGCGGTGGCTGGTGACCGCTTATGTTGAGCTTTTCCGCGGCACACCCGTACTGGTGCAGCTTTTTCTGATATATTATGGACTGCCTCAATTCGGGATAACATTTTCACCGTTTACTTCCGCCTATCTGGCGATCGGTCTGAATAGCGGCGCGTACCAGTCGGAATATTTTCGCGGAGCGATCCAGGCCATCAGCGGCGGTCAGATGATGGCGGCACGATCAATCGGTATGACCCGCCTGCAGGCCATACGGCATGTCATCATTCCGCAGGCATTCCGCTTTGCCATCCCATCCTGGTCCAATGAGGCGGTTTCCATGGTCAAAATTTCGTCTATCGTCTACCTGATTGCGGTGCCTGAGATGATGTATGTCGCGAAGCTGCTGATGTCCAAATACTATAATGTCCTGCAGACCTATTTGCTGGTGGGTTTGGTCTATCTGGTGATTATCGGACTGATGACTTTGCTCCTGAATGAAATTGAACGGCGCACCGCCATCCCGGGGCTTGAGACAGCCAAACGCGGCAATTAATCTGTGGATCACAAACGCTTTTCAACTTTCGCGGGTTTCCCTTATTAATACCTGTAAAATTTTATGTACTTGAACAGTTCAACTGCATCATAAGGAAGGATTATGAGATCGATTATAAAGAAATGGCAGCAGCGTGCCAGGGATCTTAAGCATGAGACCTACGCGTTGTTCCTGGCTTATAAAGATCCGCGCACACCCTGGTACGCGAAAGTATTCACCGGGCTGGTTGTCGCCTACGCCTTCAGCCCCATCGATCTCATTCCGGATTTCATACCAGTACTGGGATATCTGGATGATCTGCTGCTTGTGCCAATGGGGATAAGTGTTGCGATTAAGATGATTCCGACGAATGTGCTGGCTGAAGCTCGTACCAGGGCGCAATTGGAATTGGATCAGAGTCAACCGGTCAGCTGGATAGCTGCCGTCATCATTGGATTGATCTGGTTGAGTGTGTTGATCTTTTTTATCAGATGGCTGTGGGGGATGGTGGCTGAACCTTCATAGTCATTATCTGCATTCAGAAAAAGCAATGATTTCATTAGTCATTCGAATCTACCGAAGCAAAGGGCGATAATGTAATTTCGTTTTTATGATTAAGTATTTTCCCTAATAAAATTGATTAAAGCCCTCTTTCAGGTTTAATCGGGTGCCGCTTCCAGGATAATTTCGAATGTCATGGCAAAGTTATACCGAGTTAACAATAAACTCTGTCTCAAAAAAGTGAGCTATCTTTGGAATATTAAAATGAGCCTGATTTATCCTTGATAAAATTACCTGGAAGAAACGAGTGGCACATTTTAAGGAAATTCTCAATGCAAAAAAATGATGAAGAACAATTCGTTAGTAATATAACCCTTTCAACAATCCTGATTTTTGTCTCAGTATTTATGTTTGAAGGATTGATTGGTGTTGTCTGGCTGCTTTCGATCCCCTCAAATCCTGGCGGTTTGATCTTCGGATTGTCCTTGAACCGGCTGCTTCTCATTTCGGTGCCCATGGTCTCATTGATTTTTTTTCTGGTTTTGCTTGTTATTGGATTGTTCAAATCGGCGGATTTTCTTAATAAAATTCGTGGGCGCTTCAATCTCGGAATTTCCAGATTTCTTCTGATTTTGTCAGCAATTCTTTCAATCGTGTCATGGAGTGTCCTTTTTTTCTTCAACCTGCTCAGCTTTGACAAGTATCAATACATCAGTGAGCGGTCGCTGCCCCTGGTTGTCTGGGGGATAGCAACAGGATGGACGATGCTTATTTCCCTTAAGAGAATTTTCACAAGCAATCATCATGCGCGTCGCGCTTTCGACTTCAAGCTTTTTGTGCCGATTTCTATGGTTATTCTGGTTTTATTCTCATTACCACTGGCAACTGGCATCGGGCTGTATACCCGCGATGTAACGGTTAATGATCTGGGCATACCGCTGCTGGAATGGCAGATCATCTTTACACTTGGATTGCTGCTGATCCTTACTTATGTACAGATAATCCTGAGAGATAGCGACCTGTTCAATAGAAAAACAATTGATACGATCGGGAAGTATTTGCCCCCTGTTTTTTTTATCGCCATTTGGCTGGCTGCTTTTATTTTTTGGCATAATCAACCGTTTCCAACGAATAATTACTTTGCGCCCAAGGTCCTTCCGCCAAATTTTGAGACCTATCCTTTTTCAGATGCCGAACGATACAGTCTGGATAGTATCAGGATAATCAACGGGATATCCTCCAGTTCCATTATAAGTAAATCCTTTCATGTCGTTTATCTGGCATTTTTGAATTATTTTGGAAATCTTGATTATCAAAAGGTCATCCTTGGGCAGACCCTTATCCTGGCTTTTTTTCCATCCGTTCTCTTCCTGATCGGGAAAGAAATTCGCGGAAATATCCTTGGTTTAGGCATGGGGATATTTACGATCTTTCGGGAGATTAACGCGCTGCAGGCAGCGGATATTGCCAATGTGGCAAATTCAAAATTACTTTTAAGTGATTTTCCCTCAGCTCTGATCCTTTCTTTGTTGGTTTTGTTCATGATCAAATGGAACAGAGATCCTCACGGCAAGTTCTTTCCAATAATAATCGGGGGCATACTCGGAGTCTTGATCCTATACAGGGCGCAATATTTGATCTTTGTGCCTGTGTTCATGGGCATCGCATTTCTGCTCTTTCGGAAAGACTTTAAAAAGTTCATTCTTTTCAGTGGTGTTTTTTTTATCTGCCTGAGTGCAATGGTAGCGCCGCTGCTGATCAGGAATCATTCCATTTCAGGGATTTTCTGGTTTGATTCTTCAAATTACCTGTCTGTTTTTAAGGAAAGTTATGTCCTGGCAAATCCGGAAAATATCAACTCGGATTATGGTCCGCAGGATCTTTCTTCCTCTCAGAATCAATCGGGGGATCAACCAGGCCTGTTTCAATCACTCATTCGATCTAATTATCTGTTTGATGTTCCTGACAACTTTTTCCGAAATCTGATTTCCACTTTTCTAATTTTCCCGATCCGAATGAATGGCAGTCAGGACCTGCAGGAGCTATCAGTAATAAAAGATAATTTTTGGTCTGAAGCCAATCAATATCACAGCCCGCTTAACTTAGTGCTAGCTGTTTGTAATCTGGTTTTGTTCATCAGTGGTTTATATTTTTTAATTTCAACTGATTGGCAGACCGCGATCTCCTGCTTTTTGATCTATCTGGCGCAAAACTTGAGCTCCGCTTTATTCCGGTTTTCAGGCTGGCGATTTATCATGCCAGTGGATTGGATGGCTTATTTTATTTATACTATTGGAGTATTCGGCATTTTTGAAATTCTCGGCTTGTTACCAGTGACTGATCTCAAAAAATCGGACAGGGAGCCTGTATTATCTCAGAGCAACTTATTAAATGAGCTGAAAACAGCCCTCCCATTTTTAATTATGTTTATTCTGATTGGTTCCATCATCCCGATCAGGGAACTTTTTCCGCCGAAAATCCAGACAACATCAAAATTGGAACTTTGCGCTACCCTTGAAAAAAGGATTTCAGCAGAAAAATTACCATTGATTCGAGAAAAGGCAGTCGCGATGTGCGCCGACAGTCATTCCACAGTCCTCGAAGGTGAGATCATATATCCCCGCTTCTTTGAAAGGGGGCAGGGTTTTTATGATAACCCGTCGGATGTTTTTTATGGAAAACAGGATTTTTCGAGGATGATGTTCAGATTCTCAACAAATGACATAATGAAACTGTACATCCCTGTCAATATGATCAAAGATAATATTAAAATTCCCAACGGCACACCAGCGATTATTCTGGCAGCCACAGACGATTTGCCAAAAGTCCAGCTGGTTCTTCTCAATGAAGGCAAGAACACGCTATTGTATTCCGATGAGTTGCTTGATGACTAGAGCCTTGATATGCGAACTTATTTTACATTTTATCAAGCTGTAAAATAAATAATTTGGGATTCTGTTTGCCCTAAGAATTATTAAGATATCTCAGGGCATTTTATGGTAAGGATAAACAATTATGATATTGTTTTTTTAGAGAACGATCTATTATATAATTTACAAGCCTAATCAATATGGCTGATAATATCAATACCAGATTTCAGGATCATATCTATGAACTTCTATAAATCAATCACAACAAAGAAGAACCTCTGTATTATTTATATTTCGATATATGTAATTTGGGCGGCTATTTTCATCGCAAAAACATCATTTGTAGCCATTGACGGAAAACGTTATTTTTCATTGTTTGACGATGCCATGATTTCCATGCGGTATGCCTGGAATTTTTCGCATGGCAATGGCCTTGTCTGGAATCCCGGAGAGTTCGTGGAAGGGTATACCAATTTTCTAATGACTCTCATCATGAGTCTAGCCACATTGGTTTTCAATGAAAGTAATGCCGTATTGGCGATTCAAATATTCGGTATTTTCACGGTCGTCGGCGTGGTTTGGCAGGCGTCCAAACTTTACTCTGCAGTAGCTAGCCAAGACTCCACTGAATCGCTTACAGCAATATTTCCCCTTTTGGTTTTTTTATATTATCCACTCTCATATTGGTCGCTGATGGGAATGGAGACCGGACTGGTCACATTTCTGATCCTCTCTTCCTATAATAAAATTCTCAAATATGATATTGAAAGTAAACAATCTGATTTGATATTTTCTGCTTTTCTGGCAGCTTTGGCTTATCTGACCCGCCCCGATGCAGTGTTGATCATTGTTCCTGTGTTGTTGTTCATGATCGGCAAACAGAAAAAAATTACAGATCGAATTCTTGATATCCTGAAATTTGTAGGAATATTTGCCTTGTTCCCTTTGGCTCACCTTCTTTTCCGCTATTCCTATTATGGAGATCTCTTGCCGAATACCTATTATCTTAAATTATCTGGTTTATCCACAGTAAAAAGACTGAAAGCAGGATTCACTTTCATTTATCCTTTTCTCAAATCTACATTGCTTATATGGTTATTTGTATTACTAAATATGATTTTTAATTTCAGCCGGCGAAAATTTTTGCTTTTTTCAACAATCTTGATATATATTGCTTATCAGATATGGATTGGAGGAGATGCATTCAAATATTGGCGTATGGTCATGCCTGTCGTGCCAATGGGCCTGGTTTTATTCCTGAATGAATTCAATTTATTTATTGAGGTCTTGCTTAAAACGCTGCTTAATTTGGATATTCACCAATACCTGAATCGCAGCCCTGTTTGGAATAATAAGGATCTACCATTTTTAAAAATTTCCGGGAAATCTGTAAGCAGTATCTTAATTGTCTTAGGGCTTTTTAGTTTCATTCTTATCCTTGCTTCAGACAAACTGGGATTAGGAAAAGTGGGATTTGGTTATGGTCAGCAGGTTCTCTTGTACGGAACCGGTCTTTTTACAATTCTAGCCTGGTTGATAGGTACCTCAGGAAGGAATTATGATCATAAAATTCAACAGAGAATCTTCACTGCTGGAATAGCTGCTGTTCTTTTAATGGCAAACCAAAAAAATATTCATCAATTATTTTTCTTAACTCCCCAGGACCAGGTATTATCTAACAAAACCAACGTTAATACAGCGATTGTGATCAATGAAATCTCTAATCCTCAATTAAAAATTGGCTTATTCTGGGCGGGATCGATTCCATATTATTCGCATCGCTACGCGATTGATTTTTTGGGTAAGTCTGATCCCTATATTGCCCACCTTTCAACGGTCGAAAAAAGCACATTAGAAACTGTACCTGGCCATAATAAATTCGATCTCCGATATTCCATTCTTGACCTACAGCCAGACTACGTCCCAGGTTTCAAGTGGGGGGGGATTGATATTACCTCTGAAGCAGGCGATCTCTACAAACCTGTGAAATATAAAGGAGTTGAACTGTATTTGTTAAAAAAATCCAGCCAGGTAAAATGGGACCTCCTGTCTGCATCTGGAGAAGAATAAAATTTTATGAATAATAAAAGACAACTCCAAGTCGCGGTAGGCATGAGCGGGGGTGTGGATTCAACGATGGCTGCCTATATTTTAAAGAATATGGGTTATGGCGTCATCGGCATTACCATGCGCATCTGGGCAGGGGAAGAGGCTGCCGGTGACTGGGCGCGCAGCGGGTGTTATGGTCCTGGCGAGATCAATGATGCAAAAATTGCGCAAAAAACCTGTGAACGGCTGGGAATTCCGCATTATGTGGTTGACCTGTCGCGGGAATACCGCTCTAATGTACTCGAAAATTTCTCACAGGAATACCTCGGAGGGCGGACACCGAATCCATGCGTTTTATGTAATCCTTTGGTCAAATTTGGTGCTCTGCTTGACAAGGCGTCAGGCCTGGGGATCAATTTCGACCTTTTCGCCACTGGTCATTATGCCCGAATCGGGCATGAAAAAAAATCAAACCGCTATTTACTGAAAAGAGCTGCTGACCTGGAAAAAGACCAGTCATACTTTTTATATAGATTGCAGCAGAACCAGCTTGCAAGATCTCTTTTCCCTTTGGGAGAGTTTACCAAGGAGCAAGTCAAAGCCCTTGCTGCAAAGGTAGGTTTTTCGGATATCGCAGACAGGCACGAAAGTCAGGATTTTATCGATGGCGGCGTTTACGGATCGTTATTCTCGCATACGGAAATAAAAAAGGGTGAGATCATCAACCAGGATGGAGTCGTATTGGGATATCATGACGGCATCGTAAAATTCACGATCGGCCAGCGTAAAGGCATCAAAATTGGCGGGAACAAAGAACCTTTTTATGTATTAGATATTGATCCGCAAAGGAACCAGGTTATTGTCGGGCCGAAAGCATATCTGGCAGTTGACAGGCTAACCGCCATTTACCCGAACTGGATTGCATTTGAGCAGTTGGATACCCCGTTGGAAGTGAACGCGCGGCTGCGTTCGCATCAGCAAGAATTCCAGTGTACGATTTTACCAACAACTGAAGGCGCAGTTGAGGTGCACTTTTCACAACCGCAATTCTCAGCAACACCCGGCCAATCGATCGTGTTTTATTCAGCTGATATAGTCCTGGGCGGTGGGATCATACAAACTACACATAAGGTGCAAGGATAAGGCAGTAAGGAGAAACCTTTTGATCAGTGCGTATCTGGATATACTCGATCGATCAAGAAACGGACCATTAATCTCGAAGGCAGATTGGGATATGGAGTATATCGTTCTTCCGGTGAAAGAGCTGGTCAGAAAGTACCAATTGTCATGGGATAAACAGCAGGTTATTCCCCAGGATGAGGGCATGATTAGCCGATTGTTTCAGGCAGGCCTGGAATTGGCAGCATCAGCAGGAATTTACTGTGCATCAACAGGGAGAATCATCAATTTTGATCTATCAGAAATCGAAGCGGGCATTAAGCGTATGCCCCTGAATCTGCTGATGGGTGAAGGTATTGACGCGCGGGAATTGTATGCCCGCAGAATTATGGATGATCGCCCGCCAATGATATGGGCTGGCAATCCGGGAGCACCAACCCCTGAAGAACTGTTTGTTCCGTGCGTGATGAGCTGGATGCAGGAACCGCTGGTCGATCTGGCGACCTGCGGGTCACTGACTAGCGTCAACAGCCGAAATATCGAAATCGGAAATACGATGGAAATTTATGCGACCCGTTGGGAACTGAGCCGGCTGCGAGAAGCGCTTCGGCGAGTAGGGAGGCCGGGCATGGGGCTGCTGGCTGGCCAAAGTGCGGTAACAGAATTGGGCGACCTGGCGATCTCAAATCCTGAACACCTTCGAAAAACAGACTCACATCTCGTGGCATTATTCAATGAACTAATCATCGACCAGGTCAATATGTCCAGAGCGCTGAATGCTGAGAGCTATGGCATGCGCAACGCATCACTGGCGACCGTGATGGTTGGGGGCCTTGGCGGGGATGCACCCGGAGCGGCGGTTGTTCAGATTGCCTCCTTCCTTCTGGCAAATTGGGTTTGTCTGGCGGATTATCACCTGCTGCATCCTATTCATATCCGGCATGTGGCAACCAGTACTCGCAGTGTTATGTGGGTGCAATCCGCAGTCGAGCAGGCTTTCGCCAGATTTGCGCCCTGCATCATCGTTGCAGATATTTATCCTAAGAGCGGGGCAATGACCCGTGAGCTGCTTTTTGAAGTGGCGGCAAATGCAGTAGTAAATGCAATTAGTGGAGGGCATCTGGAGGGGGTGGGTTCGGCGGATGGAGCCCTGCCAAATGGCACAGGATTGGAGGCGCGCTGGATGGCTGAGGTAGGGCATGCTGTTACTCGGCAAGGGCTGATACTGAAAGAGGCAAATGATTTGGTCAACCAGCTTTACAGTCATTACGAATACGTTTTTCAGAGGCCTGAGGGAAATCCGGGTGTGTGTTTCGACAGTGCTTACGACCTTAAAACATTAAAACCACTCCCCGCCTGGCAGAGAATTTATGAAGAAGTAAAGGATGAAGTTCATAGCTTTGGATTGGAACTCTATTGACCTGTTTGCTGTAATAATTTACCCTTTGTTCAGAACCACACTTTATTTTTTAAGAATCATTATTCATTAATCAAAAAATTGACCATTTTGGCATTGAAACTCATTTCCTTCTGGACTGATGATTTTAATTGGCCAACTGCTTCCCTGAACTTGATATCGGCTCAGATCAGGCTGAACAACGGATAGATATCGCTGTGCAAGCCAGCTGGAAAGATGGAAGGATTGCCAATGCTTTACAGACATCGCACCAGTTTTTAATGCTTTCTGCTGACAAATCAGGGTGGCGCCGATACGTTCATGTATCTCTGGAGAAAATTTATCCGATGCGTAAGCATTAACCATGGCTGGAATGGCGTCGCTGGATAAGGCGGATAAATAGCTGATATCCAGCTCTCCGCCTTGGACTGCCAGGTTGATATTATTGGCAGTGATAAAGCGATCCACATTAAGCAGATTAAGCGAAACAGTAAATGCGATGCCTAATACCAGCGTGATATTCGCGAAAGCACGCTGGCGTTGCATGATCTCCATGATTGCCAGCGACACTAGAAAAATGCCCAGCCAGATGATAAAAACATGCGCGTAAGCCCTGGAACGTGAGAAGCCATACGCAGTTTCATACAAATAAAGACGCTGGAATGCCGAGATCAGGACCACCAATACAAGCACGACAAGACCTGTCGTGAATCCGGTAAACAAAACCTTTTTCTTTTGATTATTGATCTTTGAAATTTCACTTAAAATTTTAATGAGCGTAACACAAAAAACTGCTACAGCCACAAGTTCTCCAAACCCGCGGCGCGCGTATTCTGAATATGTGAATTCCTGCTGGGTAATA
>CAZBNE010000035.1:0-20194 GCA_964493155.1 uncultured Pelolinea sp.
GCAGACTCTGAATCTGTTTATAGAGGTTCAAATCCTTTGCCCCCAGCCTTGCACCTTCTGGTGCTTTTTTATTCTCTATCAAGAATGTAACCAATATGGTTTTATAAATGTATAAAATGGGCAAGCTAACCACCCATTTGATATTTCTCAATTGCTTATGTGAGACTGTTAGCCAGGTTTAATGCGGAAGGCTTCCATAACATTCGGTAAAGACTCAGTAAGCGTGAGCAATCGGCTTAGCTGGCTGATATCGCCGATGTCGAGCATCAGATTTATAGTGGCCAGATTGTTGGCGATCTTTACATTAATATCGCGCATATTAATACCTTCATTTGCCAGGACAGTTGTAATATCACCCATCAGGCCCTGCCGGTCATAGGCTTTGATCTGGACCATGACCGGGAAGGTGCGCTTTGGTTCACCCCAGGTAACCTTTACGATCCTCTCATGGTCTTTCATGCGCATAACATTGGGGCAATCCCGCCGATGAATGGTAGCACCGCGCCCTCGTGTGATATATCCAATGATGTCATCTCCCGGGGCGGGACTGCAGCATTTGGCGATATTGGTTAAAATGCCCTTTAACCCCAGGACGTTGACAGATTCGCTGTCCTTCCGTTCAACTGCAGGAGCTCGCGGGGTGAAAAACTCCTCCTTTTTCTCCTCATCCTCCTGAATCAAATTGACAATTCGACCGATAGGCAAATCACCGCAACCAAGCGCAACATGCAGATCCTCAGGGACTTTGAAGCCAAAGGATTTGGCAAGGTCATCGATATCAAGATTAACGATTCCCAGGCGTTTTAATTCACGCTCAAGCATTTCTCTTCCGTGGGAGAGGTTCTGGTCACGGTCCTGTTTTTTGAACCATTGGCGGATCTTCGCGCGCGCACGCTGAGTATTTACTAATCCTAGATGGATATTCAGCCAGTCTCTGGACGGTCCCCCGTGTTTTGAAGTCAGGATCTCAACCTGGTCTCCGGTCTTGAGGCGGTAATCCAGTGTAACCAATTTACCGTTTATTTTTGCTCCGCGGCAACGATTGCCAACCTCGGTATGGACCATATATGCGAAATCAATGGGTGTCGCACCAATAGGCAGGTCGATAATATCGCCATGCGGCGTAAATACATAAACACGATCTTCAAAAACATCTGTCTTAACACCATCAACAAATTCCTGTGCGTCTTCCACGTCCTGACGCCAGTCCAGCAGTTTACGCAGCCAGTTGATCCTGGATTGGAATTGATCGTCCTGCGTTCCCTTTTCCTTGTACATCCAATGCGCAGCAATCCCAAATTCGGCGTTATGATGCATTTCATAGGTGCGAATTTGAACTTCAAGCGGTTTGCCATCAGAATAAATCACAGCGGTATGGAGAGATTGATAAAAGTTATCCTTAGGAGCAGCTATGTAATCATCAAATTCATTGGGAATTGGACGCCAATGTGTATGGATAATGCCCAGTGCAGCATAACAGGAGGGGATATCGTTTACGAGCAACCGCACACCACGTAGGTCACGGACGCTTTCAAATGGCTTATCCTTTTGCTGCATTTTTTGATAAATTGAATAAATATGCTTGGATCTACCGCTGATCTCCGCTTTAATCCCCGCCTCATTAATCAACTTCTGAAGTTCCAGGATAATCTGATTCACTTCAGTTTCCCTGTTGATCCTTCGATCAGCAATTTTTGTAGCAATGGCCTTATAATCATCAGGCTGCGTATAGCGAAACGACAGATCTTCTAATTCCCACTTTATCTGCCAGAGCCCCAGTCGATTTGCCAGCGGAGCGAAGATCTCAAGCGTTTCTTTGGCGATTCGTTTCCGTTTGGATTCAGGGATATAGCTCAAAGTGCGCATGTTATGCAGCCGGTCAGCAAGCTTAATCAGCACGACACGTACATCATCACCCATCGCCATCAGGGTTTTGCGCATCGTTTCTGTTGCCAGATCCTTGCGCCGGCTTCGCTGCAATTCTTCACTTACCAGGGTGCCATTGTCATCATCCTGCTGATTTACATCAGAGGAGACGGGTTTCTCAAGCCTTTCCGCGTTCTTCACTCTGGGGAGATTGGTTAACTTGGTCACACCATCGACAAGCTGGGCAATTTCTGATCCAAATTTATTACGCAGATCTTCCATTGTTACCGAAGTATCTTCCACCGTATCATGCAATAAGGCAGCGGCTACAACAATCGGAGGAACTTTTAACTCAGTAAGAATCTTGGCGACGGAAACACAGTGCGTTATATAAGGTTCTCCAGACGCGCGCAATTGATCAGAGTGCGCTTTTTCAGCAAAAAGAAAAGCGTTCTTGATCATTTCGCGTTCTACTACGCCGTAAGCGTCAGGAAAAACTTTTTCAAGGTCTTCGTAATACATCGTTTGCCCGAATAGATCTTTTGCCCTATTTTAGTGCTTAAGTAAATCGAAAATGATCAGAAATTGCTAAAATATTTTAGCAGTTTGTTTAATGGCATTTCTTCCAGTGAGTTGATTACCAGGTCAGCATTACAAAAATTAAAGATCCTGGTTACATCATTGGGTAATACGGCCACAAAAAGACCGGCGTTTTTTGCAGCAGTGACGCCATTAGGTGAATCTTCCAAAGCAATAATCTCATGAGCTTGCAGCTGCATGCATTCCTGAGATTTAATGTAAAGTTCTGGATCAGGTTTTGTGTTGCTTACATCATCGCATGTCTTTACGCAGCCAAAATAGTCCATAATATTAAACCTGGAAAGGTGATAATCGACCCAGGAGCGAGGAGAGCTTGACGCCAATCCGATTATTAATCCATTGTTTTTTGACTCAATAAGGTAATCAAGGATACCCGGTCTTAATGGCTCAGATTCAATCAACATATTTTTGAAGCGAAGAAATCCTTCTTTTACCTCACTGCGGTCTATCGGGTGTACAAGCATTTCTTCCAGGAAGAGGAAAGGAGATTCATCATTATGGACTGCCCCAATCGTTTCCTGATACCTTTCAAACGGGAAGATAAAGCCATATTCTTTAAAAAGTGCTTCCCACGCGCGTACTTCAGGTGTTTCGGTATCGCAAATCAATCCGTCAAAGTCAAAAATAATTCCTTTGATTTTCATTGTGTATTCTGGTTTTATAAAAGATCAAGATCTGTTATTCCGAGTAAATTTTTCACATGCAGCAAATCTTTCTTCAAATTTTCATTAATCGGAACGCCATTTTTCATGACCTCAATTGAATTGAAATATTCTTTTTCACCCGCTGTATAAATTCGCGTCTGCCCCGGCGTTTTTCTGGAAGCTCGCAGTTCTCTTAACAGCTCGCCAATATTCTTTTTGAATTCCTTTAGCGGAAGGAAAGCATCCACTGATATTGCCATAAAAAAGTGCCCGACTTTAAAACGGGCCTTACTGCCATCGGGATTCAATCCTGAAAGAGCTGAAAGAAAAGCGCCGCTCTGCAATGAAGCGGACAGTATTTCAACGATAGTGGAAAGGCCGTATCCTTTGTGGCTACCCGATGCTTCAGTATCACCACCCAGCGGCAGTAAAGCAGCCTGATCCAGGGTCAATCCTTCCAGGATCGCTCCGGGATCGGTCATGGATTTACCTTCAGCGTCAATAACCCATCCCTGGCAGGCTGGTTTTTCTTCCCGGTTGAGGACTTCGATTTTCCCCCGTTGGGTTATGGAAGTGGCAGCGTCAAACAGGAATGGAAAGTCTTCATCTGTTGGCGCACCGAATGCGATAGGATTTGTGCCTAACTTCGGTTGAGTGCTGAAGGTAGGGGAGACAGATGGACGGGCATTGGTAAAACTCATACCGATCATGCCATTTTCGATCGCCATGAGCGGATAATAACCATCGATGCCGAAATGCGTTGAATTTCTTACCGCGACAGACCCCATGCCAAATTCTCTTGCTTTACGGATAGCCAATTGCATTGAGTGAAATCCGATTACCATCCCTATGCCGTGATGGCCATTGATCACAGCTGTCGTGGGTGTTTCCTTAACAATCTCATAGGCAGTTTTACGTTCGATCTGACCAGTGTGTATGCGGTCAATATACATCCTGAGCCGTCCAATACCATGAGATTCGATACCTCGCAGGTCGGATGTGATCAGAATATCAGAACAAATTTTCGCGTCCTCTTCGGGTACTCCAGATTTGACAAAAGCAGTTTCAATAAATCGTTTGAGATCGTTAACCGGTAAGTGCATCACTTTGCGTCTCCAATGGTATGATTTTGTATGATTTTAACATTTGAATGGCAAAATAAAAGTGTTAAAATTTTTGAATCCAAAAATGCAGGAGTGTTCATGAAACAAATTGCAGTTTTAACCAGCGGAGGTGATGCGCCGGGCATGAATGCCGCGATCCGCTCGGTAACCAGGACAGCGATCCAAAAAGGGATAAAAGTATTTGGCGTGCGTGACGGATTTCAGGGGCTGATTGAAGGCAAAATGTCAGAAATGGACGCTCGCGATGTCGCAGGCATTATTCAACGCGGCGGTACATTTCTGGGATCCGCCCGGTGTGAGGAATTCAAAACAGAAGCAGGCCGCAGGGAAGCGTTACGATCACTGAATGAAAATGAAATTGATGGACTGGTCGTAATCGGCGGAAATGGGTCTCAAGCAGGCAGCCATGCTTTTTCACAAATGGGCTTTCCGGTTGTGGGCGTTGCATCCACGATTGATAACGACCTGGTGGGATCGGATATAACCATCGGTGTTGATACCGCACTCAATATCGCACTCGAGGCAATTGATCGCCTGAAAGTAACCGGCAGCTCACACCAGAGGGCTTTTCTTATCGAGGTAATGGGAAGGAATTGCGGCTATCTGGCGCTTATGTCTGCCATCGCGGGCGGTGCGGAGACTGTTGTGATCCCGGAAGTTGAAACAGATCCTGATGAAATCGCGCATATCCTGAGCCTGGCTTACGAGCGCGGAAAATCCCATGCGATCGTTGTTGTGGCCGAAGGTGCCAAATATAATGCCACAAAACTGGCTGAATTTTTCGAAGAACATCAGGAACGGATCGGATTTGCACTACGCGTGAGTGTTTTGGGACATATCCAAAGAGGAGGCACACCCAGCGCTTCCGACAGAATCCTTGCCAGCCGGCTGGGCGCCGGAGCGGTAGATAGCCTTGAGAGAGGCGAATACGGGGTTTTGGTAGGTTGGATCAATGGGAAAGTAACGACAACTCCTTTAGGTGAGGTTGTCGGAAAAATCAAAAAAATCGATCTGGAATTATTTGAGCTTGCCAGAAAACTTGATTAAGTGGATATGGAAAACCGGTTCAATTTTTACATTTTTAAGTAGGCTTCAATAAACTCATCAATATCGCCGTTCAACACAGCCTGCGCGTTGCCTTTTTCAAATTCAGTTCGGTGATCTTTGACCAATTGATAGGGATGCAGCACATATGATCTGATCTGGCTGCCCCATTCTGCCTTTTGGTAGGTACCGCGCAGTTTTGAAAGTTGGGCTTCCTGTTCGCGGATCTTGATATCATATAACCGCCCACGTAAAACCTTCAGAGCATTTTCACGATTTTGAATCTGGGAACGCTCATTTTGGCAGGTGACAACGATACCGGTCGGTTTATGGGTTATTCGGATGGCAGTCGCGTTTTTCTGCACGTTCTGCCCACCTGCACCGGATGATTTATAAATATCAATGATCAGATCGTCAGGATCAATTTCCACAATTGGATCTTCAGCAGCTACTTCTGGAAGTATCTCCACTTGAACAAAAGATGTATGCCGACGGTGCGCAGCATCAAATGGAGATAACCGCACCAGCCGATGAACTCCTTTTTCAGAGCGCAAGTATCCGTATGCATATTTACCTTCGATCAATAAGGTTATGCTTTTAATTCCCGCTTCTTCACCTTCTGAGCGGTCCAAAATTTCTGTTGTATATCCATTCTTTTCAGCCCAACGGAGATACATGCGCAAAAGCATTTCTCCCCAATCCTGGGCATCAGTACCACCTGCGCCCGAGTTTATATAAAGAAGCGCATTGCCTTTATCATAAGGCCCTGAAAGCAAGGTTGAGAGCTCCAGGCGTTCGATTTGCTTTGCCAGTTTTTTTGCTTCTGATTCAAGGTCAGGGCGCATACTCTCATCATCTGACAGAGAGAGATCAAGATAGGTTTGGATGGAATTTTTTAAATCCTCCCATAATTGGATCTCATCTTTCAGGTCCGCAATTCGTTTCATAGTCAGTTGGGCTGATTGATTATCGGACCAGAAATCTTCTTTTTCTGAAGCTTTATTTAGATCTGCCAGTTCGGTCTGTTTGTTATCCCAGTCAAAGATGCTCCAGTAGATCAGATACTCTTTTCTTAAGATCTTCAAAATTTGACTGCAAATCCTGCATATTTCCTCCAAAACAATTAGTGAATACCTATCTTTTTTCCAGCAAGCTGGCCGCAGCCAGCCTGAATATCTGCTCCTTGGCTATCGCGAATTGAAGCAGCAATGCCTTTCTCAATTAAAATTCTACCAAACTCTCTTATTGTTGAAGGATCGGAGGGCTCGCCTGTAAAGTGCCGATTTAGATTGAGAGGGATGAGATTTAAGTGGCAGTTCAAACCTTTCAGTAGGGTAATTAATTCTATTGCCAACTCAGGGCTATCATTGATCCCCTTGATCATCACATATTCAAATGTCACGCGCCGGTTGGTTCTGGATATGTAGAAACGGCAAGCTTCAATCAAATCCTTTATTGGGTAATTCTTAGCCATTGGAACCAGCTGCTGCCTCAACCGGTCATTCGGAGCGTGCAACGAAATCGACAGATTTATCTGCTGTTCTCTATCAGAAAACTTTCTAATCCTATCAATGATACCGATGGTGGAAATTGTGATGCGCCTGGCCCCAATATTCAAACCGCTGGCATCATTTAACCTGTCAATGGCTGAAATCGTATTCTCATAATTAAGAAAGGGTTCTCCCATTCCCATAAAAACGATATTGGTAAGTTTTTCATCTAAAGGCTTTAAAGCATTGATAAAAAATATGACTTGTTCGATCATTTCTCCACAGCTAAGATTTCGTTTAAATCCCAAATTTCCAGTAGCACAGAATGAACAATTAACCGGGCAGCCAGATTGTGATGAAATGCATAAAGTGAGGCGCTCATCTTTGCGAAGTAGAACTGATTCAATGTAATTAGTGTCAGTTAATTGAAAAAGGACTTTTTCAGTATGAGAATCATTAGAAAATACCGATTCGATTTTTATTAATGAGTTAATAAAATATTCACTACCGAATTTTTGACGCAGAGATTTAGGTAAGGATGAAAAATCCTTCCAGTCAGAAAAATGGTGCTGATAAAGGCCTTCCCAAATTTGCTTTGACCGAAAACCAGCCTCACCATTCTCCGCTACAAATGCAGCAATCTCAGAAAAACTGAGATCATAAATATTTTTCATAAAAATTATTTTTACTGATCGAAGAGATCCTTAATATTATTTATTGTCAGGTCGGGTTGAGGCGACCAGCCCTTAAGGTCATCCCGGGTGTTAACTCCTGTAAGGACAAAAACAGTCTTGCAGTGTGCATTAAAACCACCCAGAATATCCGTATTTAGCCGATCACCCACGACGACAGTTTCGGCTGGTTTGATTTTCAATCTTTCCAGGGCCACCTCGAATAGAAATGGAAGCGGTTTTCCGGCAAGTTGTGCCTTCACCCCGGTCGCTGTTTCAAGTGCGGCCAATAGCGTGCCCGCACCAGGAACGATGCCTTCGGGTGTAGGGTAGGTCGGGTCGGGATTCGTAAAGAAGAACGGCAGACCTTTTTGTATCATGAGAGCTGTATTTTTGATGCTCTCATAGTTGCAATCCCAGCTCAAACCAGCAACAACCGCCTGAGCATTCTCTTTAGAATGAAAAAAACCATATTCAGCCATTGTATCGATCAAAGCCTGCGATCCTGAAATATAAACAGGCCCACCATCAGGGAATTGCTTTTTCACAAGATACGATACCGCCATCGTAGATGTGACTACCTGTTGCGGTTCAACGGTCACGCCAAATCCCTTTAATTTGTCCACATACTGCGCAATCGTGTGGGTTCCATTATTTGTTGCCAGGATCACTGAAATTCTGTGTCTCGTGAAATTTGCGAATAGTTCTGATAGATCACACAGAGGTTTCTGGGCGCGCCACAACACACCATCCATATCGAGTATCGCTGCTTTAATGACTGAACCATTGATTTTGATCAAAATGACCTCACCATAATGTGTATTTAAAGAAAACAGATAATCTATGCAAGGCAATTATAGATTACCTGAATTCGAATCGATAAATAGAGTTGTTACTTCTTATCTGGAGCTGTAAGGACTTTATCGACCAGACCATATTCGACAGCCTGTTGGGCGCTCATATAAAAATCACGTTCAGTATCACGCTCAATGACTTCAAGTTTTTGACCTGTGCTTTCAGCCATGATCTCATTAAGACGCTCCTTGAGGCGGAGGATTTCCTTTGCCTGGATCTCAATATCCGAAGCCTGCCCTTGCGCACCGCCAAGAGGCTGGTGCATGTGAATGGTGGCATGCGGTAAAGCATAACGCTGGCCCTTTGTGCCCGCAGCCAATAGAACAGTCCCAAATGAAGCAGTAACGCCAACAGCAACCGTGCTGATCTTGTTAGGGATCATACGCATGGTATCAAAAATTGCCAAGCCTGCATAGATCTGTCCACCCGGGGAATTGATGTACATTGAAATCTCTCGATCCGCATCTTCACGGCTTAGATACAGGAGCTGAGCAACAACCACATTAGCCACCTGATCGTCAATAGGTGTACCAACAAAAATAATACGTTCCCTGAGAAGCAGGGAATAAATATCGTAGGCGCGTTCACCTCTACCTGAGGATTCTACGACCATTGGAATTACGGAACTAAATTCTTTATTCATTTTTCACCTGATGTAGTTTAATTACTACAATCATAAGGGAAAACCTATTTTTCTTCCATAAAATCTTTATTTGAATTTTTCTCTTCGGCAGAAGGCTCATCTTTCTTTTTAGCCTCTTCGCCATTGGCAATCGATCTAAGCTTGTCTAAGGTCTGCTGGTTCATTAGCCTGGAAGCAGTCTGCATGACAACCATACTAGATAATTTTTTAGTTGTAAATTCTTTTTGCAAACCTTTAAAATTTGGGGCTGACTGCATTTGCATAAATGTTTTTGTATATTCTTTTTGGAGTTCTTTCTGGTCGAGCTCAATCTTTTCCTGGCGGCTGATTTCATCAATAACCAATGCCTGCTCAAGGCGTTTGATGGCAGAAGGTTTAATATCTTTTTCGATAAAATCATCCTTTTCGCGGTTGTTTATCTTCAAGTAAGTATCCAGATCCAGATTTTGGCGGGCAATATCCTGTTCAACAGTCTTTAGAACATCCTTAATTTCATCATCCAACATCTGAGGGGGATATTTTATTTTTGCTTTTTTGATAATTTTTTCAAGAAGCTCATCAAAATATTTGTTTTCATACTCATTTTTGGTACGCGTTTCAAGCTGCATTTGAATTGATTCTTCCAGATCGGCGTACTTTTCAAGCCCGACCATCTTGGCAAATTGGTCGTCAAGTTCAGGTTTGGTCAGGCTCTTGACGGATTCAACGGTGACAGTAAATTGTGCATCTTTCCCACGTAATTTCTCATAATTGGAGTCTTTTGAGTATTTGTGCGAAAACTCTTTTGAATCTCCGGCTTTTAATCCAGATAATTGGTCACCAAATCCAGTGAAAGGAAATTGTTCTTCATCTGATTGTTCACCGATGATCACCTGGTGTGGTGTGCTTTTTAAAATGTTGGGCTCCTGGTCCTTGTCAGGTTTGCTTAAAACAGCATCTATCTTTACTGATACCAAATCGCCTTTATCTGCTGCTCGATCAACGGTCTCTGCGGTCGAGTAATTCAATTGAAGGTTTTCGATGACTTTATCAAATTCGCTTTTTTCAACTTTGGGAAGCTTATAATCCTGCCGAATGCTTTTGTAATCTCCAAGTTCGATTACTGGTTCCAGGGGAATCCTAAATCGGAATTTTGGCGGATCTTTTGAGATGATTTCTTCGAGATTGCCAGGCCCATGTGGTTTTATTTCGGCCTCTTTTATCACATCGGGATAGATTTCATTTACCAGCAATTCAACCGCCCGTTCCTCGATCACTTCTTCTCCGTAAACGCGTTTGACGACATCGTACGGTGCTTTACCGGGACGGAATCCCGGAATCTTTGATCCTTTGGAAATACTGATCGCGGCTTTTATTTTTGAAGTCTGGAACTGGTCCTTATCTGCTTCAACCGTGATCTCGACCTGATTATCATTGAGTTCTTTTTTTTCGAATTTCAAAATACTACCTCGTTATAAGAATTGATGGGGAAGGAGGGACTTGAACCCTCACACCTTTCGGTACGTGATCCTAAGTCACGCCTGTCTGCCAATTCCAGCACTTCCCCAAAGCCTACGAATTATATGCGATTGGATTATTACCGTCAACATAAATGTCGGTGATTCGATATAATAACGAATTATTTTAATTAAAGTAAAAGGACATCCATGAGCAGAGTTATCAATTCAGATTCACCTGGTCAAAACCGAAGCAGACTATTAAAACTGCTTTCAACGACCTTAACTGTGGTGAAAGAAAATAACCTGACTGCTAATGAACTAAATGATGCCTTGGCTTTTATTGTATTATCCCTTATGGAAATTGAGAGAACGATTGCGAAAACAACAGCCCCATGGGAAAAAAGAGAGTACTGGATTAAAGCTGATCAGTTTCGAAGTGAATGGAAATGGGTGGGTGAAATTTATTCCCAATTGATCCGGTCTCAAAATGAGAAGGGATGGACGAAAATTCCTGATGAGATTGGGATATTGGAATCTAAGCTTAAAACCATTGAAACTCCAAAACGACTAAATGGGAAAGCATTTTGGAAAGGTGCTTACAAGGTTCTGTCGGGTAGATAAAAAAAGCGAAGCCGTTCAAATTCAGAACGGCTTCGCTATTAAAATTAAGCATTACTTATTCTTGGTTAGAATAATTCTTGCATCAGCAACAACAAGACCCTTTCCTTCTTCATAGACAAGCACAGGATTGGCATCTGATTCCGCGATTTCATCTTTAAGGTCCACGATCATATTTGCATAGCGGCAAATTGTGTCCGCAAGCATTTCACGATCACGAGGTTTCTCGCCTCTGACTCCAGCAAGTATTGGCGCTGCTTTGATCTCATTTAACATGCTCATCGCTTGTTTCTTGGAAAATGGCGCTACCCTGAAGGTCACATCCTTTAGCACCTCAACAAAAATACCACCCAATCCAAACATGACTGTAGGGCCAAATGTTGGGTCGTTAACAGAGCCTAAAATAACCTCTGTACCCCAGGGAGCCATTTCCTGAACCACAATACCATGAATATTCGCATCTGCTTTATAAACTTTTGCGTTTTTCATGATCGTCTGAAATGCTTCGCGTACACTTTTTTCGTCATTCAGGTTAACCTTAACTCCACCTGCGTCCGATTTATGTAAAATCTCTGGCGAGACGATCTTCATAACGACCGGGTAACCAATTTCTTTGGCGAAATTAATTGCTTCTTCTTCAGTTTTTGCCAATAGAGATTTGGTTACTGGTAAGCCATAGGCGTTAAAGACTTGTTTTGCTTCAATTTCTGTCAGCGCAGATCTACCATCAGTCCGTGCCGCTTTAATAACATTTAGAGCGGCATTTTTATCAGTTCCCTGCATCAGATAAGGTTTCTCATTAGCAGATTCGCGGATCAATTCATATTCACGCAATGCTGCCATTGCGTTGAGTGCAATATCAGGAGCCGCGAAAGCTGGAATACCATTTTCAACCAGCCAGTGCATTGCTTTGGCAGATCGTTCACCACCGACATAAGATACAATAATCGGTTTGTCCGTAATGCCTGTTTCGGTTACTGCTTTTTTAATCGATTGTGCAATTCCCATTGGGTCAGTCATGGCTGTTTCACAATAAAGCACTACCAGACCGTGCACCCAAGAATGTGCATAAGAAGATTTAACTGAATCATGATACCAGGCGTCACCTGCCATACCCGTCAGGTCAACAGGATTCTTGGCTGATCCGAAATCTGGCATGTATTGTTTAAGGTCTTTCTGTACTTCTTCAGGAGCAAACTTTAGTGGGATGCCAAATTTTTCAGCAGCATCTGTTCCTAAAACGCCAACTCCACCGCCATTGGTAATGATTAGTATGTTCTCACCCTTCAAAGGCGGTTGTAATGATAACGTGAGTGTACGGTTTAACAGATTGTCCAGATCTTCGGCTTGTATGATCCCGGCTTGTGAAAAAGCGGATTTATAAATTTTTGCAGCACCTGCTAATGATCCGGTATGGGAAGCCGCTGCAGCTGCGCCATGCGCAGAAACGCCAGCTTTTAACGCAACGATTGGTTTTTTGGCTTTTCTGCTAATATCAATAATTCGGCGGCCATCTTTAAAACCTTCGACATACAAAGAGATGCACGAGGTATTCTCATCCTGATCCAGCCATTCGATAAGATCGCCAAAATCGACATCGGCCATATTACCGATAGAAATTAATTTGTCGAATCCTATCCCTCTAGAAAATGTAGCCATATCGATGCCGATCAACAAAGCACCGCTTTGAGATACCAGTGAGGCAGAACCATTGAGAGGCAAGCAAGGGGCAAATGAACCATTGAAATTACCCGAATTAGATAGAATTCCAACGATATTTGGGCCGATCAATCTCATACCATAGCTTTGAGCCCTGGATACAAGCTCCTTTTCAAGGTCAGTCAAGCCAACTTCGCTAAAACCTGAGGTGATGACGCTGATACCTTGAACGCCTTTCTTTCCGCATTCGTCGATAACCTGTAAAACAAACTTTGCTGGTACAACAATGATGGCTTGGTCAATCGGCTCTTTTACATCTAAAATAGATGCATAACATTTGTAACCTAGAATCTCGTCAGCACCGGGATTGATTGGAAAGACACTACCTTTATAATTACTTTCCTGAAGATTTTTAACCACCGTGTGGCCGATCTTTCCTGGTGTAGCGGATGCCCCCACAACTGCTACGGATTTTGGCATCATCAATGAATTGAGAATTTTTATATCCACTTTACAGCCTCCTAAAATGAAATTGATAATACTTGATAGTTTTAACAAAAATCAAGAAAACAAATATTCTTGTTTATCAGGTTAGAATCATGATAATTTTTACCGATAAACACATAAGAAAATATTTTACTATCGTTTAGAAAATACTTTGGATTAATGACATAAAAATAAGATAATCATCCCGAATTAAACGAGAATTGTCATGTTTATGAACCAACCTTTATACGATTTTCTTGATTATTCCACTGAAATTAATAGGATTCTTAGTGGAGCATTAAATGCTGTTGATCCAGGACAATGTGTAAAAAAGGAAATATCTAGAAAAAACTCCATCTTATTTATCAAGAACCATGAAATTGATCTGCACAGTCTTCATAAAATTTATGTGATAGGTGTCGGGAAAGCAGTTATCCCTATGGCTTCAGCGATCACCGAAGTGCTGGGAGATTTGATCAGTGAAGGAGTTTTAATCGCGAAGCACGCTGATAACGGAATTCGATCAAAGATGCCAGGCCAAATCCAGGTATTGATTGGTTCACACCCAATCCCCTCAGGAAATTCAATTAAGGCAACCACAGCGATGTTCAATATGTTAAAGATGACCACCCCTGATGACCTTGTAATCGGGCTGATATCTGGTGGCGGATCAGCATTGATGACCTATCCAGCCAAGACGATCGGGCTGTCGGGATTGCAGAAAACAACAACTTTGCTTTTAAAATGCGGGGCAACAATTGAAGAAATGAATACTATTCGAAAACATCTGGACCTTATTAAAGGCGGCGGTTTACTTAAACATATTTATCCAGCAAAGTCAGTCCACCTGATCCTTTCGGATGTTTTGGGAGATCCTTTATCAATGATCGCTTCAGGTCCAACTTCTGTGGATCCAACAACTTACGATGATTGCCTAATGATCATACAAAAATATAAAATTTCTAAACAAATGGACAAGACGGTAATGGAATATCTGCAGAAAGGGGCTGAAGGGCAGATTGAAGAAACCATTAAAGACAGAAATCCAATAATTTATGACCACAGTAACTTCATCGTCGGCAGCTTGAGAATTGCGGCAGAAGCGGCTAGTGTATGCGCAAAAGAAGCCGGATTCGATTCCAGGATTATCACAACTTCCTTGAGGGGAGAAGCAAGAATTGTTGGAAGTAAACTGGCAGAACAATTAGTGAAAGTCAGCCGTGAAAAGAATAGTAATGCGAAACCTGTCTGCCTGATTGCCGGCGGAGAAACAACGGTAACTGTTTCTGGTAAGGGGAAAGGTGGAAGAAATCAGGAAATGGCGCTGGCCGCGGCTCAAATTCTACGCGGGATCAATAATTGCGTTTTCGTAACATTTGCCACGGATGGAGAAGATGGGCCAACTGACGCAGCTGGCGGCTATATTACTGGCAAGACATTCCAGGTTGGTTTAGAAAAGGGTTTAGTATTTCAAAACTACCTGAATGATAATAATGCGTATGAATACCTTGAAAAAACCGGCTCATTAGTCAAGACTGGTCCAACTGGTACAAATGTCAATGACCTCGTTCTGATGTTTGCCTTCTAATTGCACTTCTCCTGCGCATATCTGGCACTAATTGCCGGGATAAGATATTCATTGAATGATCTGTTCATATCGTAATCCGGCATCCAATTCCAATCTTTTCTTGCGGGTGTATCATCTACGTCTTCTGGCCAACTATCGACGATAGCCTGTCGACTGCGATGGACTTCGTAAGTAATCTCGCTTTTAGGAAAGGCCTTTTTGATAAATTCTTCGATTTCTTGAGCAGAAGGTGAAAAACTGGTCACGTTATAAACCAGCTGAGAAAAATTTTCAAATGGCGCTTTTTCAATGAGAAGAAGAGCCTTAATCGCATCCGGCATAGCCATGAATGGAATTCTGGTATCTTGTCGAACGAAACATTCATAAGGAACTGATTTGGCAGCGCTGTGAAGCATCTCGGGGCCGTAATCGCTTGTACCGCCTGTGGGGGTTGTATCTGCGCTGATCAGCCCTGGAAAACGGATGCATCTGAAATCGATTGTATTCTTAATTGGATCTTTTGCCAGTTGGCGGTAGTAGCGTGAGTAATATCTTCCCAGATGTTCGCAATAGATCTTGTTGCATCCATACATGGTAATGGGATTGCACCACTGATACTCTTTAATTTTGCCTTCAGAAGTTTTTATTTCCCTGGAAGGCAAACCATAAACCGCGATCGAGCTTGGGTAAATAAACTTTACAGGCTTTCCCTGCCATTGCGATAGCTCCACTCCCAAACGCAGTAAATTAATTGTGCCTTCAACGTTTATTTTATGAGCGGTTTCCGGGTTGTACTCTGCTTTTGTAGAAAGGATTGAAGCCAAATGGTATATAGTTGTGATCTCGTACTCCGCCATTAACCTGCCTAACAGCATCTTATCCAGAATATCGCCCTGAATAAAACGCTCGCAATTTGCTTCCAGGTATGCATCAATAGGTTTGAGGTCCATTGCTAAAATCCGGACGTGCTTGTTAGCACTTATCTGATTTATCAGGCCATGACCTATTTCTCCGTTTGCGCCTGTGATCAAAACGACTTCTTTACGCATAGGTTTTCCTTTTCAATGCTTATAAACTTAATTATATAAAAAAAAGGTTCTGATTGTCATTTTTAATCAGAACCTTTGAAAAGTTTTATGCCTGAATGGCTTTGGTTTTTCCAAACCAGGTTTTCCATTCCTTATTTTCCCAAACGACCAGGATGGGTGCGGCGATAAAAATAGACGAATAGGTACCGCTCAATAAGCCAATCAGTAGAATAATACACATCTCGCGTAGCGTGTCACCTCCAAATAGTGCCAATGCGAGCAGTAGAAACTCAACGGTCATCAGCTGGGTATTAATGGATCGCTGCAGGGATTGAATGATGGAATGGTTGACCACCTTTTCAAAAGGTACTTTTCGTAAAATAGGCTGATTTTCTCGAATACGATCAAAGACAACAATCTTATCCTGGGTTGAAAAGCCTATGACAGTCAAAAGGGCTGTTAGATAGAGCGAATCCATCTGCCACCCAAAAAGTTTGCTGCCAATAGCGCCAATACTGATAACAATTAAAATGTCATGCAGCATTGCAATGATCGCACAAACACCATACCGGAAAGCATGCGCAATTCCACGAAATGCGAAGGTAATATAAATGATCACAGCAACCGCAGCAATACCTACTGCCATTAATGCCCGTGAGGTGACAGATTGGCTGATCGAAGGTCCAACTGTATCGAATCGTCTCTCAACCAGATCAGGATCAAAAGTTGATTTTAATTCCTTGATGATAATGTTGTATTGATCCTGGGTAAGGGAGGAAGATTTGATCACCGCGAGTGTATTTTTATTGTCGATACTGGTTTGAACCGTCGCGTCAGTAATATTGTTTTCATTGAAAACCGCCAGAATATCCGAACTTTGAGGTGCTTTGCCCATTGTGAAACCCAATTCGACCAATGATCCGCCTTTAAAATCAATGGACAAAGGCAGCCCACCCATGGCAATAATGACCAGCCCGGGGATAATCAACAATAAAGAAAACAAGAAAAAGAAATACCGTTTACCAAGAATATTCATTATTTTGCCTCTTAGATTCCAAACCAGCGTTTTTTATCTGCATTTTCAAGGGATTTGACTCCCAGATTCAATAAGGTCCGGGTAACGAAAAGAGCGGTGAAAAGACTGACTGCCACGCCCAAGGCAAGCGTTAAGGCAAAACCTTTGACAATTGTGGCGCCAAATGTTGAACCGAACCAGAATAAAATACTACTTGTAATAATTGTCGCCAGGTTAGAATCGCGAATTGAAGGCCATGCCCTTCTCCAGCCAAGATCCACTGCCTGGAAAAGAGTCCTCCCTTTACGTAATTCTTCTTTTATTCGCTCAAATTGCAGAATATTTGCATCCAAAGCGCTGCCGACACTCAGCAGAAAACCCGCAATCCCTGGAAGGGTTAATGTGACAGGGATAAGCAGATAAAGCGCAAAGGTAATTAGGCCAAATAAAAGGATTGAAATAATGGCAACCAAACCCGGTGCGCGATAATAAATCAGCATGAATAGAGAAACGATCGTAAAACCGATCGCTGCGGCAAAAAGGCTTTTCTGAAGCGAAGCCTGACCAAGGGTTGGGCCGACAACTCGACTTTCTGCAATCTCAAGCGCAACAGGTAAAGTCCCATAGTATAAGGTAATGCGAAGACTATTTGCTTCATCGAAGGTATAAGCGTTCTCACCTTGACCGCTGATCGCTCCCTCACCTGTTTCGATTGCCTGACGGATAACCGGGGTTGAAACTATCTTCTTATCCAATACGATTGCGAGTAATTTACCAATATTGGCTTTGGTGAAAGCGCCGAAAGTGTCTTGTGCTTCCGGTTTTAATTTGAACGAAACTGCATACCCATCTGCAGGATTCTGTGGGGGAGTCACTACCACGGAAGCAAGGTCAGCACCGGTGATCACTGTGTGATAAACAGTGTCATCATCTTGCTGTGAAGA
This sequence comes from uncultured Pelolinea sp., assembly GCA_964493155.1. Lineage (GTDB taxonomy): Bacteria > Chloroflexota > Anaerolineae > Anaerolineales > Anaerolineaceae > Pelolinea. Next base: position 17,694 of record CAZBNE010000035.1, read on the forward strand.
AGCAATATCAGGCTGGCCAACATTCAAAGAGGAGGGGGTGGGAGTTGCTGCATCAGGTGTTACTTGACCGCCAAGTTGATAGTCAGTGCTGATCTCGGTTCCAGGGGCAAGAAAATTATCGCCGACATCAACAAATTCGAGCATGCCAGTTTGTTTAATTACACCAATGACTTCAGAAATATTTTCGAGACCAGGAAATTCACCAACAATGTAATTGTCGCCAGCAACCTGAAAGACAACCTCACTCACCCCTAACGCATTGCTGCGGTTTTCGAGTATCGTTGCGGCGACCTGCAAGGTTTCTTGATCAATATTGTAACCTTCAGGCGCTTGAAGAACAACCTGCATCCCGCCTCGCAGATCAAGACCCAAAACTGCAGATACATTTCGTTTAAAGATATTGGATTTAAGATCCGTCAAAATTGGAAAGTCAATAATAATCACAACCAGTAAAATTGCCAGAATTAGCAAAACTCTTAAAAACTTGTTTTTCATAACGATATGAATCCTCCAGGAGGGGTTTATGAACGCAACAAATTATTATACTCTTCTTAAAAAAGCAATAGAAAATAATCACGCTGATTTACAGCAAGAAATGAATTTGCCTTGACAGAATAATAGACTTGCTTATATAATGCCTAGTCAATTTATGTGATAGTCTGGAACAAATAAGGAATAACAAATGACACCAATACCGAAGAAAAAATTATCAAAAGGACGACGCGACCGACGACGAGCGCATGACTCCTTATCCACCCAAAAATTGTCTGTTTGCAGCAATTGCGGTGAAATGAGATTACCTCACACTGTATGCCCGAAATGTGGTTTTTACAAGGGACGTGAAGTAATTTCCATGGAAAAAAGTTCTGAGTAAAGAATAATTATTTTTATTAAGGAGACCGGTTAATCCGGTCTTTTTTTATTTCTTTTTTGTCTTAAATCGTTCAAAATCAGCCATCAATCTGCCTGGAAGGCTGCCTTTGACTTTTACTTCACCTACACCATATTCGATTTTTGTAATATTTCCGAACTGGTGAAACATAGAAAGAAGATTGCCGGATTTATATGGAAGTGAGACTTCGATAGGAATAAACGTTTCAAAGAGCTCATTCCTGATCACTTCAATAACCTCGGAAACATGCTCCCCTTTTTGAGCTGAAATCAGCAAGCTATTTTCAAATTCAGGAATTATTTTGAAAAAATCATCGCCGTCATGTAAAAGGTCAGATTTGTTAAGAATTGTGATCATGGGGATATTAGCTGCACCGATTTCTTTCAATGTGGATACAACAGATCTCCATTGCGCAACTGCATCAACATGGCCAATATCAACAACATGAATCAAGAGGTCCGCTTCTGTTATTTCTTCAAGCGTAGCCCTGAAAGCGGCGATCAAATGTGTTGGTAATTTTTGAATAAAACCGACGGTATCTGAAGCCAGGATCGCGTGACCACCTGGCAATTCAAGTCTTCTAGTGGTTGGATCCAGTGTAGCAAATAGTTGGTCGGCAACCAAAACATCTGCATTTGTTAGTGAATTAAGCAAAGTTGATTTACCCGCATTAGTATACCCAACCAGGGCGACCACTGGTATTTGTGATCTTTTCCGGTTCTGTCTGTATTGATTGCGGTGTTTGCGTACTTTTTCAAGCTCTTCTTTTAAAAAGGAAATCTTCTTGCGGATTAGGCGACGATCTACTTCGAGTTGAGTTTCGCCAGGCCCCCGCAAACCAACACCTCCAACGCTTCCTGATCGTCCTGCCCCGCCACCAGATTGACGGGCAAGGTGAGACCAGGCATGTGTCAGACGCGGCAGGAAATATTCGTATTGTGCCAATTCAACCTGAAGATGACCTTCTCGAGTTTGCGCGTGCTGGGCGAAAATATCCAGAATCAACGTTGTCCTGTCAATCACCCTAATATTCGTACCAAATTCTTTTTCAAGCTCTCTAAAATGACGCGGAGATAATTCTTCATCAAAAATTACCAGGTCTGTTTTTAAGCTCTCGGATAATATCTTGATCTCTTCTACTTTTCCTTTTCCTATAAAGGTAGATGGATTCGGTGCCTCCAGGCGCTGTTTTTCAACTGAAATGACTTCCAAACCGGCGGTATTTGCCAGACGCTCGAGCTCGGACAGTGAATCATCTGTTGATAAGAATTGATGGTGATTTTTTATTTCCAATCAAGCCAGTATGGCTTTTTCTTTATAGGCAGAAGTATCAAATGTCTTATGAGATTTCATTTTTCCATTCATTTAGGATTGTAAATAATTGGTTATTGACAATCGCACAATCTGGTGCTAATATATGTACGGAACATTATAAACTGACCACGATAAAGGTAAACCCGATGAAAATCGGGGACACAAAGCCAAGGGTCTAAAGCTGAGGTTCAGCCAAGATTGCCAGGCCGCCGAAGGTCTTTTTGTTTATCTACAAACAGACTTGGCGTAATGTGTAATGGAACCAGGTCTGTTTTAATTTTCCAGAGAAAATTAA
>CAZBNE010000036.1:0-19268 GCA_964493155.1 uncultured Pelolinea sp.
CGTGATCCATCTATTGAAGAACTTGCGGAGGCGTTGGAAGTTCCACCAAAAAAAGTAGAAAATATGATCAAAGTTTCCAGACGACCGCTTTCGCTCGAAACGCCAACAGATAACGAGGATGACTCTGTGCTTGGCGATTTCATTGAAGACAACGATATTCCTGCCCCTGACGTAACTGCCACATATAACCTGCTCAAAGAGCATCTTGAAACTGTGATGGACTCCCTTCCACCCAGGGAAGTTAGAATTCTCCAATTGCGCTATGGTTTGCTCGACGGACAGGCTTATACATTGGAAGAAGTTGGTCGAAAAATGGGAGTTACTCGTGAGCGTGTCCGCCAAATTGAAGCCCAGGCATTGAGCCGCCTGCGGCATCCGACCATTCGCAGAAAATTACGTGATTATTTAGGTGAATAGAATTGGGGAGATCGTAATGGCAAATATATCACTTCGTGCTTATCTTCAAAAAATAGAATCATGGATTGAAGAGAATAATATCGATAGAGCCGTTTCCCAGAGCGCTTATCTTCTGCAGAAGTATCCAAAGAACCTGAGCGTGTTTCAGGTATTGTCTAAAGCACTTCTACAAAAGCAGGACTTTATAAATGCAGATAAAGCCTTTGATATTATTTTGCAGATTGAACCAGACGATTTTGTTTCTCATATCGGGAAAAGTATCATTGCTGAATCCAACCATTCGCTAAATCTGGCTATCGAGCACATGAAATACGCTTTGGAGACTCAGCCAGCGAATGAGGGGCTGCAAAACGAACTGAAAAGATTGCTGCTCGCAAATGATGGTGTGGAGCCTAATAAGATTCTTTTAACCAGAGGCGCTTTGATAAAGATGTACCTAAAAGGAAAACTATATCAGCAAGCCATCTCTGAAGCGAGGATAGGTATTTCAGAGAATCCGCAGCGCATTGATTACAAAATCGCAATGGCTAAGTCTTTCTTTGAATCAGGAAATTTAATTCAGGCTGTGGAAACCTGTGTTGAAATAATTAGTGAACTGCCTTATTGTCTTCCGGCAAACCTGATTCTGGACCAGGTGATCACAAAGAATCACACCACAAACAATTTTGGTTTTTATCACAACAGGTTGATTGAGTTAGATCCTTATCATGCATTTATGCTCCCCTCAACAAAGTCTGTTTTTGATGTGCCAGATATTGCTGTACTGGTTGAAGATTTATCCGGTAATGATTCTCTTGAGATTGAAATAGAACCGAATTTAAACATTGTGGACTTTAATAAAAGCACCATTGAGACGAACACAAAATTTCCTGAAGCTGATACGGACTGGGATTCTATCCTGAAAAACGCCTTAGAATCCGAGGAAAGCAGGAAAGGGATTAAGAATAATCACCAAACAAGTGAGACCTTAAATTCTCGCAAAAAGAATTTTCTCGATAAATTACGGTCCTCAAAACCGCTAACTGATAATCAAAAAGATATTCCGGATTGGTTTTTTGACGAAAATGGAGACCTGAAAAGTAACGAAATCGAAACAGACCAGTTCACTTCAGGGGAATCTCATGAAGATGTTGTTCCTGGTGCTGACGAAATTTTGTCATCAAATTTTAACGAATCGGGAAATTTTGATGTTGACATTGTCCCTGCCATTGACGAATTTCGCGATTTGGAAAAAACGAATACACTATGGAAAAATGATGAGGAAACAACCTCTCAAGTAAATGACACGAATCATAAAATTAAACTTGACGATACTCAGCAAATCATAATCTCCAACAACAATCCCATTGATCTTCTTACTGGCTCCGCCAAAGCTTTGGAAGGCGGTAATATTGAATTTGCTTGCGCAACATTAAGAAAACTGGTAACTGATAATATCAATCTGCACGAAGTCGCCAATCAGCTTGAAAGAGCTATTGAGCTTTACCCTGAACAGCATGAATTCCGTCTGCTGTTAAGTGAGACCTTTTTGGCTATGGGAGAAAAAGAAAAATCATTGACAATTCTTCAAAATGCTCAAAAAAATATCTTACTGTAAGGCAGAAAATTATGATCAATAGTCAACGCACACTTGTTCTTATCAAGCCCGATGGTGTTCAGCGCGGTTTAATTGGCGAAATAATTGCACGACTTGAAAAACGAGGTTTATTGCTTATCGCCATGGACTTCCGACAGGTGACTCAAGAATTTGCGGAATCTCACTATCGTGCTCATGTGGGAAAGCCTTTCTTCAATGGTTTGATTAAATATATAACCTCTGCTCCTTTGGTCGCGATGGTCTGGGAAGGTTCAGAGGCTATCAAGGCTGTCCGCCAAACTGTTGGGGCAACGAATCCTTTGGAAGCTGCCCCTGGAACGATCAGGCATGATCTGGCATTACTTACAAGCAGAAACCTGATTCACGCATCAGATTCGATTGAAAACGCAGAAAAAGAAATTGCCTTGTGGTTTGGTGATGATAAGATTTTTATATGGTCGCGTTTCCACGAGGATTGGATTTCCGGCTTAAATTAAAATCTACCAAAATAATTATTGACGGTATGCGCAGTTCATGTTAAACTGTGATTCCCACGGGGGCGTGGTGTAGCGGTTAACATGCGGCCCTGTCAAGGCCGAGACCGTGGGTTCGAATCCCATCGCTCCCGCCAAAAATCCGGATCTCTCCGGATTTTTTATTTCATCGTTATAGTAAAATCCTGTATATATGAGGTTTATATAACATTCTTTGCCCAAAAAAGGAGCGAATGATATGGCCATGGATACCCAGGATGAAATTAAGATCCAGTTTATTTTGAACGGTAAAACCCAAAGCATTTCGGTCAATCCTAAAACGTTTCTCCTCGATTATCTTCGGGAAGCAGGATTAAAAAGTGTAAAATCAGGTTGCCGTGAAGGCGACTGTGGGGCTTGCACAGTTTTGATCGATGGCGTTCCCACTAAATCCTGTTTAACCAAACTCAGTACAGTCACTGGCAGGAAAATAGAAACTCTCGAATCCCTTGGTACTGCTGATACCCTTCACCCGCTGCAGAAATCATTTCTTGAAACAGGCGCCATCCAATGCGGTTTTTGCACGCCAGCACAAATATTGACGGCGAAAGCTTTTCTGGATAAGAATCCCAATCCAACGGAAGAAGAAATTCGAAAATCCCTGGCTTCTGTTCTTTGCCGCTGTACCGGGTATGTGCGTAGTATTGATGCGATCATGCGGGCTGCAGCTATTATGCGTGGTGAAAAAATCAGTGAGTATAAAGTTTCTGAGCAGATTTTTCAATCGGATATTGACAAAATCGTCTTGCCACAAGCTTATTATCGTAAAGATGGCAATAATAGACCCTTGATGCCGCTCGTTCTGACTCCCGAGAAAATGCCCAGGATGGTTTCTGTGGGGAAAACACCCACGAAAGTAGATGGCGTAAAACTGGTTACAGGAAAACCCGCCTTTACAGATGATGTCCATCCTGATGGTTTGTTATTTGCGGCGCTGCTCACCAGTCCGCATGCCCATGCCAATATAAAGGATATTGATACATCAAAAGCAAAAGCACTGCCGGGTGTATTAGAAGTCCTTACTTATAAAGATGTACCCAGAATTAAATACGCAACCGGCGGGCAGAGCTATCCCCAACCCCTTCCCCACGATCAGGTTGTCTTTGACAATAAAGTGCGTCATGTCGGTGACCGCGTGGCAGTTGTAGCCGCGATAAACCGGGAGACAGCAGAAAAAGCATTGAAATTGATAGATGTTACTTATGAAGTTTTGCCATTCGTGCTAGATGCTGAAGCAGCCATGCAAGATGGTGCTCCGGTAATTCACGATGAAAATGATACGGAAGGAATTTTCGACGCAAAGCACAATCTGGTCTTTCATATTGAGGCAGAAGTAGGTGAACCTGATCAGGCTTTTAAAGATTCGGACAGTATTATTGAAGGTGTGTTTAGAACACCCAAACAGCAGCATGCGCAACTTGAACCGCACATTTGCATTACCTATCTCGATGAAGATAACAGGCTGGTTGTTCGAACGAGTACCCAAGTACCGTTCCATGTCAGGCGTATCATCGCCCCGTTAATTGGGCTGCCGGAGAAAAAGATCAGGGTCATTAAACCCCGCATCGGTGGTGGATTCGGTGGAAAGCAGGAGATCCTGCTTGAAGATCTTTGCGCCTTACTGACATTAAGAACTGGCCAGCCTGTCAGGCTTGAACTGACCCGCAGCCAGGAGTTCACCAGCGGCCGCTCGCGCCACCGGCAAGTACTGCGCTACAAACTCGGGGTAAAAAATCAAAAACTTGTCGCGGCAGAATTTAAACTGATCGGTGATACCGGAGCCTATGGAACTCATGGCCTGACTGTAAATATGGTTGGTGGTTTTAAAGGGCTTACTTTGTACAATGCTCCCAATTCCAGGTTCATTTGTGATGTCGTTTATACAAATACCCCTCCCGCCGGAGCATATCGAGGCTACGGGGCAATGCAGGCGCAATTTGCAGTAGAAGTCTTGATGGAAGAGTTTGCTGAAAAGCTTGGGATGGATGTAATCGAATTTAAGCGCAAGAACTGGCTCAAATTGGGCGAAACGATGCACCTGGCAAAAAAACTGGGTGAAGGCCGCGAAGGATATGAACAGGCGATGGCTACAACTGCTCTTGAGGAATGTGTCAAGATTGGAGCCAGAGCGACAGATTTTTGCACAAAGCGTGAATTATATAAAGCCCAACAAGGACTTGTTAGAAATGGTATTGGCATGTCTGTGATGATCCATGGCAGCGGTATTGCCGGCCTTGATATGGCCGCAGCCACAATAAAAATGAATGACGATGGATCCTTTAATCTTTTGGTGGGTGCAACAGATATCGGTACGGGCTCGGATACGATCCTTGCGCAGATCGCCGCGGAAGAGCTGGGTGTGCCAGTTGAGGACTTTATTGTATATTCATCCGATACGGACTTCACTCCTTTTGATAAAGGAGCATATGCAAGTTCTACAACCTACATCAGCGGCGGAGCAGTCTTAAAAGCAGCCAGGAATATTCGCGGGCAAATTCTGACTCATGCTGCCAAGATGCTTAAGGTTGATGACCCCGGCAAATTGAAGATTGTTGAGCGCCTGATCATCGATCCCGATGAAAATTCTATAACCATGAGAGAGGTCGCTTTAAGTTCTCTGCATCAACTGGACCAGCATCAGATTATGGCTACCGAGTCTCATATCAGTTTCACAAGCCCTCCCCCGACAGGAGCTCAATTTGCTGAAGTAAAAGTCAACACGAAAACAGGAGAAGTGGAAGTTGAAAGACTGCTGATGGTAGTCGATTGCGGCAGAGTTATCAATCCGATCACAGCCGCCGGGCAGGTTGAAGGCGGTATGGCACAGGCGTTGGGTTTCACGTTGGGTGAAGATACTTACTACAACGAAACCGGAAAGGTCTCCAATGATCGTCTTTCCACCTATGAAATGGTAAAAGCCGACAAAATGCCTCCACTTGATGTCATATTTGTGCAAACTGACGAACCGTCAGGACCTTTTGGCGCCAAATCTGTGTCAGAGATTTCAATTGATGGTGCTGCACCTGCGATCGTCAGCGCGATCCATAATGCCACAGGTGTATGGTTACACGACTTGCCATTGACCAAAGAAAAAGTATTGAAGGGATTATCTAAATAAATGAACGCAAGCAATTTCACAAAAATCCTTAATGAGAAAATATTCTTGGTCAGCGACGGCGCAACAGGGACTAATCTTATTCAGAGAGGTTTACCTCAAGGAAAAACATCTGAAGAATGGGTGCTAAAAAATCCCGAAAAAATTCTTGAACTTCATCAAGATTTTATCAATGCAGGTTCTGATCTGATTCTCACCTCGACATTCGGGGGTTCAAAAATCAGGCTTAAACAATCTGGATTGGCCGATCAGTTTCTTGAAGTCAATTCCAGTGCTGTTGCTTTGGCAAAAAAAGCTGCGCAAAACTCCAATGTCATCATTGCCGGATCGATTGGCCCGCTTGGACATATGCTCCAACCCCTTGGGCCGCTTGATGAAAAAGATGCCGATACTTACTATAGAGAGGAGGCAAAAATTCTGGTCAAATCAGGCGCGGATCTTTTGGTTGTTGAAACACAATTTGACCTTTCGGAAGCGACGATAGCCGTAAATGCCGCACTTGGCACGGGAGACCTGGTGGTAATTTGTTCTTTCAGTTTCGATCGCGGAACAAAAACCATGATGGGCGTCAGCCCGATAAAATTCGCTCAAGCAATGGATAAATCTGGAGTTGCAGCACTAGGCATCAATTGTGGAAAAAGCCTTGATGATAATTTAAAGGCACTAAATGAATTAGCGGCAGCTTCAGAGCTTCCCATCTGGTTCAAACCTAATGCCGGCCTTCCTAAATTGACTGATGATGGCAAGCCAGTTTATGATGTTACACCTGAGATGATGGCAGAGCAGATCGAAGGCTGGATCGAATCCGGCGCAAGAATTATCGGCGGATGCTGCGGTACAACTCCGGCGCACATAATGGCAATAGCTGAGGTTGTTCACAAATTCCAAACATAAAACATAACCAAAAGTTCTCTTTAAAGTAATTTTGGCAAAACCTTTTTTCTTTATAGGATCACTTCCAATCGAAGGCAGACTAATCCTTGCCCCTATGGATGGATTTTCAGATCAGCCATTTCGTCATATCTGCAGGCAATTTGGTTCCGCAATCTCTGTTACAGAATTCATCAATTCGACCGATGTTATTCAAAATTTTGCCTACCTTTCCAAACGCATCGCTTTTGATGAATCAGAAAGGCCAGTCAGCTTCCAGATTTATGGAAATTCAACTGAAGAAATTATCAGGGCGTATGATATTCTGGAGACATATGCGCCAGATATCATTGATCTTAACCTCGGTTGTTCTGAAAAACATGTCTCCGCTCGCGGAGCAGGTTCTGGTTTGCTGCACCTCCCGAAGAAAGTCGGTGAGATAATTTCTGCTCTGGTTGCACGCTCAAAATTTCCAGTAACCGCAAAAATCAGGCTGGGTTATAGCAAGAATTGTTTAAATTATCTTGAAATTGCCAAAATTGTTGAAGGAAGCGGAGCCAGCATGATCGCAGTTCACGGCCGGACTCGCGACCAGCGCTGGCGTGAGCCCGCGAGCTGGAAACCGATCGGGGAAATAAAAAATTCAATATCCATCCCAGTGATTGGCAATGGTGATGTGAGAAATACAGACGATATCAACTTGATGTTCAATCAAACCGGCTGCGATGCCATCATGATCGGTCGGGCGGCGATCGGTAATCCCTGGATATTTTCTCTAAAAAAGAAAGAAGATCTAACCCGAAAAGAAATCCTTAATTTAATAAAAACACATTGGCAAAGCGTAGAAAATTTCTATGGAAGGGAGAAAGCACTCGTTGTGTTTAGAAAGCATCTGAAAGCCTATCTTTCTACCACCCAATTCTTTGGTTTGGATTTAAAGAAATTAATCAATGCTCGTGATCCAATACAGGAATTGAATACATATTTCTCTAAGTGACAATTTCCTTTGGAATAAAATCAAACCTGTTGCAATAAATGAGATTTATATAATCTTCGCTGATTTCTGCCAGTGTAATTGCTGCGTTATAAAGGTCAAACCACACTTCTGTATCATCTTTTAATTCAAAAGCAGCGCGCAATAAATAATTATAGAATCCGCCATGCGTAATCATGATCAGGATAATGTTGCTTTTTCCGTAACGATCCATAAATAGATTGAAGACTCTTTTCGCGCGCAACCTGCGAGTTTCTCGTTCTTCAAAAGGCCTGTTCCACCACCCATCAGGATTGATGCCCTCAGGCAGGATCAATCCGGGATACGCAGATCGCAGATCATCCTTGTTTCTTCCTGGTATTCCAATTCGTTCATTAGTTTGAGGATCATCAATATATAGCCCGCCGTTTTCATGGATATCCAGATGCGCATTCAAAGGCAGAGAAAGCTTTTTAGATATTATTAAGCCGGATTGTATCGCCCGATCCATAAGGCTGCAATAGATGCGAATTTCTTCCCCCCTGTATGTAAATGTTTTGTCCTGTTGGGGATCATCCTTTCTAAAAAAAGAGTATAAAAATTCTGCAGAAGCTTCGATCTGTTTTTTTCCAATCATGGTCAATTGCGGATCGGGAACACGCTCACTTTCATATTGGGTATTCTCCCATAATGCATTATTTTCCGATTGGCCATGCCTGACTAGAAATATTTTCATAATTCTTCCGGTGCTTAATCGCTCTCAATTTTACATGGTTTGGCGGAATCGATTTGAATGATTTCGGGCATGGTAAAATGAAAAATCATGTCCCTGTAGCTCAGTGGATAGAGCGTCGGCCTCCGAAGCCGGAAGCGGGAGTTCGAGTCTCCCCAGGGACGCCTTCAATTAAGAAATATCCGCAGTACGATAATAAATCACTTTCGTTTTTTTATAAATTTTTTACACCTTTTAACCGAATAATCCATATAATCATAATGAGATAATTTTTCCAGAGGAGAAAGAAAATGAATTTCGGTGGATATGGATTGTATTTTTTAATCAGTTTGCCGGCACTTTTGCTCGGCTTGTACGCACAGGCAAAAGTTCAGGGTTCCTTCAATAAATATTCGAAAGTCCGCACAAGCAACGGGATGACCGGGGCGGATGTTGCACGCAAGGTCCTCGATTCACACAACCTTCAAACAGTACAGATTGAGCAGGTCAGAGGTACACTGAGCGATCATTATGATCCCAGGAGCCATATTCTGAGGCTCAGCCAGGCAGTTTACGCTACGCCCAGCATTGCCGCAGCAGGCGTTGCCGCACATGAAGCAGGCCATGCCATTCAACACAGTGAAAAATACGGGCCTCTGGCATTGCGTTCCTTCATGGTACCCACCGTTCAGCTTGGCAGTTGGTTGGGTCCCATCGTTTTTATGGCGGGCTTTTTATTCCAGAATTTTAATCTGGCCTCAATCGGATTGGTTCTTTTTGCAGCGACTGCTGTCTTTTCGATTATTACCGTTCCGGTAGAAATGGATGCGTCCAGGCGCGCAAAGGATCTGTTAACCAAAACCGGGATCCTCTATTCGGGCGAGATGGAAGGTGTTAATAATGTTTTAAATGCCGCAGCTTTAACTTATGTGGCGGGAGCAATTCAGGCTATTTCTACTGTACTATATTACGCGATGCTGTTGTTTGGCGGAAGGCGTAGAAGTTAGGCAATTTTTGTGAAAATAAAACAGAGCCAAAGGCTCTGTTTTATTTTATCAAATGATCGCACGCTTAAACTCATCCAGCAAACCGAGGGCTTTGGATGCACCCAGAGCCGTGCAGGTAGTAGGATTATCAACCAGGTAGGCAGGAATGCCAAGCTGGCGCGTGAGGTAGCGATCAATCCCGCGCAGCTGTGTCCCACCGCCGCATAACGCAACACCTCTATCCATGATATCAGATACTAGTTCAGGCGGCGTTTTCTCAAGCACCCGTTTAACAAGCTTTACTATTGACTGAAGGCTGTCTTGCAAAGCCTCAACGATATCTTCTGTGTTAATCGTAATTGTCCTTGGCAGTCCAGTTACCTGATCCTGCCCCTGAACATCCATCGTTAATTGCCCTTCTTCTTTAATCGCTGCGCCTATGCGCATCTTGGCAATTTCTGCTGTTGATCTTCCCAAAATCACACCATAATTCTTGCGAATATAGCTGATAATATCCTCATCCATTAATAAACCGCCGGTTTTTTCAAGTCCGGATGAAATGATACTGTTCATGGCCATCACAGCAGCCTGATTTGTCCCTCCACCCAAATTTATCACCATATTGCCAGATGGCGGCGCAATTGGCAGATCAATGCCAATAGCGGCTGCCAAAGGCTGCTGGATAAGAAAGACTTCACGGCTGCCGGCGCCGATCCCTGCTTCATGGACTGCACGGCTTTCTACGCTGGTGATGTTGCAAGGAATTGAGATCATTAATTTGGGGCGGAAAAGAACCATAGGCCCGCAAATTTTTTGAACCAGATATCTCAACAGATTTTCGGTTATTTCATATTCGGCAATCACCCCATGTTGAATAGGATTTAACACCTCTATATCTTCGGGGACTCTGCCGAACATATCTTTTGCCGCCTGGCCCCATTCGATCATTTTCCATTCATCTACCAGGATCGCAACAGTTGTAGGTTCATCAAGCAGGACCTCCTGCCCTTCTGTGATCCTAGTAAATGAAGTCCCCAGATCAATTCCCAGTTCTCGCGTCAGATTAGCCATTAATTATTCCCATAGATATTACCAAGCGAAAGAATTTTAACATAGAGCCTGTGGAATTTAATTAGAAAAGTATTGAAGCGCCATTCTTAACTGAGATTCCAGATCATCCGGTGCGTCTTTCGGTAAGGACTGAATGGCTGCCTGCGCTTCAACGATACTGTATCCCAATCCGGTCAAGGCTTCCAATAATTCCATATGGACATCCCGAATTCCCATTAAATTGATATTTCGCCCCGTTTCCTTCAGCCTGTCCTTAAGCAGCAGGACGAGTTTTTGTGAAGTTTTGCTTCCAATCCCGGGTACCTGATTAAAAAGCAGTGGTTTTTCTTCAATCACCGCCTGATAGATCTTTTCTACGGATAATGTTGAAAGGATCGCAAGCGCGGTTTTTGGACCGATTCCGCTGACTTTGATCAATTGCTGAAAAAGGTCTCGTTCTTCACGATCTTCAAAACCATACAAGGATAAATTATCCTCACGGACTACGAGATGTGTGAACAAGCTGATCTGATCTCCAAGGTTGTTTGCGATGCAGATACGATTAGGCGCAAATACTCTAAAACCGATTCCGCCGATCTCTATGACCAGGCTGGCTTCATCTTTTTCTTTTATTTCGCCTTTTATTGAAGCGATCATTTCTCATTTTCCTGATGCTGCATAAAAATTTCAAATAGAATGATGGACGTTGCGTTTGAGAGATTCAGGGAATCAACAGAGCCCTTCATCGGGATCGTCACACCCACATCACAAATTTGCTTGTGCCTGTCTGAAAGTCCTTTTTGTTCACTACCCATCAAAAGAATCATATCCTTTGGATAATTATATCTGCGGTAATTCACACCGTCTTCACACCAGGTGCCAATCAAGGGATATTTTTTGCTATGAATCCAATCGGAAAAGTCTGCAAACAAGCATTTAATAAGCTTCTGCGTAAATATCCCTCCCATGCTTGCCCTGACAGACGTCGGGTGAAAGGGATCAGTCGCGTCATCCAGGAGGATGACGCCCTTGCCGCCGGCGGCGTCCAGCGACCGTAAAATTGATCCCAGGTTGCCGGGATCCTGGACTGAGTCGAGCGCGACCCATAAACCTTTTTCGACAGATATCTCTTCAAGGTCCCACCAATTTTCTTCCACGACCGCGGCGATACCCTGTGGCCCCTCTTTCATTGAAATGGACAGAAAGATCGCCTCAGACACAAAGATAACATCGATTCCCTTTTTCTCAAGGGTTGCGACCAACTTGTTGCCAAATTCTGAATCCAAAAGTTCAGGACACACCACAAGGTGCTTGATCTTCTGCTGAGTCCTGGCCGCCTCACCGATCAACCGGATCCCTTCAACAAAAAACAATCCGTTTGATCTTCTTGCTTTGCTCTGCCTTAGACTGCGGATAAATTTGATAGTGGGATTGGAAGGGCTGGTAATCGTCTTCACTTTAAATGCCTGTTTGCAGCAGGCGCCGGCTGTGGATATGGCAGATCGCTACTGCGAGGGCATCAGCCGCATCATCGGGTTCCGGAACTTTTTCCATAGCGAGTATTACCTTAACCATTTGCTGCATCTGCTTTTTATCCGCCCTGCCGTATCCGGAAATAGCCTGTTTAATTTCCATTGGATTGTATTCAAACACCGGCATCTTTGCCAATGCCAGAGATAAAAGGATCACTCCCCTTGCCTGTCCTACAGTCAGAGCAGTTTTTACATTTCTTTGGAAAAACAATTTCTCAACAGCCGCACAATCCAGTCTGTGGAGAAGAAGAAGTTTATTAAGTTGTTCAAACAATGAATTTAATCTTGCCTCAGGCAATTCAGCGGAATCTGTTTTTACCACGCCATAATCGATCACAATCAACGAACCATCTGGCAATTCATCAATTACGCCATACCCGGTAAGCGCTGTGCCCGGATCAATTCCGATCACAGCCATGGCTTATTCGGTTTCCAGAGCGGCTAAAGCTTCTTCGGAGATCTCAAGATTCGAATAAACATTTTGCACATCATCCAGATCTTCAAGATCTTCAATAACCTGCATAACTTTTAATGTTTTTTCTATGTCAAGGCCGATTTCCTGTTTTGGCAGGAACCGGAGATCAGATTCATCCGGTTCGAAACCTGCTTCTCGCAAGCGGTCGCTGATTTCCTTAAAATCCTCGACAGGCGCAAAAATTTCGATATATTCATCATCATTGGTGATATCTTCCGCGCCGCATTCCACTGCCAATTCAAACACCTTGTCAAAATTCACATTTGGGGCCGGGATTGAGAAATAGGAGACATGCTTAAATTGCCAGGCAACCGAACCGACTTCCGCTGTGTTGCCGCCCGCCCTTGTAAGCACATGGCGTATCTCCGAAAGGGTGCGATTCTTGTTTTCGGTCAAGCAATCAACCAAAACGGCAATTCCGTTCGAGGCATAGCCCTCATAAGTAATTCTCTCAATTGCCAAGCCATCTTTATCTTCTCCCGTACCCCGCTTGATGGCTCGTTCAATGTTATCTTTTGGCATGTTCTCCGCCCTGGCACGGTCAAAAGCCAGGCGAAGCTTGAAATTCGATTCCAGATCACTGCCGCCTTCCCGTGCAGCGATCGCGATTTCTCTGGCTAAGCGGGTAAAAGCTTGCCCCCGTTTGGCGTCTGCCACACCTTTCTTGCGTTTAATCGTAGACCACTTATTATGTCCTGACATACCAAATGCTCCTTTTCCGAGAGACTCAGGATTCAAATACGGCGAAATTATATACCATTCGTGGTTTATTTTATGAAAAATTTAAAATTTTCTATTATTTTTTCTCGGCTGCTACAGTATTGCGCAATTTTCCGATCCCTTCAATCTCAATTTCAACGCTATCACCGTCTTTGAGTGGTCCCACACCTGCGGGCGTACCGGTAATGATCAGATCGCCGGGCTCGAGCGTCATTACTGAAGAAATATAAATGATCAGCTGCGTGATGCTGAAAACCATCTCGCGAGTTGAAGACAGCTGCCTTATCTCCTCATTAACCCGGCAGGTGATCAGAACATCAGCAGGATCAAGATCTGTTTCGATCCAGGGCCCAACCGGGCAGAAGGTATCGAAGCCTTTGGCGCGCGACCATTGACCATCGCGGCGCTGCAGGTCGCGGGCGGTCACATCATTGACAATGGTATAGCCGAGAATATGATCCTTAACCTCCTCCTGCCTGATCCAGCGCCCGCTTCTCGAAATTACAACACCCAATTCCGCTTCGTGTTCCACCTGCGTGGACTGCGGGGGAAGGATGATCGATGCACCAGGCCCAATCACTGCTGAAGGCGGCTTGAGAAAGATCATGGGAACTTCCGGTATCTCAACTTCATGCTCTTTGGCGTGTTCAGGGTAATTCCTGCCGATGGCGATGATCTTGCCGGGTTGTACAGGTGCCAGCAACCTGACTTCTTCAAGCGCAATGTCCGCTTCAAGTCGGCGGTAAACGCCGAAAGGCGCGCTGCTGAGCAAGCCGACCAGGCCGCCGTGGATCCAGCCGTATTGCGGCTCAGATCGTTTATGAGAATAACGGATGATCTGCATTATCTAAAGTTTCTTCTTTTTCCAGTTATAATTGGTCTCGTCATTCGGGCGGATAGCTCAGTTGGTCAGAGCGCATCTCTTACACAGATGAGGTCGCAGGTTCGAGCCCTGTTCCGCCCATTTATTTATTTTTCTTCCTTCAATTCAATCACCGCCTCTTTGACTTTTTCCACATCCTTAAGCGAATCTAGCATGCCAAGCAAAATGTTGATGATGATCCTGGTTGGAAAGTCGGTTAAATAGACGTCCTTGCCATTTACTTTGATGGTTACCTTATACATCCTCATTCTCCTTTCATAACCTTTTCTATCAAATTATCAAAATTCCCGTCATAGGTCCAGATCGTATTCTTTCTCAGATCAATATCACCGATCCGTATCTTTTTAATTTCTTCATCCCGTGCGCTCTCGATGATCACTATGTCCGGTGCATCAATTGTAGCAATTAATTCGATTATTTCCTTGATCTTCAGCGGTCTGTTGAAGCGGACATTGGTCTCAATGGTTGAAGTCAGAACTACCGGATCGGCACCCGCCCTGGCAAAGCGCTGTGTATCCTTGCCTTCGGTATCCAGGCTGACGGGATGCCCGGATTGTTTGACCGCTGAAACTCTCAATCCTTTTATTTTCAATTCTCGGATCAACCTCTCGATCAGTGTGGTTTTTCCGCTGCTGGAATATCCATAAAGGCCAATAACAATAGGGATTTTATTTTTACTCATTTGTCTAATATTCTAAATTCTTATCAAGAATTAATATGATTGTATTGTACTAAGACTATAATGTCAGCAGTCTTTTTTATGGAGAGTGCAATGAAATTTAATGAGAGTCTTTTGGCTGAAGGCGCCCTGTATACCGATTTTTATCAATTGACCATGGCGCAGGTTTATTTCCAGCTCGGTATTCATGAAAAAACGTCCCAATTTGATTATTTTTTCCGAAGTTATCCTGATTACGGACTGCATCAGGCGGGGTATTGCATTAATGCCGGCCTGGAATGGTTTTTAGACTGGATTAACGAGGCTAATTTTCTCTCTCCTGAAATTGAGTATTTAAGCGCATTAAAAAATAGTGAAGGGCATACACTTTTCTCGCCCGACTTTCTGAAATGGTTGACCGGAAAAAATGTTGCCACAGGCTTAAGCATCCAGGCAATTCCCGAAGGCAGGGTTGTCCATCCGTACGTCCCCATGGCAGTCGTTCAGGGGCCGATAATATTTGCCCAGCTGATCGAATCCTCGCTGCTCAATCATATGAATTACCAGACGCTGATTGCCACCAAAGCAGCCAGGATCCAGGAAAGCGGTATGGGGCAGGCCATCCTTGAATTTGGGCTGCGCCGCGCGCAGGATCGGGCAGCCACTGCCGGCGCCAGGGCCGCAATCATCGGCGGCGCTATCGGCACTTCCAATACCGGCGCTTCAGCGCTTCTTGGATATATGCCCAGTGGCACGCATGCCCACAGCCTGGTTCAAGCCATTGTCGCCATGGGCGGAACGGAACTGGACGCCTTCAGGGCATACGCGGACTCTTATCCGGATAACTGCATTTTGCTGGTGGATACATTCGATACGCTTGAAAGCGGCATACCAAATGCGATTAAAGTATTTGAAGAGCTGAAAGCCAGAGGGCACAAGCCAGCCGGCATCCGCCTTGATTCCGGCGATCTGGCATACCTCAGCATCCAGGCCGCCCGCATGCTTAATGATGCGGGATTTGAAGATGCGCGCATCGTGCTTTCAAACCAGATTGACGAGCTGGTTATCTGGCAGATCTTAACCCAGATAAAAGAGGAGGCCAGCCGCTATGGTGTTGACTCTGACCATCTGGTCAAGCGCCTGTCATATGGTGTTGGCACCCGCATGATCACTTCGAGCATCGACCCCGCGCTGGATGGCGTATTTAAACTTGTGGCAATAAATGAAGGCGGCAGCTGGATTCCCGCGATCAAGATCTCGGAAAATCCTGAAAAGACCCTCAACCCCGGCCATAAAAATATCTGGCGGTTGTATGATGAACGTGAAAAGGCTATCGCGGATGTAATGAGCACTGAAGATGAAGATCTGTGTGCATTGGAAGAGATCCATCTGCACCATCCTACCGACCAGACCAAGCACAGGGTTTTGTCCTGCAAGGAACTCTCTCGCATCGAACCGCTGCTTGTGGATATCATGAAAGACGGTAAAGTGATTTATGACCTGCCATCGCTGGAAATGATCCGCGCGAAACGCCAGGAGGATATGGAATGCATCTATCCAGGCGTCAAACGTATTATGAATCCGCATCATTACCATGTCTCGCTGACAGGGAAGCTTTGGTCATTAAAGCAGGACCTGGTGAAGGAATACTCTGACGGGAAAAAGGATAAATAATATGAAGATCGTAAAACTGGACCCCAAGTTTGACTCACTTGTCGCACCGGATGCGGCGATTGAGATCATCGCTGATGGCTTTAAGTTTTCCGAAGGTCCGGTGTGGAATAAAAATGGTGGTTTTCTGCTTTTCTCCGATATTCCTGCATCCAGGATCTATAAATGGTCCGCAAAAAATAAGCTTGAGGTTTACCGGGAAATCAGCCAATTTGCCAATGGCCTGACATATGATCCGTCAGGCAGGCTTATCGCCTGTGAGCATCAAAGCCGTTCAGTTACAAGGGAGGCGGTTGCTGGTGAATTCGTGACGCTTGTTTCGTATTATCAGGGGAAAAAGTTAAATTCTCCCAATGATGTGATCGCAGCAGATGATGGTTCAATCCTGTTCACCGATCCGATTTATGGGCTGCAGGCAGGCAATGGCGGACCTGCTGATCAGGAACTTTCTTTTCAGGGTGTTTTTCGTATTAAACCGGAAAGTAATAAGCTGATTTTAATTACAGACAGCTTTGAAAGGCCCAATGGGCTTGCTTTCTCCCCGGACAAAAAGACGCTTTATATCGCGGACACTGTGCGTCAGCATATACGGGCATTCAAGGTCGATGAGGATTGGCGTTTCACCGGAGGGCAAGTCTGGGCTGAATTGTGGGATGACGATACGATCGGCCGGCCGGATGGCATGAAAGTGGATCTGGAAGGAAATCTGTTTTCGGCAGGTCCCGGTGGTATATGGATCTTCAACGCTAATGCTGACTTGCTTGGAAGAATCTACCTCGATGGAAAGACTTCGAACCTTGCGTGGGGTGAAGACGGCCGTTCGTTGTTCATCACCTGCGGCTCAACCGTTTATCGCATCAAATGCAGAACTTCAGGGAAAATCCCCCCGGGTTAATTTTTGAAGAAATATGTTCTAATCCAGTTCTCTTCCTGGTTGGAGTATTTTGCTTCCGGAGTGGTTATTCTGTTGAGTTGCACAGGTGTGAAACCGGGAACCTGTGATTCTTCCTGATAGTCGCCTCTGCTATTCATATCCAGATAATTTTTAGCTTCTGGACTAGGCTTAGAAAATGGCTTTTGACCTGAATTTTCTGATTCGGTCATTGATGGAGCAGAAATGACGAATTGATCGATCATTTCTTCTTCTGAACCTGTATACCAGTTGAGGTCAACATGTGTTTTAATCCCGGGTAAGGTACCATGATCGGAATGCTGCCAAAAAGACCATCCGATCCAGGGGTAAGGGGTACTCGGCCAAAGCGCAGTGTAATGCGCCAGCCACAAGGGATAAAACCTGGCCCAATCCGTGTGTTCGCGTTTCTCACTCATCATGTAACTGCGCCAAAAACCGCTGCTTGTGTAAAGAATGGGTTTTCGGTTTGTGATCTTCTCAACTTCTTCCAGAAATTGCCTGACCTTGTAATTCAACCGCTCCCCTTTTGAACCCGCAACTTCCAGGTCCATTACTGGAGGAAGGCTTGAAAAATCACCAACTGTTTCGCAATACACTTTAGCCTGCAAAATAGGGTCAATATGAGTCCTGAAGAAATGGTACGCGCTCCAATGGATGCCGTTTGCCTGCGCCCCCTCGGAATTTATTTTTAACTTGTTATCTACGAACAGCGTGGTTCGTTTATCCGGAAATTCAGTCGCTTTAATAAACGCAAATCTTACACCGCTGCGTTTGACCTCAGCCCAATCTATTTCATTCTGCCAGTGGGAAACATCAATTCCGGGGATCATTGTCTTTTCTTTTCCTATTTCATTGGATCAGCATGCTTCTGAGTTCTTTCAATGTTCCATTAAACCAGTTGCTGCCCAGGTTTAAGGGGATTCCTGGTAGACGGACTTGATAAGAATTCTGCCAGAAAGACCATCCCGCCCAGGGCCATAGCTGCTCAGGCCAGAATGTCCCGGGATAATCAATCCAAAGGGGATATTCGCAACCCCAGCTGGATTGGGGCAGATAGGTTTTCCAAAAAGTATCCGAAGTATAGATGATCGGTTTTACGCCGACTTTTTTTTCAAGCAATTTCAAAAATGCCTTTGTGTTCTTTTCCATTTCTTCCAAAGAAGGCAGATGTGTCTGCAGACAGACAACAGGCGGCAGCATACCGCTGAAATTATTAACGGTTTTCAAAAAGTTCTCCAGCTGCTGCCCAACATGCAGACCTGGATGAAGCCAATGATATGCACCGGTTAATATTCCTGCTTTTTGAGCAGCTTTCAGGTTGGTAAAAAACTGAACATCGACAATATCAAGCGCTTCAGTTGCTTTAATAAAAGCAAAATAAATATCCCCCTTTCCTACCAGGGACCAGTCAATGCTGCCGTTTTTTTCTGAAAGATCGATTCCGGTAACCATCTGCCACCAATCATTGATACACAGTCCTTAGTTGCAGGTATCATGCCAGAGGAAAACCTCGGTTTATATATAGATCTAACAAAGGTACTGTATAATCTAATCGTATTCGGGGATGACAGGCTTCGACGGGAGAGGCTGAACCCGAACGGCGAGCCGAGAGGTACCGACCTCGTGAAATCAGTACAAAAAACAAGTGCCAATCGCACTAACTACGCAACCCTGCCTTTAGCTGCGTAAGCAGTTAAACAAGGGTGCAATGGCCTCTTGCAGGCCACGTCTGTCTGCTCCGTTCTCCAGCCGGTAGCAGAACAGGCGACACAAGGCTGGAGTGCCGCGCGAAATGCCGTGGTTCGCGTGAAAGAGGGCTTTAGGGTCCAAACGGCTGGTTGACGGTAACGGATGCAGGTCACCGCCCGGCAACAAGACTAAAAATCTGATACGCTCGTAGATGTTTGGCGCTCTAATCTTTCGGACGCGGGTTCGATTCCCGCCATCTCCACTAATAATGAAATGCATATAGAGAGATCATCCTGATCCGATTGCTTATGTTATGTCCGATGTTGATGATTACTACATAAAGCAAAGTTTTACACATGAGGGGTTAATTTTTGAGGTGATAAAAGAAAATCAATTATTCATTAATGTCACATTTATGCGATATTTGTACAGAGCGAGGCGATATACATTTTATGGAGCTTAATGAAAAACTACAGGAACTAAGAAAACAAAAAC
>CAZBNE010000037.1:0-142 GCA_964493155.1 uncultured Pelolinea sp.
TCCCTGCAATGCCACAACGACTTGCTCCGGCTTTAGCCTGTTCTCGACATACTGGATGACTTTGAACACGCTGTTCTCTTCGTGATTTTTGGCAAGTTTTTTGTTCTCGTATTTCTTTGATTCTTCTTTTGTCGTTTTTACT
>CAZBNE010000037.1:152-19037 GCA_964493155.1 uncultured Pelolinea sp.
GCAATGAGGTCTTTCAGAAAATCCCACGAAGCAGCCTCTTCAGATATCACAGCTCTGTCTTTTGTTTCGTCTAATGTCTCTATCTCGGCCAGAAAGTCACAGCCACACTTCCATTTCTCGAGAAACTCATCTAGTATTACTTCTTTTATACCTTCGCTCTTTGGTTCAATATAGTGTCTTATCTTGACAACAAATGGAAGCGTTTCGAGCTGTTTCAGATCTACTTCAGTAGGGTCGAGCGAATACTCACTCTCAAGCCTGTCTCTCAAATCAGAACGGTGTTCTTTCTTCGCCTGAGTCCATACGTGGCGCATTCCGGTCTTTTCTGGAATTATCTCCAACCGGATCCGTTCCTCTCCGTCTTCCTCGCGCCTGAGATACCATTGAATAATTCCGGTTCTTTTATAAGCTTTAGCTTTCTCTTTGAACTCTTTGATCGTCTGCTTATCTCTTACGCTATCAAGAAGGTATTTATCTTCTCGTTCGATCTTCTCTGACATCTTTCGACCCCCCAATCAAAGTAACGGAGCGGCTATTACCGCCCCGTTAATGTATTTTACCAAGAAAGTATCCTTCGATAAAATCCCATCTCTGGCTGTCATCAAGGTTTTTAGTGAAGAAATCTTTCATTATCTGCTCTTCTCTCTCTATTCTTTTACGGATTGTCTTTGTTATTTCGCAGGAGTAGTTTTTGAAGATATTCAACATGAATGATCTATCGGTGCATTTCAAATGTACTGCACAGCTTTCCCCACCGCTGAACTTCACGTGTGCCATGTTGAGAATATCCATTATACTGAGAAGACCGGTAATTACGGCAGTGTGTTCATCATCGCCATTGAGGAAGAGCTTGCAGTGAGTATCGTTACAGTATTCGAGCAGTTCATCGAGCTTTCTGATCCATCTGTTGCGTGTGATAACCGGATCGTACGGCGCGGTATATTCGTAATTCAAAAGCTCGCCCTGGCATTTAAAGAAGCTTGTCTGAAATCTGTCGCCGTTGTAGGAGGTGAAGTGATTTCTCACGATATTCCTGAGCTTGAAATCGATATCCGATACTCCCTGAAAGATTCCCGTGGCCTTTATGCTTTCGATAAGATCGTCAAAGAATTCCTTCTCTTCTTTTCTTTTGCGCATGGAATTGAGTGCCAGATCGGACAGAGTGCATATGAACCTGCTCAGCTGTTGTTTTAGCTGATTGCTGTCTTTAGTTATCTGAACCTCCACCGCAGTTTTCGGAATAACTGGCTTTCCGATAATCGATTTCGGATTGTTCATGAACTGCCAGACGAGTTTCTTGAGTGTCCGGTCTCTGTAAAGCCTTTCCCAGAGAGCGGAGATGTCGATCTTGTATATGCCTCCCGCAGAACTGATCAGTTCATCACGGTAGAAGCCCCTTCGACAGTAGCCATTTGATTCTTTGGATATTTCCGGATATACCCTGATGAGTTCGTCGGCGTCTTCTTCGTTTGCCATGAAATACAAATACTGATAAGTCTCTCCCAATCTTATCAAGACCTGCTTGCCGGTCTTATTTATGAGATCTCTCTGGATAAGGAAGACGGCAACTCTCGCCTTGTCTCTCACTGTGTCGGCTGCGTACTTATCTTTCCCGGTTACCAGGAGATACCTGATATCGTCTAGCGAGAGGACTATTTCGCCGTTCTTGCTCTGTCTAACCAGATTACCCAGATGCTCCATTATGTGTTTCGTCTTCCACTGCTCCGGCACGGAGATCATAGAGAGTTTCAGGCTGTCAGAGAGATCTTTGACATTGAAGTGGGTAGATGCAATAGAGGGTCTTCCATCTCTCCCCGCCCTTCCAATCTCCTGCACGTAGTCTGCCATAACCGATGGCACACTATGATGATATACTTCGTCAATATCGGGGATATCAACGCCCATCCCAAATGCCTTTGTGGCTATCACAGTTCGATAGATTCCCTTACCAAAGAGTCTTTGAGTCTTTCTGCGTTCTTCAACACCAGTCGGTCCAGTGTACCTTCCAACTTTGTTTCTGCATTCGGCAACGCTACTGACAACGGTGTAGATATTATCCGCCTGACCGACGAAAGGACAGTATACTATGCTTTTCTTACCGGACTCTATCAGAGAGATCGTTGAATCCACAGTATCTGAGATCTTTTGAGAAGTTCTGCTTTCTTTCTTCTCTTCGGAGAGATTGAATCTCGTGATATTGAAGGATATATTGTTTCGCCTGACACTGGTCATGATTATTCTGGGTGATCTGAGGTAGAGGAGGTTGCTTATCTCATCAACTGTGTCCAGCTCCCCACCGGAAATTGCAGTCGCAGTTGTTGCCATCACCGGAAAGTCCATTCTTTCTCTCAAGACCTTGAGATCTTCTCCCAGATAGCCGTAATCTACCCGGAAAGTCTTTCCCCATGTCGTCACCAGATGAGCCTCATCTATGACCATGAGACCGATTCTTCTGTCGCCAATGATGGTAGATAGCGAACAGCCGACAAAGGTTTCGGGCGATACGTAAAGGATCGTGATTTCACCCTTGTGAAGTCTATCTATGAGTTCGGCTCTTTCATCCAGGCTCAGATCGGAGTTTATGAAAGCGGCCTCGGTCTGCCCGAAGCGCTCCTTGAGAATCTCGACCTGATCCTCCATCAGTGCCTTCAAAGGAGTGATAACTACCGTGAGCCTTTCAAGGGTCTTCTTCAATATTTTCGCTGCGAGCTGGTAAATCAGAGACTTCCCTGAGCCCGTAGAGGCGACAAAGAACAAATCCGAAGGTTTTTTACGATAGTTCTGGTCGATCAAATATCTTATCATCTCTTCCTGACTTATAGAATAAGTTCCGTCGCTTCCATAAACTGCGTAATCTTTGAATGAATCGAATCCGAATTCCCTTTTCAGTTCCGACTTAAGATCCAGGCTTCTCGCTTCCGGTCCCGGGCAGTAACCTGTGAAATTCACCAGATCGATCGTTCTGCCTTCAGCCTCCGCTAGAGATATGAGCCTGTCTATCTCGGCCAACTGCTTTTCCGTTGCACTGTTGACAATAATTACTTCCGGGTCGGGACCGTTATAGAGATTGTAATTTCGCTCGACCAGCAGGGCTTTTAAGTCTTCACTTAATGAAAAAGCGCTGGCCTTTTTCCCAACGATAATTGCTATCAGCCCGTCGATCGTGTTTACCTCTTGTGATTTTGACCTGGGGTAGAGAGGGTACTCTTCGATAGGAGGAAATTTCCCAATTCTCAGGCTGTCAGAATGGATTTCAAAAATCGTTCCAAGGACTTCCAGGGGCATTGTTTCGTCGATAGGCGCTCCGAATCTCTCCACGCAGTTGATAGCAGCGGTTTTTCCAAAATAGCCCTCAAAAACCGGCGCGAACTTCAGCAGAACCACATACAGCCATTCTGTAATCAGCACGGGGCCTTTTTCAAAAACGGCCGAGAGCCGGAGGAGTTTCTCGAGATTACCCAGTTCGGCGAACCAGGAAAAATCGAGCGAAACATCTTCGGATATCGTTCTGCAACCACAATCTTTCGTAGCGGCCAACGATTCCGGCCCGGCGTTTTTGAGTACGACCGTTTTCGCTCCCTCCGCAGTTGCGGCAGCTATTCTGGAACGCAACAAAGCTGTAAAAGCATTTGTAGTAATCAGCGCTTCACCTCCTTCAAGGTATATAAATACACTTTTCAATATCGAGCTTTATAATTAGCTTTTTATAATGATTTGGAGAGTCTATAAATACAGGCGAAAGATGATTTGGAATGGGAATGCCAGTTCTGGTTCAGGTTTGTCTATCCCTTCATGAGCTATCTGGAAATGGGGAACACGGCTCCCGTAATCGAGAAGATCCACAAAAGCTTCGTCGATAACCACTTGAGCTTCGTCTATGAGAGAGTCTGCCGGGAACTGGTGAAAGAGATGGCCAGCGAAGGCTTCTTTGGAGACAAAATCGTCAGGATTGGTCGATGGTGGGACTCGAAGGAGGAGATCGATATCGTCGGGGTTGACGGCGACAACACCCCGATGGTTTTTGGCGAATGCAAATACCGCGAAGGACCGGTGGGGATCGAAACGTTGAGAGAACTCCAGAGAAAAGCACTAATGACCTCAAAAGCTGCCGACGGCACTTTTCTGCTTTTCTCCAGAAAAGGATTCAGCGAGGAGTTGCTCGAACACTCGCGAAGAAGCGACAATGTATTTCTATTCGAGCTTTTAAGGAAGATCGGGTGACTAGACGTTTTTCAAAGCAGAGCCAATAAAACAGTCCTTCTTTGAGATCGCTTCTATAAGATCATCTTCCGCATTGTTCATAGATGCAATCATCGCAGCATAAAAGACTTCATTCACTTCGATAAGTTTTCTTATAAGCTCATCGTTCATTTTATGTTTGGTGAGAAGTTCTATTGCTTGTCCAAGAGAAGCTTCATCTTTCGATTCTTTGAATCTTTCAAAAAGACTCTTCGCCCTCTCCGAAGCCATACTGAGAATCTCGCTATAGTCCAAATATCTCTTCCCGTGAATTTTCATTTCTTCAACTGCTTTTGCCAGATTCATTTCTATGCTTGCTTTTCCGTGATTATCCTGGTCAATTTCCCTTACGAAAAGTGGAAAAACCTCATCTTCACCCGGAGTTTCACTCGAGAAGACGGTGAGAAGCATGTACTTCGCTCTTGTTATTGAGGTATAGAGTTTTTCGTATAGATCTTTGCTTCGATCTTGATCCAT
Organism: uncultured Pelolinea sp.; assembly: GCA_964493155.1. Classification (GTDB taxonomy): domain Bacteria; phylum Chloroflexota; class Anaerolineae; order Anaerolineales; family Anaerolineaceae; genus Pelolinea. Next base: position 4,869 of record CAZBNE010000037.1, read on the forward strand.
CTCATGGGGATTATAGAGAACGACGTTACTGAACTCGAGTCCCTTGATCTCTGAGATCACAAATGGATGGATACCTCTTGAATCGCAGTCCCGGAAACGCTCTTCAAATTCATCTTTCATTGCCCGGTTGGGAAGCAGGACAGCCATGTTTATTTCGTTGTCTTCTTTGATAATGGCCTTGAGTTCATCTACCAGTTCATCAATTCCGGAAGCCCTGGAAACAATAGGCTTCTGATAAGGCATTATCGGCTCTGTCAGCAGATCAGCGTCCTTCGTAATTGCCATATTTCTGAATTTCCTCGCAAGAAGAAAGATATCCCGGGTATTTCTGTACACTTCTTTGAGCCTATACTCTTTTACTTGCGGCGGATAGAAAGCACTGGTGATAAATTCCCGTCGGGTGAAATGACCGAGAACTTGTTGATCATAATCACAGGCAATCATACATATGGCAGGGTTGCCGAGCTTCAGATAATTTAGCTCACTCTCAGTGAAATCCTGGGCTTCGTCGATCAAAAGAAGCGAGTTACTGAGGTCCATAGGGGATTCAAGAGCGTTTTTCATTACTTCCCATGGCAGGAGCAGCTCACTCTTCTTGTGTGCCTTTTCATTATTAGCTTTCCCGTTAAGTTTATCCAGTATCTCCAGGACCACATCGGCGAATTCGTCAACCGTAAGACCTTTGGATATCACCTGCTCGAGGTATCTTATGATTTCTGATCTTTCAATACTTCCCCTTCGAGAATTTATGACGTAGAGTAATCTCGAAAAGGCGGTGGTAAATTCACATGACTTCCTATCAGGCAGGTACTGTTTCAGAATTTCATTATGCCCTCTTTTGAAGCTCATTTCCTCGATCAGTGACTCTAAATAGTCAAATGATTCTTTGAGACCCGGCACAAGATCCTGGATAGTTGTGAATCTGGTTTTCATTCGGCTCTCTTGACTAGTTTTCTTGTAGTAACTTTTCCAGTGTTCAGATAACTTCTTGCTGCAAGAGACATAAATTGCGTCAGACAGCTCCTGACCGTTATTTATCTGGCCAGTGCTCTTGAACAGTGCTCTAAAAAGCAAGAGTGATTTACCGGTTCCCGCCGGTCCTTCAATAAGAATGTTTGAACCCCTTTCGTAGGATCTCAGTATTATTTGTTTTTGAGCGGGTGATAACTCGTATTTCAGTTCTCGAAATTTTTCGAGTAGATCGTCTATGGACTGGGATGGATCGAATGGAAACAAGCGTATTGGTACAGAAGCGATGTTTTGTAGTGAATCGAGAGAATTCTCGTTGGTCGCCTTGACTTCAAAGAGTTTTCCCTGTAAGGCTTTCTCAAAAAGGCTCAGATGACTTTTTTTGTTTGCTTCAACATACGAGACATCGTGATCATCCGCGCAATAGAGTATGGCTGTAGTTCTTTCTTTATCTACGATGAACTGCGCCCTTATTCCTTTCGGTAGCCTATACGCGTAATAAGAGTAATCGCCTTCACTATGAAGAAACTCCAATTTACCATCCTCAATGCGGCCCTTTCCGGTGTCTATATGATTCCAGAAGCTTTCCCATATTTCCTTCAGACTGAGTCCCAATTCTTTCGATCTTTCAACGGCCGCTTCAACACAAAATCTGCCTTCAATCACCAAAGCAACGTCACCACCAGATTTGCTGCCAGAACGACAAGACCGACGAAAGCCCAAAGCCTGTTTTTGAGATACAGTTTGTTTCCGGTAACCCACTGGACTTGAATATCCTTCGTAATGGTCTCCTTCCTTTCTTCCAGCTTTATTGTGCTTTCAGAGATTCTCTTCAGTGCATGCTGCTCCTTCCGCTCCAGTTCCTCATTGAACTGCTCGATGCTCCGTTCAATGGATTCAAGTTTCTCCTCCTTTGAATCCATTATCGAAAGAATATCATCCAGTTTTCCGAGTTTTCTGTCCATGAGATCATGGAAATCCCGGGCATGATCTATCTGCTCTTTGAAATGCTCTAGATCAAAATTATTCGTTTCCAAAATGATCGAGTTCAGATTTTTTAGCGACTCGACACTTGCAGAACCGAGCAGGTTGTTCAGGTTGTTCGAAACTCTTTCAAAAGAATCCTGACATCTATCTAGTTCAGCAACAAAGCTTTCAAGCGTCCTTTTTTGCTCTTCAAAACGAGACAGCTTATTATCCAGAGAGCTCATTGTAAGGACATGGTCATCGATAGAGTTTTTTGCGTCGGCAACGCCAGTAATTATTGTATTTAACTCTTCACGTCGGGCATCGATCTCTTCTCTTATGCCGTTTAGTTTGTTTCTTGCCTCCTCCAGATCGTCCCGTATCTTTTTGAAATTCTCCCGAGATCTCGTGAATTCTTCATCATAAAAGTCTTTGGCTTCTTTCAGCTTTTTCATAAGCGTACTTTCATTATGCATGTGGTTCACCTCTCTTTGCCTATTTGAAGACTACTGAAGAAAACAGCGGCTTTCGCCGCTGTCAACCTTTTAGCTTCTTTTTCAGGCCTTCAAGATCGGCAAATGGATTATAGGTAGCTGGACCAGTGGATGATATATTCGAAGTGTTCCTGTTAATGTTGCCTCTTTGCTCAGATTCCTTTTGGCCTTCATGTTTGACCGTTGCCGTATTAGCCTTGGCCGATTCCAGATACTTCAATTCCCGCGATAGGTATCCAAGAAAGCCAGGGATATCTTCACTGGAAAGCTTACCGGTTTTAGATAACTCTTTGATCTTGTAAATAATTGTATCAAGATTATCGCCTGAACCATCAGTTCTCATTTTTCTGTATTGAATCAGATCCAGTTTCTTTGCCTCATCAAATCCGAATTTCTTTGAGATCTCCAATAGTGTTTTAGCCGACTTCGATAGATCTGCTTTGTTAGCTCTAAAAAGTAAATTTGCAGTCTCGGACGCAAGCTCAATTAACGATGAATTATCCCTCTTCAAGCTGCAGCACCATCCTTGAATCTTCTATGATTTTATCCAGATTTTCCATGATGTCTTTATCACCGCTGATACTCTGAAGATAAACGTTAGCGCAATCATTGATCAGTTTTCTCAGTTCATCTCTGGAGATAAGTGTTTCCTGTAAAGCAGTTACCTTCAGAAAGCTATTTGGCTTTAGAGCTACACTTCCAAATCCGATGTTTTTCCCCCTTCCCAGCTTTACTGCAAAACGTTTTTCGGATATTCCCAGAGCAACCGCTAAGAGACCGAATTCTTTCTTTGTAAGTCCCTTAAGAGTTATTTTGATATCAAAACTGTTTCCGGGTTCAATTACTTCGTATGCAGAGTTTTTCTCCCCGGTTTCCGAAAACACATGAGAGTAAATTTTGCCCGTATTTGGTTGAGTTGCTCTTCCCTGCCATTGAGAAGGGCCTGAAACAACGGTTGTTTTCAAGCTGCTTCCGTCAACAAGAGCGTCGTTGAACTGAACTCTACCAAGTTTTCCAAGTGTTCCAAACATCGAACATACAATACAAAGTCTATCGTTGCATGAAGCCGTTCCGCTTGCGGCACAAGAATTAGAAAGGAATTCCGCATATGTGCGTATGGCCCCTTTGAGTGATGCCCCGGGAATCAGTACTCTTGTCCCTTCTCTCGACAGGACATTAGTGATTTTCCCCTCTTTCATAAGGAGATCTCCCTGAGTGAAACATGTATTTGACCGGGTTACCACTTCGAGCTTCAATACTCCGTTCAACCGATCATCTCTAAGTGAATCGATGTGAGAGAAATCTCTCGATTCAATATGTGAAGTGTTTTTGGGAATTACGAGCCTCATGTATCCCTTTGGAGAGTCATTGTAATCTGGCATCAGGCTCCTTCCTCCTCTACTCTGATATACCTCATACCGCCAGGCATCGAAAGGTCACTGACAAACTTTATTACGGGATTAGAAAATGGTATCTTCTTCCTGATACCGGCATTGAGATAAACTACCCTTTCATCGGCGTTCTTTCTGTCGCTGATATAGATATCTCCATAGAACCACACAAAATCCAGATACTCGTTGAAAGCTCTGAAGTAGAAATTATAATCGAAACTATCATGCAGTTTATTGAATAGTTCTATACTTTCATCGGGGGTCATTTTGTCGAGTTGAAGAGCCCTGTAGTCGTTAAAGATCACATAAAACAATCCTTCAGTGCTTTTTAATCTCTCGAGATGCTCAAGTCTGTCGTTCAACTGTCTCACCACGCTCTTGAAAGAGTGGAGTTGACGTCTACTTCAAATTTCTCCAATGCCTCGCCTGAAAACTCAAAGCTGTACGGTGGAAATACATCCGAAGATTGAATTACACTCATAGGGTCGTCTATAAATCCTCTGGCTCTGTCAAATGAAGAGAAGACGATTTTATCCCTCAACTTCGAAAGACAGGATATCTTCTCGATTTCCAGATTAACATGGCCAAAACCTCTCGACTTCTGCCCACCCGCTTTTTGATAACCATGATTTATATGTGTAAAAGTCTTGAGCAACAGAGCGAGCTGCCACTTTTCTGGATTCTTAAGGAATATGCTTCCATAGAACTTGCCACCAGAGAGGCACTCAATATCATAAAGAGCGCTCCTGGCAACGGAACCAGATTTCCTGTCGATTTTTATTCCATGCCTTATATTAAGATACTTCTCGATTTCGGTAACCGCTCTCATCTTTTCTTCTGAATTATTCTCAGGCCTATAAGGAAAGAGATCATCGAATTTGACTATCGATCCAACGGCAGTTGAGCCGAACATTTTGCACGAATAACAGGAATTCCGGTATCTTAGCAGACCATCATTCTCTCTTTCAAGAGTACCCCTGTTGATTTCCTTCTTGCCACAATCGGCACCCCATTGATGAGAGAAACCGCACACTTCCTTTGACATCGCTTTTAATATGCTTTCTATATGGCTTCTGAAAACTCCTTTCATTGAACTACCAGGAACATAAATAGAGTAGCCGTAAGGTGTGTTAATCCTGACGAACGGATTGTCGGGAGCTGTCGGATCTGGTGAATCTCCGCCGGCTCGTATTACAAACGCTGTTTTTGGCTCGAGTGAATAGTCGATCTTTATATGGCTTCTAAGTTCTCCAAAGAGTGTGCTCATACAATAACCTCCGCTATATGGTTTCTAGCAGCGAGCTTTAGATTAGCAATCTCTTGTTCTGAGAGCTCGATCGCTCCACTTTCTTTCAGGATGCTTTTCTTGTCGATCTTCTGGATGCTGAAGGACATGTTTACTCTTCCGAGCCCGGCAGATTTCTTTCCTCCCAGTCTGATAAATCCCTGATTCACCAAATCGAGAATCATCAGTACATATCCAACCTGATAATCATCAACGTTCTCGAGCAATATCTCGCCGGCGAAAACCGTTCCAGGATTCACTACTTCAAAATCGTACTTCCTACCACCTGCGGCATTTTCAGTATCCCTTCTTATCATCACTCCATCTCTAGTTGACGTGAAACTCTCGCCTGGCTCACCGCGCCTTATGGCGTCGCTTATGTAAATGTGAGAAGAGATCGACTGTGAACCGAAGAGGGAACATACTTCGCAACTCTGTTCGATATCTTTGTACAATTTTTCGTTTGAGGAATCTCTTGAACTGGAACCGCAGGTTGAATTTGTGCTGTCACATACATGCAGCCCGCTCATTCGCAGTATCGCTTCCAGATTTGATCTAAAGACCCCTTTAAGAGATGCTCCGGGAATCACTGCATTTCCATCGGGCATTCGCATTATTGCGTTATCCGAATCGAGGGGTGAGATTGATTGATTACCAACTCCAATATGAAGAGCGGTCACCAGTTCTATCTCTATGCTTAGAGTATATCGATTGATAAAAGTATCGAAGAATCTCATCTTCTACCTCTCCTCTCAGCGGCAACGAACTTCGCAAACCTTGCCATGTAACCGAAGTAGTGCGATATAGCCTCTAGAGGATCTTCTTTAGCGAGATTCTTGATACTCTCTATTTCTTTGATAAGCCCTTTCCTAAAATCAAAAGGATCCCTTCCAATCTGGTACTTCAGGTAGTTTTCAAATTCCTCGACGCAAGATGATTGTTTTGCGATTTCACAAAACTTACGAAGCTGAGTATCAGTATCAGTTTTGGACCCGCCGCTCTGATAATATTTCTCTGCCATAGTAACCAGCTTTCTTTTTTGATCAGCGTTGATCATATCTATTCCTCCTTCACTTATAGATAACGAACTGACCGTATCCAGACCCGGTGAACTTTCCCAAACCCTTTATGTAAAGCTTCTCAACAATTTTGGCTGATTCTTCAACAGACAAATCAGTACTATAGATTAGAACTGTTCCTGCAGAAATATTGTTTTGAAAAGCTTTTGGAATGTTAGAAGCAGAAGACCAACCCGATGTATGAGAAGCCTTCAAGAGACTCAATGCGAGTTTGAATTCGCTCCCCATTAACATCTCTATCGTTTCGTCTTTCTGGAGTATGAGATCCGAGGTTAGCAGAATAGAAACATATGTACGATCTTCACCAGGCAGAACGTTCCGGATGCTCTCATTGAAACTCTTTATTTCTGAGATCAAATCAATCCTGTGTTCTCTGAATTCAAGTACTCTCACGAGTCCGAATCCTCTGGTCTTTGAATTGCCAATGTACAGCCAATCTTCATTAAGCATACTCAGAAGAGATTCCGACTCGGATCTGAAGAGTCCCGACATTTTATTATGGAAATACGTATTGTAAGTTCTCAGTGATCCGTCCTTTGCACTTCGCAACTTACTGTCAAGCGACACCTGAGTTGACGTATCACCTTTTCCTGAATCAAAAACACCAGTTCCCGGGACATACCATTTTCCGGCCCGGTCAAGTCTCTTACCGTTTCTAGTGTTTCTTACCGATAATTTCTTGCCTCTGCTATTCTCAATGCTGGATATTAGTATAGTCCTCAGTTGATCGAATATTTCGTCAGAGTCTTCAGAATACTTCGCCCTAAGAATCGAGTCCGGGGAGGGATATGCAATAGCATCGTCTATCATTGGATAAAGGTTGGGAAACTTCACCCTTTCTAGTAGGAATATCTCTTTAAAATCCTTGGTGTCTTTCGACAATCGTGCCGCATATGCTCCTCTAAGTGTAGATCCCGGGATATATTTGGCAGAGTTGTACAGGTAAGACTTAGTTCTTTCCGTGGTGACCAGAAAAGGCTCCATTGGTTCGCATATTATCTGTGCTACTCTTGCTTGGGGAATATTCTTTATGCTGCTTTTCTCGACTTTGCCAGTTAGTCTGAAGTCTATAAAACCATAGCCGGCCGACTTCTTTGAACCGAGTTTCTTTGTGAGAGAAAGTAAGAGTATAAAAACCTTCTCCTCGCTAGAAGTCAAGGGTGAAACTGCAAATACATTTCCCTGGAACTTCACTCCAGTATTCACGGCACGTATCTTAAACAGCTTCTTCTGGCTCACTGTCCTTGTCTTTCTATCCATAGAAATATGGGTGCGCTCAATAAAAAGGTTTGAATCACCTGGAGTCTTGACCGATAATTCAGTGAAGATGAGCTTTCCCTGATTTTCAGAATCACCAAAAAGAGAATTAATTTCATTTACGTATTCGCTTAGCATAGGCGAGACTTCTCTCAATGCTCCCTTAATGGCTGAACCTGGTATTATCGGAAGGTTTTTCTTCATTGCAATGTCCTTTGACCAGACATCGCTTCCCGAGCTTGAGCCAATAAGAAGAGGCGATTTGGTCTCGACTTCGATGTTGTATATCACGCTCTCACCCCATTCTGTAATGACATCGCTTTACTGAGTTCCATTAAAGTCAACACTCTGCTCTCGATTTCAGTTTTTGAAGTGTCGCCGATCAGGAAGTACTTGTTGATCATTTCCACAATATTGCTTCCGAAGTCATGAGTCTTTTCCCCGTGAACGTAGAAGTATCTCATATTCAGCTTCGCAACCAAAGGATCATCGACCATGCATGAAATAATCTTCTGGAGGAAATTCGAAAACTTCTTTGGGCCGTCTTTTTCGATAATCTTCCGAATCTCTTCAAACTCACTCATCTGTAATCCTTTTCCCAGAATTTCCTTTACCCGGTGACTGATATCTGGAGCCGTGAAAGAATGCTCCTGAACAGGGTTGAGAGAGTTTTGAAGCAACATTCTGAATGCAACGTAATTACCGGGATTAGAGTAGTTAGCTTTGTATGCAGCTTTTTTGGCTGATTTCAACAATTCCTCAACTACTTCAAAAATGAATCTCACCGGAAGCTTCTTTGGAACTAGTGCCATTCCACAGCAGAAACCTATTCCAAGCGCTTTGAAACCTCTGTCGATATTCTCGGTGATTGTTTTATACACTGCGAATATCTTCGCTGCAGGTACGAAGAGAAGTAAATCGTCTCCTCCGATTATTGGAGTCGAATAAGTGCCTTCTAACTTGTTCTCGGCTATTGCTTTTTTTAGCGATTCTGAGACGCATCGCTCAATCGCCTGGCTCTTCTCTCTATAATCTCTTTCGTCACGGATCTTCGAGTACAGATTTCCCAGGTTATTGCCATCGATATAAATGACGCCGAACAGATTGTTTTGCAATTCAGGATCCTCAGCCACATCGATATCGTTTATGGAAACTGCCATCTTCCTATTTTTGATTAGTTCATTAGCAAGGTCTCTCTTTTCTTTGCATACCGGGCAAATATAATGGACCTCATCGTAAGCTTCAATCAATTTTATCTGTGCAGCTTCGCTTGAACAGAACTCGCATCTTTGGACCTCTTCTGTCAGAAGAAAGCTGTTGAATATCTCTTCGTTTCTTCTTTCTCTAAGTTTTGTAGATAGCCACTCGAAGAGATCCGAGAATGCACCTGTACCGGTTAGATCCTTAAGGTCTTCCAATTTAGTTTGATTCTCGCATTTCTCAAGGCCGTATATTAGCTCGTAGGGCTCAAGATTAACTCGCGATACAATCAACTTAGCGCCGGGGACATTCTTTGAGAAATTCTCGTTCAGCCAATCGGTGATGATTTTACTATCCTCTATACTGCATATGAGTAGGCCAGTTCCACCTGCCGCGATAACTACATGCGAACCCAGTTTCTCGAGTTCCTCTGTTGCGAGACTATCGAATCTGCTCAAAGCGTTGCTTGCACCGAACATACCCCTAAAATCAGATGTAGAGAAAATGTACCTCTTTATTGAAGGAACATCGTACGACAGAACACAGATTTCGGGAAGCGCTTCGTCTCTGTTATCCAGCCTTTTCTTAACTTCTTCGTCCGTGGCACCCGTGCATTTTGCGAGTATTCTTACCACAGCCTCTTTGTCGAATAAACTCAAGTTTTTATCCCTCCAATCCAAAAAGCCTCAATATAGACTTCCCTTTTACATAAAAAGACAGCGGCACAAGCCGCTGTCGATTATTTTATCTTCTTGAAAAGGCCGTAGCCGTAAGAGGTTTTAGCTCCGAGGCCGAAGTCGCCCAGGAAGTCCATAAGTTCTCTTTCGATCTCTCCTCCTAGACTATCTTCTATCTCTCCACTGTCGAGTACCGTGAATCGGAATACACTGCCGCTATCGATCACAAGATACTGCACTGGAACGGGGTCATAGTAGTCGTTGGGTGCTTTTTCGTTCTTCTCATCGCTATAATAGGGTTGAAAGTGGTTGTTGATTATATCAATTCCCAGGCTATAGCTTCTGGGAAGAGCATCGAGAAATATCAAAGCTCCCCTTATATTGTCATCTTTCTCCCCGGTTCCGAAGAGAAGCCTGTAATTACGCTTTACCAGACTATCTTTTTCTAACTCTTGAGCCACGTAGTGAGAGAACGCTCCTTTGAATGCACTTGCCGGAATATAGGGTATTCCATAGTTACGCATCAGTGTGAATCCGTTATCGAATATGGAGGGACAGCCGGATCCGACCATGAGGTATTTCTTTGTTTGAAGCTCCTGGTCGAATATTGTTTTGAATGATCTTACAATTCTATCTCTTCTCTCCATAAGATTGTTCACGGCATTTCGATCGTGGTATGCGAATCTATTCATCAGTTCCGGCAAGCACCCCGGTAAGAGACTGGTATCTGGCATTGAATGCTTGCTTATGGGAAAGAGCTTATCGTAGTTCAAAGAGGAATTTCTGTTAGCCCTGTTTGCAATTCTGTTAGGATCAATCATCGCCTTCACCCTCGATCAGTATATCGGCGTATCTCCTCAACCATTTAATGGCTTCTAGAACTATTGCTTGCGCCTTCATATAATCAAGATCATTGATTGGGCTCATCTGAGTAACATCGGCGATTTTCATCCTCTCTGCAAGCAATTCTTTCAGATCGCCAAGTATCTCCTGACTCGCATCTTTTTTTCTTACTTTGTAGTAGGCGATAGTCCCGTAAAGTCCATTTTGAAGAATCATACTTCCGAGGCCTTTTATCTCACTCTTATAGCTTTTCTGTACTTTATCGTTTTTCTGTAGAACGGAACTGACTCTTTGTTTTGCCCAGTCATTTAGAGATGGCATCATACCACTTCCTTGACAAAGACAAAGCCCTTTCCTGTGGTCTCTTTTCCGCCTATTGTCATGATCTTGCCGTTAAGTTCCGAAAGTTTGGCTTCACTACCCTTTGAATAGACAGTCTCTCTTGCGGCAAAGTACATAACAGAGTCCTGAGGAAGATATTCTTCGTACCAAAGCGCGCCTTTCGCAACGATTCCAGTCTCTTCATCGATTCTTATTCTCGGCTGAACCTCGGTCATCGTTTTAATTATCTTTGCGAATAAATCATCACTTACTAATACAAGATCCCTCTTCAATTTGCCTGCCATATAACTATCGGGCGCACAATTAGAGAGAAAAATAGCTATGGAAGATACTTTAGGATTTTTATCAAATTGAAGCTCAAGCTCTTCCAGTGTCAGAGACTTTTCATTGAAATTCTGATCGGCTAGCAGTACTTTGTCATTTGGAACATCTGGTATCTCTAGTTTTTTGTCAGTTGATCTTGCGAATCTTCGCAACACTATCGGACATGTGACCCATACAAACATCTTTTCGGCAGATCTTACAGGAAAGAGAAGGATCTTGGCCTCTGAAAACGAGATCTTTCCTGCGTCTGTATTCTCGTCTCCACCTTTTGAAGGCTTGCTTCCGAAGATACTATCGTCTTTGATCAGACCGGAAGCTCTCAACGCTCCTTTTATTCCTTGAATAACAGGAAAACCAGTTGTTCTCTCTCTTTGTATTGGAAGATCTACAATTCCAACATCTGCCCCTGTTCCAGCATGAATTTGAGATTCAGCGTACAAATAGAAAGCTTTCAATTTCAATCCCTCCCTATGTAATCCCAATTTACTGTGAAATACTTACCGTATCCAAGATCCTGAGACTCTATACTTACGCTTTCAGTGTTTTCGAAACTGCCTTCAAGGTAATAGACTGAACCCGGTGCAACGTAATGCTTTATTGGCTTGGGTTGTTGACGCGCAAGATCCCATCCACTTACTGCAATCTTTCTCTGGATATTTGCCGATCTTACTTCGCAACCGGCTATCCTCATATCGGAAGGTAATGAACCATTTGAAAAGATCGAAGGAGTTACAAGGCATAAGGCCTTTTTGCTACCGGGTTTTTGGTCAAAGATGTCGATTTCTACATTCATAACTTCAACCGAAGCCGATCTAGTCTTACTTCCTATGAAGACATCTGAGACTTTCGAAACAAGATTTGCTGTATAGTCATCGGCAAATGCAAAGAAACCTGCTCCGGGATTGAATCTGTAGTAAGAAAGTGTATAGAGCATGCTTTCTTCAGCGTTCTTTCTCTCCTTTTCTAAAGCTATGCCAACTCTATTTTCAACTCGATACAGCCTCTCGCCTATAAACTTGCTTTCCAGTACCGAGAAGGGCCGATTGCTCTGGAGATTCTTGATTTCCTTCAGCTCAATCAAACCGCCATCAAGTGTATCAATACCTTCTGCAGAGTGAGGAATCCAGGGAAGCTTCAGTTGCCTTCCATATATTTCTGCCTCTACTTTGTGGTGTGGCATCATGAGCTCAAGTTCGCTATCTTCTTTGATCCTGTAGATGCCGTTTGGTGCGGGAAAGTAATGCTTGATACCTGAATTCTCACGTTTGAAGACAAAGGGTCCCCAGATTCTCAAGGAACCCGTATGGTCACTGTCTCCAACTATTCGCCTAAGCTCCGATGATAAATTGCCGGGATCTTCTCCAGCTTCTTTTATCAAGGCTGTTTTCAGGGCACCAAGAAACGTCTCTATCTTTGCAGAGCCCGTCCTGGCATTTCCTCCAGCTTGAAATACCGTGTTCTCTCTGAAACCGATCCAGTCTTCAGGTGTGAAGTAAATAACGTTATGCTTCATTTGCCGTCACCTCTCAGGAGAAAGTCCTGGACAAGCAGCAGATCCACTGCCCTTTTTCGGGCATCAGAGGGATCTCCATTGCGTTTGATGTCTTCTTCAATTCTCTTCTCCAGATCATACATTTTGCGGAAGTAGTCTTTGAGGCCTCTTTCCAGAGATCCTCCGTCTTTCTTTATTGACCCTGCCTTTTTCAGTACATATGGAATGTACTTCTCCAGGTATTCGTCGCTGGAGAGAATCAGATCATCACCGAAGAGCTTTCTCAAGCTTCTGGAACCGAAATCGAGAGCTTCCATTTTCCTGATCAAATCTTTTATACTGTTAATGGTGTCAAAAGTTCTATCTTCAGTCGACCATTTTGCACCATTTCGGCTAATCTGCCCCGATCTTCTGACTATCGATACAACGAAGCTATCGCGTCCATAACCCTCTTTCGCGGTGTGCTCGGATTCGCGGGCAATCCTCAACGCCTGGCTCAGCGGGAACTTGTGGTTCACAACCGCAATTCCGGCGCTCATTGTAGCCTTTACACCCATCATAGGGGCATGAGGCTTTCCATTTATCCAGAGCATTTCGTCCTTGAAAAGGAGTTTTCCCACACTTGAATCCAGTTCAAGATCTCCAATTCCCGAATACATCTTTCTAATATCGTTCGCGCACTCGAGAACAGAGACCGCAGGCAGGAAGGCAAGAACATCGTCCCCGCCAGAATACACAAGCTCTCCCCCGTATTTTTCAACTGCAAGTTGAACGAGCGAGGAGAAGATATTCAGGGTTCTTGATACAGTCCTGTGATAAGCCGGTTGTACGGTCTTCTTCTGGAGAAGATACTTTTTAATATCTTCTGAAATGCCTCTGGTGGTAATTGCTTTACGCAAAGGTTCGGCGATAACTGAAGCAATCTCGGGAGCGTATTCTCCGCCGATCCATTTGCCCATTCTATCTCCGTCCATAAGAAGAATTGCGTAATAGCTGTTCTTATAGCTCTGTGGTTCGCTATCTGTGAATTTGATGAACTCCTGTTTATTCCTGCCGGCGAATTCATCTACCGAGGGGAACCCTTCCCTCTTGCTCTTGCTAAGTGCGTAAAGACGCTTGACGGCGTTAACGGCATTGAGTCTGTCAACATTGTCTCCATCTTCAAGCTTGAAGATCGCCTTCATATCTCCGTTGAACTGATCGCCGGGAAGAGGTTTGCCGTTGACAGAAGAGTTATCGGTGAAGTATGTGAAGGTTCTTAACGTTTTTCTCGCGTCGGCACGGCTTCTCAGAAGTCTATATGCGAATGAGTAAAGAGCTCCGGCATTTGGTTTATACGCCCCGTATTCTTTGGATAGTTTATTTAGGTTTTCGACTTCTTGTGCGATTTTTGAGTCATCGTACAGATTGCTTATTATATTCGTGGCGCTCTCAGTTTCAATTAGTTCCTGACTCGCCGTGAAAACCTCAGGGAATGTATCCAGCTGCCTCTGGAGATTTCTATCATCTAGCGCTTTAGCTTCTTTCAATGCCTCCTTAGCTATTTCTTTCCAGCCATTTTTTATAGCTTCTTCTACATCCTTTAGAATCACCTTGACGTCTCTGGTAGGGACAACAGCGACAAATCTGTTCGGTAAGGAAGCTACTCTAGTTGAAGGTTTGGGCACTTGAGAATCGACCGCGAGGTTCACTCCCCATTCTGACAGAGATTTTTCCACGAAAGCTATATTTCTGAGCGAAGGGAAGATAACACAGTCGAAACCGTAGTTTTGGCCGATATATTCAATTCCTTTGTAAGTTATCTGCGACAACAGATAGCTTCCAGCCCAAAGATCCATGGTCTTTCTCGC
>CAZBNE010000038.1:0-18330 GCA_964493155.1 uncultured Pelolinea sp.
AAAAAAGAAGTATTCGATTTGGATCAACACAAAAGCACTGAACAGGGCAATGACTCCCCCGAGAATGATGAAGGTTTCTGTCGATCCCAGAAAAGCTGGAAAAATGGATTTTTCTTTCCCGAGCAATTGAGGGGAATCGCTGTGCTTTGCTGCGTAAAGAATGATCCCGCTGAATAGGTACCCAATCAGGAGAATCAACAAGCCCCTGAAAATATATTCCGGCAAGTTTTCGAGCTTAAGATTGGCCGCAAGTTCCGATACGCGCTTTGCAAAGACCAAATCGGCGGAAGAAAAAAGAGCAGTAAATACCAGTAGAACCGGAATTGCCAGCAAAACCCCGCGAAAAGCCGGCTGTGCGCTTTTCAACCAGGTTTTAAAACCGGATTGTTCTTTTGGTATGTTCTCATCCGCTTTATCCTGCCAGGGGAGGGTGACCATGCCGCCGATCATATGAAAAAAATTTGTAATGTAATCAGCGATTCCATAAGAGAGCCATTGACCTCCAAGATACGTCATTGCCAGCACAGCCATTAGGGATAGTGTGAGTGAGATATTAAGGAAAGATGTGAATGGTTCTTTTCTGATGAAACTCATTATCGCCAGAAACAGAATTGGGATAATCAGCAGCCGGCTGGTTTTTGCTGAATGGAGATGATCCGCACGAATTAATAAGTATCCTGAAGCCAGGCATAGCACGACAAATATCAAGAATGAAACACCCGCGGTTTTTTCCCAGAACAAGAGGTCAAAACAGCAGCCCAACAAAATTGAAGCAGCAAGTAAATACTTTTTCATTGATGAAATCTCCTAATTTGTCATTTCAATTCTATTGCAGGAAATTTGGAAAGACTATCAAAACATATCGGGATTAAGTATAAAAATTCCCAAGGTGTCATGTTGGTTTGAGATACTCCCAGGACATGAAGAAGGAAGATTGCTGATCAAGCTGAAATTAATTTTGCGGGGTTGCGGAAAGCAGGCTGCATTCACCAGTAGTCTTCAGCAAGCGTAATTTTACCCAGCCCTGATGCGAGGGACAGTCAATGCCTGATATTAAAGCCCACTGGCCGTTGCCATCAATTTCCCGAATCTCAACTTTTTCGCCCTTGGCCAGGCAGCAGCCGATGATATCACCCGAAGGGGTGCGGCGTATATTGATACTGTTGACATTTGCCGCCGCGCTGCAGGGACCAGTTGGCATAATAGTGGTTTGTACTGGAATATGCGTGGGAGTGCTTGCAGACAGGACGGGCGTGCTGATCACACCGCTTTGCATCGTGGCTGCAGCCGCAGTAAGCGCGGGGCTGAATTCATCTTCCGGTTTGCTGGTATTGCAGCTATGCATGCTCAACATCAAAGAACTGATTATTAATGATAAAAGAATGACGGACTGTCGCTTTTTCACAATACTTCCTTAAGCCATAAAATATTTTTATTACTACCATTTATTATAGAAGCTGTTATTTGTTTTTAGTTGAAATTAAAAAGAAATAATAAATAAGGATATCCTTAATGAAAAACAAAAGGCAGCCGAATGCTGCCTTTTGGATAACCATCCTAAATGATCTGGCTGATCAGATTCTTGATGCAGTAAAAATTTTGAAACTTCTTTTTTATTACGCAAGACTTCGGTAGCCTGCTTCCAGTGCAAGTATCATCATGTCATTAAAAGCGTTTTGCCGCGCTTCCGCAGTTAAATTCTGGTCTTTCTTATAATCGCTGTCAGAAACGGTAAGCAGGCAGGCTGCCTCCCTGTTCAAGGCTCTCGCGTTGGCAAATAGTGCGAAAGCTTCCATTTCGAGAGCGATAATCTTATTTTCTTTGAGGATCTTTTCCCAATCGCCAGATACTGTGGAATAGAAGACACTTCCCGATGAGACATTCCCTTCATGGACTTTGATATTCTTTTCCCCTGCGACTTGCTTGACCAGGTCAGAAATGCGCTGGCTGCCTTTGATCAGCTTGTCATCAATACCATGTGCATCTTTGGCAAAAGGTTCCGAGGAAAAAGCCAGATCGGTTAAGACGATATCCATCACGTTCAGGTCCGGATTGCCTGCGCCGCATGACCCGATGCGGATGATGCTCTGCACGTCATAAAATTGATAAAGCTCATAAGAATAAATTCCGATGCTGCCAAAGCCCATACCCGAACCCATCACGCTGATCCTCTTACCTTTATAAGTGCCTGTAAATCCAAGCATTCCGCGCACCTGATTGAAGAGCGATACATTTTCAAGATAGGTTTCCGCTATTTTTTTTGCGCGTAATGGGTCGCCTGGCATTAAAACAACCGGGGCGATCAAATCTTTTGTATCGGCTTCAATATGGGGAGTTGGAATTTTTGACATGGTTTATACCTTTCCGATGCTGGTTTTTAATTCAAATGCGATCCATATGGTATCACATCTGTCACTTGAATAAATGAGAATCTTTTTTAGATGATAAACGTATTTAAGAACAATGAAGTTATTTTTAATCTGATAAGTGATGAAGACTTCTCAAATCAAATTTGTATTATTATAAAAAGGATCAATAAATTAGTTTGTTACTTGAAATTATAAAAATGATCGGAATAAGGATTTTAACTTGAAGGTTACTGACTTATTTTCTCCCATCAGACAATTGAAAGCGGATCAAACAGCCGAACCTTTACAGGTCACCTTTGATCCCAAAACACCGCAGGTTACACGGGTGCACCTTATCCCTCTGAAGACCAATCTGAGAGTGCGGAATCCGAGTTTAGTTCTGATCAATGGCTGGTACTCATTTTTGGTAGGACCATCATGGTCTGACCTGCTGCGCTCTTTTATTCTCGAGCTTCAACTAAAAGCAAAACCAGGAAAAAAATTGTCATTTCAGGAACTGGGTGTGATCCTGGAGGCTGTGGTTGAACGGATGCAGTATCTCTACCCAACGGTTTCGCGCGAGACTATATTAGAAAACCTGAATGAAAATGTCGCGCTGTGTATCGCTATCTCACATGGCGCTGATGTTCCTCCGGAAGTTCAGTCTCAAGTTTCTATGCTGGACTTGGCGAAACGTTTGAAAGCACCGCTGCGAATGGATCTGTTAATTTCACCCATGATAGAAGCGGGAGAATGGTTATGCCCTCTGCATTGCTTGAACTGTTATGCTTCACATCAGTCAGCCATGGTCGTAGAAAAATCGCTTACCACTGAAGAATGGAAATCAATTATCGACAAGTGTCGCGAAGCAGGCATCCCGCAGATCACTTTCACTGGCGGTGAACCCACCTCGCGCGAGGACCTGATCGAATTGATCGCTTATGCTCGCTGGCATGTCACCCGTTTGAATACCAATGGCTTAAAACTGACAAAACAATTCTGTAAAAAACTATTTGATGCTGATCTGGATGGCATCCAATTGACTCTTTATTCTGCTGACGCGATCATTCATAATACATTGGTTGGCCAAACTGGCGCCTGGAAGAAAACGGTTGCGGGTATCGAGAATGCAATCGAAGCAGGCTTGAGCGTCAGCGTCAATACGCCTTTGATACGCAAGAATTCTGATTATGAAGAGACTCTGAGGTTTATAAAGAATCTGGGAGTCAAATATGCCACCTGTTCCGGTTTGATAACTACCGGCGCGGCAGCTGATCAGATTAGACATGGCGAAGCTTTGACAAATTCGGAATTGATGCGGGTGTTAAAAAAATCAGTAAAACTTGCCAGGGACCTGAATATTGAACTTATGTTTACCAGTCCGGGTTGGGTAAATAAAGAACAGAGCAAGGAATTGGGGCTTTCAGATGCGATCTGCGGCGCTTGTTTATTTAATATGGCTGTCATGCCGAACGGGGGGGTAACTGCCTGCCAATCCTGGCTGGAAGATCCCAAGGGCTTGGGCAATCTGCTGACAACGCCTTGGAAAAAAATCTGGAATGATCCCTTATGCCGAAAAATGCGATTAACTACTCAGGATGGATGCCCTCTAATGGAAATTAACAAAATCGAGGTTGAACGATGATCTCTAAACGGTTTTTCACTTTCGGATTAATCATCACAACCGTCCTAACATTTCTATTCAGCGGCAATGTTCAGGCTGCCGGTACCGATGAGATCAGGAATTATATTATTAGTATTGATCCGCAGGATGACGGCAGTTTGATCAATACTTATACGATCGATTGGTGCGTTATATCCAATGATGCTGGTCCGCTGGAATGGTTTTACCTTGGACTTCCCAACGAGCATTATGAGCTTCTCGAATATAGCGGCGACGCCCGATCGATAAGGTCTGAAGATTCCAATTTTAATTATCGACTACGCATTGACTTAAAACAACAAGCCAATGCAGGTGACTGCGTCAATGTTGCAGTCAGTGTGAGGCAATATGACCTAGCTTACGCAGAAGAAACTGCGCAGGAGATCAGTTACCAATTTATCTCAGGATGGTTTGATGAAATTCCCGTACTGAATTTTCAGTTGATCTGGAAACTGCCTACGGATACGACTTTGCTGAAATCCTTTGATCCGTTGCCCACCGAACAAGATTCTGAACAGGCAACCTGGAAAGCTTCACTGGAACCGGGTGAAAAATTTACAGTTAATGTGACCTATGACCTGGCTGCATTTCCAGGTTTTTATATTTCATCAGCGCAGAATCCCTCCCAGGGAAGTGAAACATCTACAAGTTCAGATTCATATGAAACGAATCCGCAATCGGGTATTATTTTGCCAACCACTTTATCATTCTGCGCCTGTATACCTATGATCGTTTTTCTGATCATTTTGGTGATTGTGCTGAGCATCTTGACTAGCATAAAGCGCGCATATCAGCGTGGGGGTTATTTTGGAGGATACCGTGAAGAGGACCGGCCGTCATCAGGAGGTTGGATCGTACCGATTCCCCATAGGCGTAACAGCTCTGATTACAGCAGTACACGCAGATCAGGCGGAAGTGCTGCCAGGCCTTCAACCCGCTCGGGCGGCGGCAGTGGACAATTTGGCGGGCGGGGATCAAGCTGCGCTTGTGTATCAAGTGGATGTGCCTGTGCCTGCGCGGGCAGCGGGCGTGCCGGCTGCAGCCGCAAGGGTTTTGATGTGTCGGGTTTATTCATTGACCGCCATCATGAGGAAAATACATGATGTCAATAAAGCGCGTTTTTGTGTTTTCTGCCTTAATTTTGCTGACAATCTTCTCTGGCTGCTCAACTGCTGTTTCAGCAAAACCAGTTGTTACGCCAACAGTTGAATGGAAAACCGGCATGCCAAGAGAAGGGCAGCCGACCTTTCCAGCCCTCGGCCAATACTGGATCATAGATAATGGCTGTGGTTTTGATCAGCAAAAAATGAAGATCGCTGACACCATGTTCGAAAGACTTCGCAAGGATGGCATCGCAGAGGTTGCGGTTATCTGCCAGACCGGCATCGTCAATAAGGGCGCCACCAACAATGACAAAATCTGGCTGCGCGACTGGGCACGCTGGGCGGAGATGGGCAGCGTTGAAGACAGCCGTTCAATTGTTTGGTTGATCCGTCCAGATGTAAAGCCGGAAGAGAGCAGGATCGCTATTGAGATCTCTCGCTGGTTATACTGGTATACCGCTATCGATTACGCCGACACCCTTGGCGAAGCATCTAATTATGCCAATGTCAAAGATTACTCCGGCGCTTTAGTTTCGATCGCACGAAATACAGATGAAAGCTTGCGCCGCTTGTGGCTCAAACAGGAACCCACCATAACGGGAAGTGTGAAAAAGAATTAAGGAATATCATATCAATCAATGATTTAATTTAAGGAGAAAAGAAAATGAAAAAAGTCATATTAATAAATGTAATACTGGTGATGTTGCTTGCAATGGGAGCCTGCCAGCCGATCAAAAAAGCTGTAACCAATGTTGTGGACGAATATCACACTCTCATCGAGAACTACCAAAAAGCTCAGAAAATGGCATCCAACTTCCAGCTATGTGTGGACACAGCCATGGGAACCATCTACACCCAGGCAAATTTCCTGCAGAATTACCAGCAGGCGGATATCAATAAAGCCAAGGTCTGGCGTGAAGCTCTGGATAATTCATCCGCGCGGCTCGCTGAATCACTTAAAAACTATAAAGATGCCAGTGGTAACCCTCTGCCGACCTCACAGCTGGACCTAGGCGAGCTGGCGCAGCAGAATGCCTTGCCTGACGCAGTAGCTGGCGGTTTCAGCGTGTTTGTCCAGGCTTTTCAGGAAGCCCCCCTGCCAACAGTGAGCGACAAACCAGTGCTGGCTGCCATGCAGACCGCGACCGAACAATATAACAAGATCGATGCTTGCGGAGCAGACTGGAATGATGCGGTTGAAGCCTACAATACCGAACGAAACAAGATCCCTGGTGATGTGGTTGGGCGTTTAGCCGAAGCTCTGAAAGTGAAGACATTGCCTGAATCCCTGCCTTATTACGCCGGTTCCTACACAGGTTCGATCGCGCAGCCTAATTTACCCACTACCGCGCCCGCGCAATAGGAAAAATAAAAAATCGTATGAATTCAGGGCTGGTTTTTTCAGCCCTGAATTTTTATCTGTCATCCCGCAAGGCTTAATCAACAATTAAAGGCAAACCTCAATCGAGATTTCTGTTTTTTCAATTATGCACCAATTTGAATCCAAGCTTAATAATTTTGTTGCATAGAATTGACAGCTTATGCGGCAGGCAAATTTTCTGGCGGGCTATAGGATTAGAATGAGAATCATGGGAATACAGGTGCTGAAGATGACCTCCCAAATATCGTGGTGGAAAGATTTTGATATTTGGATCAAGGCCCTACTATCAAAGCAATGGAGAACATCCTTGAATACAAGTTGGTGTATGACTCAAGGTACACTATGAAACAGTCAATAATTCATCACTGATGCGGATGTTCTAAAACCAACTGCTCGCCAATTGCATAATCAGAGAACCTGGATGGGTGAAGCTCTACCACGAATTGAGCGGGTATTGAGGGCGAGTAATAAGGATTCCATTTCTTTGCCAGTACTTTATCGATGATAACCATGTCTTTATTCAGCCACAATACTGCAATGTCATAATTCATAAACATCATATGGATAGCGGTGTTTATTCTGGATTCATTTTGTTCAACGATGATTATTCCGCTGTCAGGTTTTAATTCTTTTGAAAACATCAATCCTTTAAATTTACTGAAAAAAGTATCACAATACTTTACATTTACAGGAAAATTGGGCGCTGATGTTTTAGTCAAAATGGCGGTTTTCATATTTTATTTTCCCAGGTGAAAATGTGGTTAGTTTTCAGACAGGCAGAACCATTAAACGTCAAGCACAACATTAATTATTTTCTTGAAAAAATGACACTGATTTTGTCCTGGTAAGATAGCTCCCAAAGGGATGATTGCGAAATGGCATCAGCAAGCATTGAATCTGATTCAACAAAAACATGCTCGATATGATCTTGCTCGAGTTTTTCTTCCCAGCCGGATTTGGCAAAGTAAATATCGGTGTAATTTGTTATGAAATCCTTTCCATATAAATCCGCGCGGCCATCGATATATACCAGGTACTCCGGATAAAGTCTCCAGAGGATGTATCCCCCCCAGTTGTAAGAGTTAAACAAATTGCCCTCAGGCTTATTTTTTTCGATCCATGCAACGGCGTCTTTTGGAAAGGTTTCTGCTTCAGTTCTTTGTTGGTTTTTGGTTGCCTGGTTAAAACCGAAAACCAAAACAGATGCTGATCCAATCAACAGTATGGATGCGGCAATTCGAAAAAAAGAACTATGTTTTTGAGAACCCGGCTTTATTTCAAAAAGACCATTCAACTGTTCAGCTAAAACCGGTATAACGACGATCGCGAAAAGAGGAATATTGCGAATGGACCTGAGGGCGCCGTATCCGAATACGGCAGTCAGCAGGATTTTGGTGACTGAGATGCGCCGGGGACTGCTCATCCCCGCGCCAATAAGCATCAGGAACAGGAATGCAAGGGGCTGCCAGATCACCTGGTGAAAGTCGGGCGAGAACCACTCACCGATATAAGTTTGCATGGCAGAGTCGGTTAGAGTTTGGAAAGGATAAGCAATGATCTCAAAACCCGCCGGATTCACCAGAACCGCAAGAAGGCTGGCAATGAGAACGCAGATGAGCAACCAGAATGATTTTTGAGTTGAATTCTCAATGGTTTCTTTTTTTACGTACTTTCTGATTATGATCTCCAGAAAGAATCCGACCACATAGATCATTTCGACCGCAATCCCGAGGATATAACCGGCATGCATATTGACCCACAACATGGTGAGCAATGGGATGCTGACAATCCACTTTAAACTTCCACTGCGCTGATAACCATCAAGCAGAAATAGAAAAGCACTGGTGAAGAGTAGGTTGAACATTTGCGGTCGAACGCCCCAGATAGGTGCCGAGGCAATGGCACCCAGCAGAACCGCAAATCCTGCGATATAGGGTTTCGATCCGGCGGGGCAGCGGAGATATGAAAGGAGATAGGCAATGGTTATGACCAAGGAAAAAATAAAAATCAGCAGCCCAAAACCACCATATTCATAAAAATTATAAATAAAAATTTCTGAAAGCCACTCGTGAGCCAGCCAATCTTTTCCGGCTGCAGTAAATGAAAATGGATCTATGACAGGGATCAACCTGGTTTGGTCAATGAGCTGGCCTGTCCGCAAATGCCACCAAAAGTCAGGATCAACGATAGGCTTCATTGACAAATAAAAAATCCCACAAAAAAGAATTATGATGAAAAGATTACGGATCGTTAACTTCAAAGAAACCCTCATGCCATTCGCTTTTTTATTTTTTACCAGTGTTTAATAAATTGTAAGATATGATTATATATAATCCCGGCTAAGTCCACTGATCAAGAAATGCTCAGTCTGGAAATTAGCCTTCAAAAGGATTTTATCCCTTCTTTCACGGTATGATCGAAACTGCGTGCATATGTCAGAAAGGTTTTGAGTTTTCTTGATCGCTAATGAATAATTAAGTATGAGATGCAAAGCATAGAGTCAGGCTGGTAATCGCTTTTCTCCACTTTTTCAAGGTGCTCTATAAAAACCCGGATACCTTTTTGACATGATCAATATAATTGGGTCTGCTTGCTGAGCAAGCCGATCACCTTGATAATGATCCATATTGATTTAATACCTGGATAAATGCCGTTTAGAGACAGGGGGGTATGTATAAGCGGAAAGCGAGGCTGAGGTCTATTTGGCAAAAACGATATCGGGGATTTCAACCCCGTTAGCGATCAATTTGTGCAGGAAGCGCGGGCGTAGACCAGTGGCTTTCAGTTCGCCCTGAATGACGCCATTTTTCATGCCACGTTGATTGAATATGAAAATATCCTGCATAACTATCGTTTCGCCTTCCATACCCTGAACTTCTGAGACCTGCACGATCTTGCGAGTTCCATCTTTGAGCCGTTCCAAATGAACGATCAGCTCTATTGACGAAGCCACTTGTTCACGGATGGCTTTTAATGGCAAGTCCATTCCGGCCATTAATACCATTGTCTCAATTCTGCGGATAGTGTCGCGCGGACTGTTGGAGTGGACAGTGGTCATGGAACCATCATGGCCGGTGTTCATCGCTTGAAGCATATCAAGCGCTTCCCCTGAGCGGCATTCTCCCATGACAATGCGATCCGGGCGCATGCGCAGGGCGTTTACGACCAGTTGGCGAATTGAGATCTCTCCTTTGCCTTCAATGTTCGCCGGGCGTTTTTCAAGCCGGATCACGTGAGCCTGGTGCAGTTGCAGCTCGGCCGTATCCTCAATGGTAATCACGCGCTCCTGGGCGGGAATAAAAGATGAGAGAACATTTAAGAAGGTGGTCTTTCCAGTGCCGGTACCGCCGGAGATGACAATGTTTACCCTGGCTTCCACGCAGCTCTGCAGGAAATTTGCCACCGCTTGGGTCATGGTGGTATTCGCGATCAAATCCTGTACTGTATATGGGCGTGTTGAAAATTTTCGGACGGTGAGGATCGGCCCATCCAGAGAGAGAGGCGGGATGGTGGCGTTGATACGGAATCCGTTTGGCAGACGAGCGTCAACCATTGGCGACATTTCATCAACTCTTCTGCCGATCGGGGCAACGATGCGATCGATCACTCGCATGAGATGATTGTTATTTTCAAATTTCACTGTGGTTGGTTCGATCAGACCGAATCGTTCAATAAAAATTTCATCGTATCCGTTGACCATGATTTCAGTAATTTCTGGATCTTCCAGCAGAGGTTCGATCGGGCCGTAACCAATGATGTCCGCGATCACCAGCTTCAACATCTGCTCTCTTACGGCATGGTTGTAAAGGATCTTTTCTTCATCCAGTACCTGATTAAAACCATCCTCGATCATCGTCCTTACCTTGTCTGTACCGATCGAAGCATCATAGTTGTTATTTGAAAGCAAATTCTTTTGAACCGCATCCCTTACCTTATAGAAATCTGTCTCTATCTGGGTATTCTTTTTCTCGCTTTTAGGAACAGGCGCGACAATTTCTCTTTTCATTGCGGGGCGGTTTGTGAACATCAGGTTCTCCTTATCATTCTCAAGCGCGATATTACTGATTACTGCTTGTCAATTCTTGGCACCTGTAATTTTCTCCCAAAAGAGACGACCATACTTTTGGGCAGGTTATTGGCTTCAATAACAGCATCCACAGTAGATAAGTTCTCACTTGCAAAGAATGCCAGGCAGGCACCATCCGGGATCTCGATTTCTGACGTAGCATAAACAACATCAACGCCCTCCAAAACTTCTTTGAAAGCGGTAAAGGATTCTTTATATTTCTTCAGCGCCTGGTAGTTAGTGGCTTCATAATATTTTTTGGACAGGGCGGGATACTTGGCAAGATTCTGGGGAAATTTGATCGCATCCAGCGCGTATTTATAATACGACACAGCGGCTTCATAATCGCTCATTTTCCCGATGGTTTCTCCCATCAGCACCTGCACCTGGAATAATTTCAACAGATTTTCGCTGTCATCCCAGGCCAGAATCTCGGCTTGTTCAAGGTTTTTACGGGCATCCTGGTAAAGGCTTAATGAATTGTATTGCTTCCCCTGAGCATAGTAAGCTTCAAAAAGAAGGATATTGGCATTCCCATTGGCATAATTTGCGTCAACGGCCAAAATTTGGTTGAGGTTGGAGATTGCCGAAGCCCAATCCATATCGATAAAACTACGGAAGGCCATCTGATAATATTCCGCATTCTTCTGATCGAGCAATAGGGCGGTATTTTTCGATTGGATATTGGCCGCTTTATTTAAATAAGATACTGCCTTGGCGATTGAGGTTGTGGTCTGGTTCTTATCCTCCAAAATCGCCCTGGCTGTCTGTGTGAATTTTAGTTCGAGCAGATTACTGCTTACTTCCTGCAGATTACCTCTTTCACTGGCAAATGCCTTATTCTGCGGAATCATGGAGACTGCCCTGCGGTGGTATTGCTCCGCGTTTTCAATATCTTCGATCGAGGCGTTTTCATTTTCGAGCATACCGATGATCTTCTTCAAATAAGAATTGAGCAGTTGCTCTTTCATGATGGGATCATCCAGTTTTGGGTTGAGCGCCAGAGCGCTCTCATAGGCATTGATCACCTGATCCCACCTTTCAACCTGATAGGCTGCATTGCCATCTTCCATCAATTTGGTGATTTGAAGTGAGATCTCGATCGATTCAATTTGGTGCCTGACATCCCACATACCCGGTTTTTCATTTTCGATCTGCTCAAGGATAGCCAGGGCTTCATTATTTTTATTCTCCGAAGCCATTATAAGCGCAGTCTGGTAATCAGCCTCCATATGAAGCAGATCATCTGTCTGCGATTTCAGGTCAGACAAACCTGCGAAATCAGGATTGATCGCTTTCATTTTTTCAATGATCTCTGATGCCGGTTGCGGTCGTCCAGCCTGCAGGAGGCGTTCTGCCTGTGTTTGAAGTGAAGCGAGCTGAACAGCCTCTTCCTCCAAACGCCTGGCAGTGGCTGCATTATTGATGAAATAATAAGATACAAAAATAGCGACCACCAAAAATATCGTGCTGACCACAGCGAAAACAGTTTTCCTGATGTGGCTTTTACGCTTTTGAAGTTCCTGCTCTTTTTTGGTAGTCAACGCAGCAGTCTTTAAATATAGCTGCATCTGAAGATCATCCCTGAAGTTTTGCAGCCTGGGATGCCTGGGGAACCTTTTTTCCAACTGCCCCAGTAATTCCTCGCATTTGTCAAATTCCGCGTGCTGATAAAGATCGACCAGTTTTTGATAATCCTGATCGTTGGAAAGGCTGACCTTGGTTATAATCCGGCCTGATTCTCCAGCTTCCACAGGCGAATTTTTCTTATTATCTTTAGGTTTGGAGGTTGATGAAGTAGGCATTTCAACATTCTACACTGAAATTCATTTGTTAAAAAAGGTTTATGATGGTTGGGATGATTGGCCCAAGAATAACGGCAATCAGTGCCGGAAAGATACATATGACCAGGGGCAGGATCATTTTGGCAGGCAGTTTGTTGGCAATTTCACGCGCCCAATACTGCCGCAGGATGCGCATTTGAAGCGCTTGTGCATGAAGCACTTCCGCGTAACTCATACCAATCAACTCAGCCTGGATGATGATTGAGATAAACCGGGAAAGGTCTTCCACATCCAGACGGTTGCTCATGTTCTTTAAAGCTTCACCGCGCGATATCCCCATTTCCACTTCCTGGGTGACGCGCTTCAGTTCATGCCCAAGTTCGGTATCCCAATAACTACTGATCTTTTGAAGCGACTGATCAAAACCCAAACCAGCATCAGCGCAAACGGAGAGCATATCCAGCGCGTTTGGCAGCTCCCGGCGGATTTGAAATTGTTTGGATTGAACGCACCCATTAAGCCAGGAAATGGGAATGAAGAGAAAGATTCCTATGACCAGAATACCAACGCCTAATGAGATAGCGCTGATATTCTTGAGATCGCGATTAAATAAAAAAGCAATAAAGATGCCGCCTATGAGCAGCAGAGATCGAATTGCTATGAATTGTGGCGCATGCATTTTGCCGGGATTGCCCGCAATGGTCAGTTTATGTTCCATATTATTCGCCAGCCGTTCAGGGGTCAGCTTTTCCAGAAAACTGATGAAAATTTTGAACCATTGTGCGACCGTTCGACTGAACAAGGATCCGGTAATCTCGCGCAGGATGATCTGACCTGCGATCGGACTGTCGGGAACCTGTTCTTCGACAGCCACGAACTGATCCAGCCGGGTAGAAATGATATTTTCTCTTCTTAACCAGGTGAACGCCCCGAATATGGCAAGCCCCAGGCCGAGGACGCCAACTCCCACACCCAGGATAATGAGCACAAAATCGGTATTGATTATTTCAAAATTCATGGAATTATTCTTTCGTTATACCTTGATCTGCACGATGCGCCGGATCCAAATATTTCCGATGATCAAACCAATAAAAGCCATACCCAGGATGGCTTGTGCAATAAATGATGTTTTCACTGAGGCAAAAAAGTCGGGCGCCATCAGAAAAATGATGAAACCCATAATGAATGGCATCAGTGTCAGAAAATTACCCACATAGCGCGCATAGGAGGTTAAGGAGCGGATCTCACCAAAAAGATGCATGCGGTCGCGAATAGTGGAAATGGTGGATTCCAGGACGGTTGAGAGATTGCCGCCAACCTGGGAGTTAATGATGATGGCTGTTACCACGATCTGCATGTCATCGCTTGACATCCTTTCAGCCAGGTTGAAAAGCGATCCTTCCAGAGAGATGCCAAAGCGAATTTCACTTAATACACGCCCAAATTCTTCAGAAGCCGGCGCAGGAACCTCTTTTACTGCAAGGTCAAGCGCCTGCATCAGGCTGTAACCCGCCTGAACTGCCCCTGAAACCAGCAGCAGTACATCCAACAGCTGGTCGTGAAACCTCTGCTGCCGTTGGGCGATCGATTTATCGAGCAGGATGGGGGGGAGCACGATCGTTATCGCGGCTAACAATAAACCGCCCAGGATATTGCCGGGGATCAGCCAGCCAAGGAAGAAGGCCAGCGCTGTTGCGAAAATACGTATCAAAATGTATTCCGTATCGGTGACTGACCAGTAGGCGCTGGAGAGTTTTAATTTCAGTTTATCTGAAGACAAACCACGCAGCGTATTGTTGATCCATTCCCTGAACTTGTTAATTTGCTCGCTGGGAAGAACAGCAGTTTCCCGGGTAACAGGTAGCTTTAGTTCATCAATGGTCGGATTGACAAAGTCCTCAATTCTTTCCTGTCGTTTGGAGGAAGGACCTTTGCGGTACATCCATTTGCCAACCAGAATTACACTGATCGCGCAAAAAAAGAAAAACACAAGAAGAATAAGCGTGATCAGGTTCTGGTCCATTGGATTCCCTTCTTTTTTTGCTGCTTTTCCATGTTGGCCGACTTATTTTGAAGGTTCAGATCCTTCATCCTTCGTTTTTTCAAGAAATTCCGCCCTGGAGGTTTGAACGATCTTTACCAACTCTGCGGCGATTTCTGTGAAGGCTTTACTGATCGGGTGGCGGGGGCTCTTTAAGGTGATGGGCACACCTTCATTCAGACTACTGAGAGCGACATTTTCATCCGAAGGGATCTTCCCGAAGATCTTCACTTTAAGGATATTCTCGATCTCATCCCTTTTAACATCCGCTTTCCGGCCGGTTTGATTCAGGAGCAGCAGTATTTTCTCCTTGGGATAGGAAAGGGTGGCGGCTACTTCCATAAATTGTTTCACGTCCCGCATGGAAGCAAGATCGGGGTTAAGCACCAGCAGGATCTTGTCTGATGAATCCATATACGTGACCGTGTTTTCATTCAAGTTATTACCGCCGTCAATGATGATATTTGCGAAAACCTGCTGCAGGCTTTGGACCACCGGGAAAAGACTTTCCGGTTTGATGCTCTGGGCTTCAAAGATCGAGTTTGGGCTGGGCAGCACCAGGATGCCGGACATATGTTTGACCACCACCTGCCTGATTAGTCGTTGATCCAGCATACCGGCATAGGTTAACAGGTCAGTGATCGAATTTCCTGTGCGTAAATTAAGAGAAAGCGCCACATGACCGAAGAGGTGTTTTCCATCAATTAGCAGTACATCTTCATTTAATGCTTTTTGCAGGCAGATTGCCAGGTTGGTAGCGATAGTAGTAGTGCCAACCCCGCCTTTGGGGCTGAAAACGATGAAGGTGTTTCCGGGTTTAACCTCGGCTTCCACAGCGGGAATTCGTACCAGGTAATCCTGGTCGCGCACTTCAAGTTCCATGGCGCGTTTAACTGTGATGATCAGGTTGTCCGCCTGATAAGGATATTGGATGAAAGCCCGTGCACCGATTTTAACAACTTTGTCGGAATGGACCATATCAGCGTCAGACAGGACGACGATCACTATGCTCTGAGGATATTCCGCTATGATCTGTTTCAGGAGGTCAAAAGGCTGGTTTTGAAATTCAAAATCCAGCAGGATGACATCCGGTTTCGTCTCGGCAAGGATGTCCTGATAGTTGGCGGGTGTGGTCTCCTTGGCAAAAAGCCTGAAAAAATTCACTTTAGCGAGCGATAAGCGGGTCGCTTCATAGATAAACGCGTTCTTTGAAACCAGGAGGATCGAAATGGGATCAGTTTTTATCGGCATGAGTATGTTCTTCTCCGAGAGTTAAGGCAAGATCTCGAGACCGTAGTATTCAACAATATATTCTTCAGTAACAGGCGTCAGGCCAAATTGGGCGATCGAGGTCGGCGCCCTGAGGACGATATCAAATATCGCCCCGGTGTCCTTCAGGTGTTTTAAGATCAGCGCGTCCTGAGGATTAAGAGCCAGAAGATATGCTTTTATCCTGGTCGCAGGCGCGGGCGCCGTATCAGTATCTTCTCCCTGTAAGGGGGCGGCATCGCCCTCTGCTTCGATCACTTCCAACACCATGGCAGTAACGCTTACTTTCTGCATGGTATCGACGGTAAAGGTTCTGGTTTCCGGTTCTGCGGGTTCGCCGGTGGTAGTCGTGGCAGCGGTTTCACCAACAGTCTTGACCTCTTCTTCGAAAGTCGCGAAGATATCGACCACATCTCCGCGCTGGACCATGCTTTCACGGCTCATCAGGTCATCTGCCGGAAAGGCCAGTAAAACATGGTCCTCGCTCAGGATGAAGCTGAGGTCCTTGTTATTATTGGTCGGATCAGCCAGGTTGTGCGACAGTACCATTTCACCCTGGACGAGGTCGGTCTTGATGATTTTGCCTACGGCCTGGTCAAGCATGGTAATGACATCACGCGGGGCGACTTCTACGGGCACATCAACCAGCTTGAGGTCTGTCCCGCTGATTGCATCCCCCAGAAACAGGTCGCGCGTAACCACCACCACCGTGGTCTTGACGGTGTCCTCCTGAAGCGCAGCAGACGGCCGGTTCGCCTGAAAACGCTGGGTCAGCAGGATGCTGGCAAACACCCCGGCTGCGACCAGCACCAGGCCGGTGATGATGATGAAAATCGCTTTCGTTTTATTAGACAATTAATACCTCCCAAATCAGGAATGGCAACAATTTATTTTGTTAATGCAATTTTACAGTTTCCCAGATCGATTGAGCACAGATCTGTATGATCAGGGGAAACATCAACATCGCTTAAGAAATAACCCTCAATCACCCTTTCATTATCCTTCAGTGTATTGCCGTTGATAATCTTATCAGCATAGATATAGCCGGGGCAATTGCCCGACTTTGAGACGCAGGAAATATAAAATGGGGCGAAGGCAATAACATGATAATAGGGATCCTGATTCTTTAATTCTGAAAAATTATCTGTTCCGCCAAATGCGGGCCAGGGTGGCGAGGCATGTGCGGCAGCCACACATGCCGGGTTTGTATCTGGATTGCTTGTGCAAATTTCATTATAGACCGGTACCAGAACCACCTGTCCGGGCCAGCTCTGGTTGATCATTTTAATCGGGACGTCTGATTCAGTACCGCTTTTACCTGATAACCAAATGTGGGTTTGGAGTGTAAAATCGGGATGAGCGCCATAATCAGTGATCCATTGGGCAATATTTGATGTAGAGGCAGTCAAGTACAGCCAGCCGCGATCGCCGCCCAACTGAAGATCGTTTTTACCATCATTATCCAGGTCGCAATCGATATCTGATACGCACAGTTTATCGCTATCAAAAATAATATAGATCTGTTCAGGCGTGAGTTTTCCTGTAGCGGCATCTACAATATTGGTTCCGCTCATCTTATATGTTTTCGAATTCCCATCGAAATCACTAATGTCAAGGGTTGTCACTTCGTTTTCAACCAGCGGCCTGATCTGCTCCCAGCTCAGAGTCTGCATCTCACAGCCATAGTCAGAATTAAAAGGACCTGAGCCGTCATTCGGCCAGCAATGCCAGGCCAGCGGCACCACGCCTTTACCTTTGACTCCCAGACAACTGGCAGCGGCTTCAGCATTGGCTTCCAGTGTGGAGTCGCCAAAGATGCCCGCAAAGAAAGAGGTGTACTGAACGGTCGTATTTACGGTGACTTCTTTGCCATCCACGCTGGCCTGGGCAGAAGTGGCCTGGTTCCTGGCAGTGGCATAATTTTCGGCAACTGATTCGGCGTCGTTATAGCCGAGGCAAGCGCGCTGCGCCCCTGCCAGGGCGCCGGCATCCGCTGCCGCCTGGGCGATGCGTCGGTTGGCCATCACAGCTCCGCCATCCACGATCAGGGCGATCAAGGGGATCATAATCAATAACAGCATCAGGACCACCAGCGGTGTTGCCTGGCCTTTTTCGAGCTTATTTATCGGATGAACCTTCTTCATTTCAGCCTCCGCTTTTAAGGTAAAGCAATTGGCGTCATCAGCATATGGGAATTAACCTGCATGGTCAGATCTCCCAGCAAGGCGATTCCAGGCGTTATCGGTGTAAATAAATAATCAATCGTGATATCAATCTCCGGATCGTCAGTGCTGGATGTCGTATGATCGATCGTGATGGTGCTTGTGGACAAATCTCCAATGCCAAAGAATTTATTTGCGATTTCATTGCAGATCTTGACATTTGCCGTAGATGCCGCGCTGGCGCAATTTAAAGGATAGGATTCCAGGTATGCGCCATCGCAGGCGCCGGGATTGGACAGGTAATCGCAGTCTGGCTGAACGATCGCCAGGCGCGTGCCTTCACGCACGGCAGTATTCAGAGCGGAATAATACAAAATAGCGCGCCCGATATCAAACAAGCCCATTACAAGCAGGATGATCAGCGGGAAAACCAGCGCAAATTCAATCAGCGATTGGCCGGATAACTTTTGGCGCGCGATCATTGCACCATCATCTCCACTGAAGAATTGATGG
>CAZBNE010000038.1:18415-18939 GCA_964493155.1 uncultured Pelolinea sp.
AAAATCATTCCCTAAAAATCCCAGGATGAGGACATTAGGCACCTCGGTTTCAACTGTCACGATTATGCTGTATTGCCCCTGAGAACAGCAATTTTTGGTTGTTACATCGACGGTCACATTGGGGATGCCTGAATTAGCTGCTTCATTCATAGCCGCTTCAGTTGTTTTCGGTGCGGAATCTGAGCCCGAATCATAATCATCGCTATGGGTTGACAGGTAGTATGCGCCTTCGCGCGCGGCATTGGTTACAACGAGCTTGGTAAGGAACAAACGCCCAAACTCGATCGCGCCGACGATCAGAACCAGCAGAATGGGGATCATTAAGGCCATTTCGAGTAAGGATTGCCCTTTTGACTGTTTCTGATGATCAAATCTCATTTTCTTTTGCATTAAGCTGCCTGTACACCTTCAGCTTTATCAATACCTTGAGTATCAGGTTCAATTTTGCACTAGGTTGAGGGTGGGAAGTCGAAGTATTTGGAGGTGATCGTCTTGGCATAATACATACCGCGCAGGCATTGGTC
>CAZBNE010000039.1:0-18786 GCA_964493155.1 uncultured Pelolinea sp.
ATGCGTGTGATCTTGGTGACCAGTCCCTTGTAGCGCGCATTGCACGAGATCATCAGTAACTTTTCCAGCTTCTTGTCGCTCGGTACCGGATGGCGGTATTTGTAAATGCGCTCATCCGCGGCGATCAGCAGCAGCACCGGCTCCTGTCCGTTCTCCCACATCTTCGCGCCCAGCCTGCCCGCGATCTCTTTCTCTGTGTCGCCGGGTCGGATGCTTGCCATATAACTTTCAATCACATGCGAGAACACTTCTCCCAGGTGCACGTAACGCCCCACTTCGTTATCGCACAGTGTCTTCTCCAGCGAACGGATCATTGCGTTGGCGTCGCTGGCTCCGTCCAGCGGCACGTCCGCCGCGAAAGCGCCTTTTTCGCCGATCAACTCCCTGATGAATTCCATCGTCCGGTTTTCGAACCACCACATCCCGCGTGGCTCAAAACCCAACTCTTCCAGCGCTTCTTCATCCTTCATGCGCTGCGTTTCGATATTATTGCAGATGAAATACCTGCCCGCCATCGTAATGAAGATCGCGCACACGCCGTCTTCCACAAAACGCGTGACGATATTGTCGCCGCCCGCGGTGATCCAGGCAAAATGTTCCTGCTTGGAGATATACAGCCCGTCCAGCTGCTTCTCCCGCATCAAGGCTCTCAAGTCAGCTACCTTCCCCTCGATCTCGGCTTTCCTGGCGCTTGTGGATTGGTCTTCCCGGTATTGTTTCATTGGCTGATTTCTCCTTTTTTTGAGTGGATACATGAAAATCTGCTTGTCAAAAAAATTCTATCATAAGCGCGTACCTTGCCCATGCTCTTGGTCTTGTCACAGGCTATGATTCAATTTCTTCTGTCATCCTGAGTGCATAGCTCGCAGGATCTCGACCTATGATTCACTATTCACTTCCTGTTGTCATCCTGAACGAAGTGAAGGATCTCAACCTTTGGTTTTCATTTTGTCATCGCGAGTGATAGCGTAGCGATCTCGACCTTGGAATTATTAATTTTGTTTTGATCAAATCTTTCAGGTACACATACACCCGTAGTGTACTTTTTGTGCAGGATAACCTGTTCTTTGTAGGGCGCTCACCTCTGAGCGCCTGCTTGCTTTTTTGGACTTATGCAGTGCATTCCCTATGCCTCTTCCGGTGTGCGACGTTTCGTACCCTGAGCTTGTCGAAGGGTACCTGGGGTACTTTCTGTTTCAATCCACGCCCCCGTACGGGGGGCGACTTAAGGTAAAATCAGTTTTCACACGACCTATGGAATTTCTCCGCAAACTCAACCCCCAGCAGCATGCCGCCGTTACCTCAGATGCCCGCCAGATCCTTGTCCTGGCCGGGCCGGGTTCCGGCAAGACGCGCGTTCTCACCCAGCGCATCGCTTTTTTGGTGCACGAGCAGGGGATCTCGCCGCATACCATCCTGGCGGTCACTTTCACCAACAAGGCCGCGCGCGAGATGAATCTGCGGCTGGAGCGCATGCTGGGTAACAGCGTTCGGGCGCTGTGGCTGGGTACTTTTCATTCCATCTGTGCGCGTATCCTGCGCGCTGAAGCCGCCCGCCTGCCCTTTGACGCCAATTTCGTCATCATGGACGCGGACGACCAGGTTTCGATCGTTAAGCGTATCGTGAAGGAGCTCAACCTCGAAGAGAAACTTTACAGCCCGACCGCCATCCACGGCATCATTTCCAACGCCAAGAATAATATGATCGGCGCCGATACCTTTTCCTCGCGTTCCTATCGTGACGAGATCAACAAGCGTGTGTATGAGCGCTACGAGCAGGCCCTGCGCGCCAGCAACGCGCTGGATTTTGATGATCTGCTGCTGTGGGCGGTGCGTCTGTTTGAAGATAATCCCGATGTGCGCGAGGCTTACGGTCGGCGCTTTGAGCACGTTCTGGTGGATGAATTCCAGGATACCAACCTGGTGCAGTATGACCTGCTCGGCCACCTTTCTTCGGTCCATCACGCGCTCTTCGTGGTTGGCGATGAAGACCAGTCCATCTACCGCTGGCGCGGGGCGGACTACCGCAACGTGCTGCGCTTCCAAAGTGATTATCCGCAGTCCGTCAAATTGCTACTTGAGGAGAACTACCGCTCCACCCAGAATGTGCTGGATGCGGCGCAGGGCGTGATCAACGAGAATAAAGCCCGCACGCCTAAAAGCCTCTTTACCAAACGCGGCTGCGGCGCCCAGGTGGTACTTTATGACGCGGTGGATGACCATGCTGAAGCGGCCTACGTGGTCGAAAGCATCATGGACCGCATTGCCGGAGGCGAAAAAGGCGGCGATATCGCGGTCATGTACCGCACCAACGCCCAGTCCCGCCTGCTTGAAGAAGCCTGCCTGCGCAGCAGACTGCCCTACCGCCTGGTGGGCGCCCAGCGCTTCTACGGCCGGCGCGAGGTGAAAGACCTGATCGCCATGCTGCGTCTGGTGCACAATCCGTATGATGAGGTCAGCCTGGCGCGCGTCATCAATGTGCCCCCGCGCGGCATCGGCAGCAAGACGATCATGGATTTAAATCTCAAAGCACAGGAAAATAATATTCTGCCCGCAGACCTGCTGCTTTCGCTCGGCACCGAAGGCCAGAAGTCACCCTATTGGCAGTCCTTCTCCGCCCGCAGCGCGGCCGTATTGGCCGATTTCGGGGCACTGCTGGTTAACTGGCGCGAGTTCGGCCAGAGCCATCCCCTGCCCGAACTTTTTGACCGCCTTCTCAAAGACACGGATTACAAAACCTTTCTGGAAGACGGCACGGACTTTGGCGAGGATCGCTGGGAGAACATCCTGGAGCTGCGCCAGCTGGCCTATGAATATGAAGAACGCGGCCTGACTGAATTCCTGGAGAATATGGCGCTGGTTTCGGATCAGGATACCATACCCGATGCGCCCGAAGCGCCCACCCTGCTGACCCTGCACTCCGCCAAAGGGCTTGAGTTCTCAACTGTGTTCATCATCGGGCTGGATGAAGGCCTGCTGCCGCACAGCCGCTCTCTGGAAGACCCTGAAGAG
Organism: uncultured Pelolinea sp.; assembly: GCA_964493155.1. Taxonomy (GTDB): domain Bacteria; phylum Chloroflexota; class Anaerolineae; order Anaerolineales; family Anaerolineaceae; genus Pelolinea. Next base: position 3,013 of record CAZBNE010000039.1, read on the forward strand.
ATGGCTGAAGAGCGCCGCCTGTTTTACGTGGGCATCACCCGCGCCAAGAACCACCTCATTCTGGTACGCGCCGGCCAGCGCAGCAGTTATGGCCGTTTTGAATACACCCAGCAATCGCGTTTCTTGAATGATATCCCTGATAGCCTGCTTAGGCGCGAAGGCGTCCGCCTCGGCGTGCGCAGCGTCAATCCGCTCAGCCAGCCGCGCTGGCAGCCCTGGTCAACGACCGGCCTGTCGGATCAGCCTGCTGAAAAAGACAAAACGCCCGATTACAAAGCTGGTATGCGCGTCATCCATCCCGTCTGGGGCAGTGGCATGGTGGTCGAAACGCGCCTGCTGGGCAGCGATGAAACTGTGACCGTCATGTTCGAAACCGCCGGATTGAAAAAACTGGCCGCCTCGCTGGCCAAACTTGAGATCGTTTCCCATTAAGGCAGCTGCCTTATCCTCTTGCCAGTTCAATCATATCCAAAGGATTCCACGATCGCATTCAAAGTATCTTCATACAGATATTGAAATTCATCATCCCAGACTATGCTGAAGATATAAATGGAATTTCCGTAGGAATTAAAGAAAGAAATGCCGCTGATCCCCCGGCGTGCGGCGCTCCAGGCCAGGCGTTCGCGTCCGTCAGGCAGGGCTTTGTCGTGCGAAACGCGCAGGTCGTAGCCATACATCAAGCGCATCACATCCAGGGTTTTGATCGCCTTGGCTTCCTGCGTGACGAAGGATCCCTGCCGGTATGTGGCGATCTGCACGGCGGCATGCCTGTCGGGCGACAGAAAACCCTCGATCTGTGTATTTTCAATTCTGCCGATGTCCACATATTTGGACCAGGCGGTGGGGACTTCCAGTGTGAACACCAGATCCGGCGCGGTATACTCGCGCATCTGGGCGTAGATCGATGATTTGGACAGGGCTTCGGGGGTATATGTGGCTTTGTCAATGATCTGCTCAAACAATTGCGCAAATATTTCCCATTGCGCTGCTTCAGCGCTCAGGCTGAGCTGATACACACCCGCGCCCGAGCGGGTGAACACGTCTTTGCTCTGCCAGGGCGTGTCACCCCAACGCCAGGCTGCGTCGATCGAGACCCGCCCTTCCAGTATTTCACGTGAGGTCTCTGTGTACGCTTTCTTGTCGCTGTAGGTATTGACCGTTTCGGCAGTAATCAGCGCTTCAAAGGCATCCTGCGCCAGCTCATATCCGGTGGCTGTGACACGCAGGGTGATATTGGCGCTGCCGTTCTGCGGTTGGCAGTCCACGCGGTACTGGCCTATTTCGCTGCAGTTCCAGTCATGGGGCAGGAAGATTTCAAACGCGCCAGACGGCGAGGCATAAGGCTGGTCGCTGAGAGCAGGCTTTTCTTGTTCGCTTGGCGTAATCTGAATTTGGGCAGCCTCTTCTGTGCCAGGCTCCACCTCAGTGGTTTCCGCTGCGGGCGCCTCCGGGGTTGCTGCCATTGGCTGGCAGGCCGAGACCAAAATCAATCCCGTTATTAATGCGAGGCTGAAAAAGGGCTCCATAATGATCGATAACTGATGACCATCAAATTTTTTTTGGTAAATCATTGTGTTTCAATTATAAAGTGGTTAATTTCTGTTTCCTGATCTCAATATTTAATGCTGACATGGATGCTTGTGATCTTATCATTCAAGTAAAATTGAAACTTTAGAAGAAAGAGATTGAAATAATCTTCTTTTTAATAAGGAAAACTTGTTTATATCATCATTAATTTGGAGGACTAATGCATTCCGGATCGCTCAAAAGTAAAGCCAGCCAGTACTTGCATGAACTTTGCGGGACAATTACAACACGCCGGGTGGGCAGCCAGGGCAATCAGCAGGCCACCGCGTTTTTTAAAAACGTCCTGCAGCAATTTGATTTCAGGGTGGAATCTCAGCCTTTTGATTGCGTTGATCAGCGCTTGGGCGAGATCCGACTGAGCGCGGGCGGGCGGGGCTTTGAAGCCTTCATCAGCCCTTACACGCTTGCCTGCAATGTCAGTGCTGAGCTGGTGGTTGCTGAAACAATTGCTGGGCTTGAAACGGCGGACGCGCGTGGAAAGATCCTGCTTCTGCGCGGGGAGATCGCCAAAGAGCAGATTATGCCCAAAAATTTTGTCTTTTATAATCCTGAAGAGCATCAGCGCATCTACCGCCTGTTGGAGGAAAAGCAGCCCATCGCGATCATTAGCGCCACAGCGCGCAATCCTGAACTGGCTGGTGCCGTCTACCCCTTTCCAATGTTCGAGGATGGCGATTTTAATATCCCTTCAGCTTTCATGACAGAAATGGAAGGTGAAAAACTGGCTTCCCTGGCTGGCAGCAAAGCCTCATTGAAAATGGATTCCGAGCGCATTCCCTCCACTGCTGAAAACATCAGCGCGATTAAAGGAGATGAGACAGCTAAAAGGATCGTGGTTTGCGCCCATATTGACGCCAAGCCAGGTTCTCCCGGTGCGGTCGATAATGGCGGCGGGACGGTTGTTTTATTGCTGCTGGCTGAATTGTTAAAGGATTATCAGGATCAAAAATCCATCGAGATCCTGGCGCTGAATGGGGAGGATTACTACAGCGTCGGCGGCCAGATGGAATATCTGCACCGGCACCAGGGCAGGCTGGATCAGATCGAACTGGTGGTTAACCTGGATGGTGTTGGTTTTGCCGGTTGCACCACAGGCCTTTCATTTTATGAATGCACGCCTGAATTTCAAAAGACCGCTCTGTCTGTCATGAGGAAATACCCGGGCATTCAGGAAATGCAGCCCTGGTTTCAGGGCGATCATATGGTATTCGTGACGAACGAAGTGCCGGCCGCTGCTTTGACCACCACCGGTTTCATGCAGCTGGAAACCGAGATCGCCCATACTCCCAAGGACGATCTGGATCAGATCAATGTTGAATTACTGGTCGAAGCAGCGCATTTCCTTTTTGACCTGATCACTTCGCAGACAGCAGTCTAAAACCGATTGCTTTTAAATGTCAGACATTATTATTTGCGTCATGGCAGGAAGAATCAACCGGGATCAATAGGTCTCCTCCAGGTCATAGATCGTATTTTCCATCAGGTCGGCGGCTTCGCGCAGGGTGGCAGCATCAAATGCCAGTCGAACGCCGGCCGCCTTGAACAACTGCGGAAGCGTAGCTGTGCCCCCCAGCTTTAATGCGCTGCGGTACTGTACAACGGCTTTGCCCTGGTCCTTAAGCGCGTTCATCCACACCTGCGTTGCGCCCAGCATGGCCAGTCCATATTCCACATAATAGAAAGGCGCGGTATGAATATGGTCCTTGCGCTGCCAACCGGTCATCATCACATCTTCGTATCCCGTCCAGTCAATATACGGCCTGAAGCGCTTTTCCAGTTCCGCCCATTTGGCATCGCACTGGTCCGGGTCAACACCCTCTGCAGGGTGGGTATACGCCCAGTGCTGAAAGGCATCGATGATCGCCATATACGGCCAGAAACGCAGATTCGATTCAAGGTGATCTACCCGTGCCCGGGCAGCATCTGCGGTGCTGTAATAGCCGCCGGATTTTTGCTCAATATATGGATACGTCAGGTATTCCATGGCCATCGAAGCGACCTCTGCAAATTCCATGGGGACGTTGCTTTCACTGCGCTGCTGATGGTAGGGGAGGTCAAAAGTTTCAAAAGAATGGAAGGCATGCCCGCCTTCATGCATCACAGCCAGCACATCATCGTGGATGCCTACCGCGTTGGCAAAAATAAATGGCCGCCGGGAATGAGAAAAAGCAATGCTGTAAGCCCCGTTAGCTTTGTTCTTGCGATTGCCAAGGTCCAGCAGCCCTTCCTGGTCCATGCTATCAAAATAACCGCCGAATACCGGGCTGACCTTGTGGAAAATGGCGGAGGCTTTTTCTGCCAGGTCTTTGACATCCGTAAAAGGTCTGAGAGGCGGTTTGCCGGAGAGATCCACGAAAAGGTCATAATAGCGTAGATCCTTCAATCCCAGCGCTTTCCTGCGGCGCTCCGCCAGGCGGTTAACCGCTGGAACAACCGCTTCTTCGATGGCTTCATGGAACGCGATGCAATTCTGGGGTGTGTAATCAAAACGATTCAGCTGCTGCCAGCGGTATGCGCGAAAATCGCTTTTTCCGGCGTTTTTGGCGATCTGCCCCCGCAGCGTAAAGAACGCTTTCCACTGGGAATTGATCTCCTGCCTGTCTGCCAGCTGCCGGTCAGCCAGCTTTTCCCAGGCCGTCTGGCGTATCTCGCGATCTGGGTTATAGGTGATACTTTCCATTTCAAGGACGGTCATTTCCTTGCCTTGCCAATTCACCGATTGCGCGCCAAGTACTCTGTCATGTTCCTTGGTCAATTTCTCTTCTTCGACCTGTAAGGGCAGGTTCTCTTCGCGAAACAGATCCGCGTCCGCGCGCATATTGCGCAGCGCCAGTTCAAAACCGGGAACGCTCAATCCGCTGGCAAGCAATTTTTCTTTTAATTTCTGTTCCGCGGATTTCCACTTGGGAAAAGTCTCTTCCATATAATTATTGAATAATTGGGTGGTTTTTTCATCAGCTGTGTTGACCGAAGTGGCAACATACAATCGGCTGTACAGTTCATCCGCCAGATCAAAGATCGTTGACCAGTTTTTCAGCCAGCTTTCAACATTCGCCGAGGATATGCTTTCTTTTTCAAGGTCTCTGTAAAACGGCTCAAAGTTGGACCAGTTCCAGGTCATTAACTTGGAGATTTCGGGGTTTAGATTGATGATTTTCATGTTTTCCTGAGATGATATATTAAATTTTTACGTGATAATTTTATCCTCAACTATCAGGCAAAAAATGAGATGTGCGTTTTCGGATTATTACTGAATTTTGGATGTTGGCAGAGAAAGGGTGATAACAGTTCCTTCTCCAATCCGGCTGCGTACTTTGATTTCCGCATGGTTCAAGTCCGCCAGCCTTTTGGAAATAACCAGCCCAAGCCCGATTCCCCGCGGTTTGGTGGTAAAGAGCGGCTCAAATATCTTCAACAGTTCCTGTTTGGAAATTCCCTTGCCAGTGTCTTTGATGGTTATCGCGACATGCCCATCTTTGCTTTCCCCGCTGATTTTCAGGGAACCTCCCTGCGGCATGGCTTCATAGGCATTTAAGACAAAATTAGCCACGATCTGGCCAATTTGCTGAGGGTTCACCAGTAGCTTGGGAAGGTCACGAGGCACATGAACCCTGACGTTTACGGCTTCAGGTGGTTTATTTCTTTCCAGCACTTCATTGACGATATCCACAGCATCACACGCGCTTGGTTTCAACGGCTGAATGTGTGAATAATCCAGTAAATCTGTTATGATCCGCGAAGCGTTGACGGTTTCCTGTTCGATCAGACTACAATACTCTTTGCGTTTGGCCTCATCACTGCCAGCAGATTTGAGGAGATAGACCGAATTTCGAATCACAGCCAGCGGATTGCGTAGTTCATGGCCAACACTGCCAGCCAGTTCACCCAGCGTGACCATCTTTTCTGCCTTGATCAATTGCGTCTGGGCTTCTTTCAGATCCCGGGTGCGTTCTTCAACCATTTCTTCAAGGTGCTTTGCCTGCCGGGTAAGCAGTCTTTCGGCACTTTTACGCTCGCTGATATCCTGGATCGCGGCCAAAGCGCCGGAAAATTCTCCCTTTTCATCAAAAACAGGTGTTGTTGCAACAGATGCCAGCAGCGTGCCTCCATCCTTACGCAGGTATTCAAAATCATACTTTTCTTTGATTCCCTGTTTTCGGCGCTCAAAAATTTTTTTCAGCGTATTCTGAAGACTTTTCCGGATATATTTGTTTATAGGCTGGCCGATCATTTCCTGAGGCTCATAGCCCAGCATTGACGAGATGGCGGGGTTGACAAATGTGGTTCTGCCGTCCTTATCAGTCATCCAGATACCCTCCATCAGCAAGTCAACAAGTTCACGGTATTTCTTTTCACTTACTGCCAGATGCCTTTCGATAGAGATCCTTTGCATCTGGCTGAGGATAAACAATCCCATCAGCATGGTTGTTACAGTAAAAAATAAAAGGTAGGGAACAGCAATGGATCGAATGGCCTTCAATGCCAGGTCCAGAGGGAGGGTAAAAAACCAAATCAAAAGCGCTGCGTGAATAATGAAACCAAAAACAAGCAGGGTCCAGGGATTCAGTTTTACCTTTTTTCTTTCCACCAGCTGCTTGAACACCACACCCAAACCCGCAGAAATGATGATCGATCCCACACCGGTAAGAGTGCCTGCGCCGCCAAGGTAAATGCGGTACGCGCCGCCCATCACAGCCGCCACAACGACTACCAACGGAGATTCGAACAGCCCTGCCAGCCCCAGGATAATAGACCTGCCGTCAAAAAACACTCCGGGTGTCATCGTCATCGGCATTAACATGGCGACAATAGCAAACAGCCCGTAAAGCACTCCCAGGACCAGTTCCTTTACTTTAAACTCCTTGAACCAGCGATAACGCAGATAAGTGCTTAGTATGCTGAGAGCGAGCAGCAGGCCGGCATTATTAATAAAAGGAGAGGGGTCCATTCAACCTCATGATTATTCACCTTAATTATACGTATTGATGACCAGGTACACAAATTTGGAGTGATTTTTTCTTTAACAAATCTTCACATAACAAACATAGTTGCTTAATACAATCCACTTATCATGAATTTGAAATTTCTACTTTGAAAAGAGAAAAGAAAATGAAAAAGGATATTTTGGTTTTGTTATTTGTGATGGTAGCTGGATTATTGTCCGCCTTTTCGCCGCTGCCAAAAGTTGATGGGGTACCTCCCCGGCTCGCCGCCCTGACAGCGGACGAGACTAATGCTCTGCGGTTCATGATCGAGGAAGAGAAAATGGCGCGCGATCTCTATACAGCATTTTTTGAATTGTACGGATCACAATCCTTTCAGATGATCGCGGCAAGCGAACAGGTGCATATGGATGAACTGAAAGTGCTGCTTGATACCTATAATATCAGCGACCCGACCATCGGCAAAGCGGTTGGCGTTTTCACCGATTCTGGATTGCAGGCTCTTTATGACCAGCTTCTGGCGCAGGGCAGCGTTTCTTTGACCGAAGCGCTCAAGGTTGGCGCCGCAGTAGAAGAGATCGACATCCTTGACCTGCAAAGCCGCATAGCCCAGACCACTCACGCGGACATCCAGGGTATATTTGCTGAACTAAAAAAAGGATCTGAGAATCACCTGCGTGCTTTTGCGAGGCAGATCAATAATCAGATCGGCGAGACCTATATTCCCGGCTATCTCACAGTAGAGGAATACCAACGCATGATCATGGATATGAATGGCGGTGGCGCTCAGGGTTTACAGAACGGACGTGGCATGCAGGCGAAAGGTCGTGGAATGCAAGGAGGTCAAGGAGTACCGGGCACCCAGCCCATGTATCAGGGCTTTGGCATGAATCAGCTGCAGAATAATATGACCGGTGATTGCAGCGGTTCTGAAACCTGCCTGAATAACTAAATTAATCCCGTTACAATACGATCCGGGTGAAATGACCGGATCATTTTTTTTATGAAAAGACTGATTATTAACGCTGATGATTTTGGACTGACACACGGGGTGACCCGCGGCATCCTGGATGCACATCTTAATGGCATTGTCACCTCCACCAGCACGATGATGAACTCCCCGCACGCAGCGGAAAGCCTGAATACAGCCCATCGGGCTGCCCCGAATCTTGGAATGGGCGTTCATCTGGTTTTGACCTGGGGTAAACCTTTACTCGCGCCCGACAAAGTTCCTTCGCTTGTAGATGATACAGGGCAATTTTTCAGGATCTCCCAATTATCCGGGCTGGTTCATAATTACGATCCCATTGAGCTTCGGAATGAATGGCAAGCGCAGATCGAAGCCTTCCTCGCGAGCGGACTCCAGCCTGACCATCTGGACAGCCATCATCACAGTTCTTATCTGGATATGAAGCTATTCATGGTTATGCTGGAATTGGCGCAGAAGTACAGCCTGCCAATTCGATTCCCGCCCGCTCTAAAGAGCGCTTCCCAAACGTTGGATCCTTATTTGCAGAATATGGAGCAGCACGCGATTCATCATCCGCAATCCTGTATCACTGGTTTTTATGGCGAGGGTGTCAGCCCGGCCAATTTCGCCAGGATCATTTCTGAACTTCCACATGGAATCAGCGAGCTGATGTGCCACCCCGGATTCGCCGACAGTGAATTAATTGAAGGCAGTTCCTATGCCGCAGCGCGTGAAACCGAACTCCGTATTCTCACAGGCAAAGATATAAAAAAGAAAATTGAAGAGAACGGGGTATCTTTGTCCAGGTTTTCCGACCTGTAATTTCTAGATCAGTTCCACCTTGAATGCTCCCGCGCAGCCGAACAGCGCCGCCCGGTCGCCCTTTTCTGCCAATACCATTTTGGGCATCTCGAACAGCCGTATACGCTCCTGCATCACCGGACGCATGCGCTCCAGCAGGAAGGGCCGGTGAGTGATCACGCCGCCGTTAAAAACGATCAGCTCAACCGGGTGGAAGATGAGCGTATTAAGCGTGGTCTGGGCGGCTTTCTGGACCACCGCATCCCAGCGTGGATCATCATCAATGATGCTTGCCATATCCGCACCGAAATATTCCCTCAGCATATCACCCCCCAGCCAGGTTTCCGGGCAGCCGCGCTGGCCGCAGTTGCACTGTTTGCCTTCCCAGTCCATGATGTGATGGCCGTTCTCAAAAGAGAACATATAGTAACGCTGGTCGTCGATCTTTTTAATATCCGCTGCGCCGACACCGGTGCCCCAGATGAAATATACAAAACGGTCCGTATGGCGCGCCGCGCCGAAAATAGCCTCTCCCAGCGCCGCCCCCTGTGCATCATGCAGCAGCTTGACCGGCACGCCAAAGCGGTCCTGCAGGTATTGCCGGATGGGTTTCATGGTCCAATCCGGCAGGTTGTTGGCCGTGGTGACCATGTTGTCCTTATCGATAATGCCTGGAAAACAGGCGCCGATCCCCTCGATTTTTTGGCTTGCTGAAAGCTCGGCGATATGCCCGCAGAGCTTTTCCATACCGATTTTATAATCCTGCGGCACTGGATGGGATTCAAGATTCACGATCCTTGCTTCGCCTGCCAGGTCAACCAGGGCAATCCGCATATTGGTTCCGCCAATATCAATCGAAATATACATATTTGTCCTCTGAAACGCCATCTTAAATTATACAGGGATGCGTATGAAAATCCGCATCCCTGCTGGCTGCTCTTGATTGTGACAAAAAAAGGTTCAATCCACCACAAAGAACATCGCGCGGAAAAAGATATACACAAAATACATACCGATCAAGTAGAAAGCATGCGCTTTCTTCAGCTTTCCTTTGGTAAACCACAGGATGCCCCACAATATCACGCCGGTAATAGTTTCCCAGGGCAGGTCCCACACAATCAGCGGCCGCGGAACAAAATAAGTTGAAATCAGTGCACCGCCGCCAATCGCAACCAGTGGATTGGTGATATTGGATCCCACCAGTGTCCCCAGCGAAACACCATGCTCACCATGCCTGATGCCTGCCAAGGCAGTGATCATTTCCGGCATGGCTGAAGCCACACCCAGTGTGACTACACCGATCAACGATCCGCCGACACCCGTACGTACCACCACCTGTTCGGTGATCTGCAGCACAAAAGAAGCCGTAATAACTGTGATCGCCATCATCGCGAGACCGATGCCTGTATCAATATAGACCTCTTTCAGATTTTCCGGGATCTTTTCGGCGATCTCTTGATTGTGAACTTGATTATCTTCTTTTTTGTAATGCTTGCGCTCATCCATAAACAAAAAATAGGTATAAGCGATGAAGGATCCAAACAAGATTGCGCCATCCAGCCGTGAATAACTGCCATCAAATCCAACCAGAATGCATATGACAGTCGTGCCGATCATGGGGACCATGCTCTTCCAGAGGAAATAGCGCCTGAAGTAAAGTGTTCCTGAAAGCAGTACCACCATGCCCATGATCAGCGTCTGCTGTACGACATCCGAACCGATGTTGCTGCCCAGGACGATGGAAGAACCAATCTTGTAATCCAGTGTACCCGCCAGAATGCCGGCTGACGCGGTAAAGTGGGAGGTGATTTCTGGAATGCTGGTTGCCAGAGAGAAGACCGTCATTCCCATGAAGGTTGAGGAAAGGTTGAAATACGCTGCGATGCCGATCAGCTTTTTCACTGCCACGTTGGCGCTGATGACAAGCACCACAATAGCCGCCAGTCCGATCACGGCATTGACCGGGATCGGAAACGAAGATATATTCATATTATTGCTCCTGAAAGGCGTTTCAAATATGCAGGAACATTCTGAAAGCCTCAATTCATTAAAAAAACCCGGGCAGGGCGGGGGATATTTATACCATTAATTTGTCTAAATCGAGAAAAAATCGGGGATTAATTTATGCAAAAAGTCAGGGCTGGAAGACCGGCAGGCTGGTGACATAGAAATCACCGTCTCGCTCGATGACATCCACTGTGAACTGCGAGGTCGGCGGCATCTCTTCAGTAGTCGCCCCGCAGCAGGGGCCCAGCACAAAAACCTCGCCCGTCCGGTCTTTAAATTCAACGGTGATCTTAAACGCGTTCCAGGGATTTTGCTCAGTGACCTCATAGCGCTCGGTAGAAATGATGCGATCAATGGGCAGGCACTGCAGCCCGCTGAGCTCGCAGGCGTTCTTCCACAGCCCGGCATGATCGTCCGGGGCAGCTGTAGTGCTCAGAGAGACCAGCGGTTCATAATGGCCGGCATACAGCTTTTCAGCTTCAGCGTATCGCCCTGAAGAAAGGGATTTAAAGAAAGCCACCGCGGTCTGCTCTGCCAGTTTTTCTTCAAACCCGGGCATGTTCGCAGCACAGCCTGCCAGCAAAAGCGCGAACAGAACTAAAGCGATCTTGCGCAGCATGCTTTTATTATAACCCGTCGAAGTGATTTAAAGCACAGGTGCGCGCTTGTGCCAGCCGGTCGCCTGCTGAAAAGTGTGCGCCAATCGCAAGAGGGTCGCTTCTTCAAAATGCCTGCCCATCAGCTGCATGCCGATCGGCAGATCCTGCCCGTCGAATCCCACCGGAAAAGCCAGCCCCGGCACACCCGCCAGGTTAGCCGGCAGGCTGAAGACATCTTCAAGGTACATGGCCAGCGGGTCATCGCCGTGACCGCCGATCTTGAAGGCGGTGGTAGGCGCCACGGGCGCGGCGATCGCATCCACTGAAGCAAAGGCCTTGTCGAAATCCGCCCGGATCAGGGTGCGCACCTTCTGCGCCTGCCCATAGTAGGCGTCATAATAGCCGGCTGAGAGCGCGTAAGTGCCCAGCATGATGCGCCGCTTGACCTCAGCTCCAAAGCCCCGCCCGCGCGATCGCGTGAACATATCCAGCATGCCGCCGTCTTCCATGCGCAGCCCGAAACGCACGCCATCGTAGCGCGCCAGGTTGGCTGAGGCCTCTGCCGGGGCGATCAGGTAATATACCGGCAGCGCGTATTCGGTATGCGGCAGCGATATCTCTGCGATCTCCGCGCCGAGCTCTTCATACACTTTGACCGCTTCGCGCACCGCATTTTCCACTTCCGGCTGGATGCCGGAGATGAAATATTCTTTTGGCACGCCGATGCGCAGGCCTTTGATGGAAACGTGACCAGCGCAAACTGCGTCCGGCACAGGCGCGTCGCTGGAGGTGGCGTCACGTTCGTCAAATCCGGCCATCAGGCGCAAGATGATCTCTGCGTCTTCTGCACTGCGCGCCAGCACGCCCACTGAATCCAGCGATGAGCCATAAGCGATCAGCCCGTAGCGCGACACCCGCCCGTATGTAGGTTTGATGCCGGTTACGCCGCAGAAAGAGGCCGGCTGTCTGACACTGCCGCCTGTGTCGGTGCCCAGCGCTGCGGGTGACAGCCTGGCCGCCACAGCCGCCGCCGAACCGCCGCTCGAGCCGCCCGGTACGCGCGTCAAATCCCACGGATTATGGGTGACGCCGTAAGCAGAATGCTCGGTGGAGGAGCCCATGGCGAATTCATCTGTGTTGGTTTTACCCAGCGGTACAACACCCGCGTCCAGCAGTTTCTGCACCGCGCTGGCGTTGAAAGGCGGCACAAAATTTTCCAGTATCTTTGAGCCGCAGGTGGCGCGCGTACCCGCCAGGCACAGCACATCCTTGACCGCCAGCGGCAGACCCAGCAGCGCCGGGATCTCCCCGCCGCTTTTTGCCAGCCGCGCCCTTTTTTCATCGGCAGTTTTGGCTGCCTGCAGGGCTTTTTCAGGAATCAGCGTGATAAAGGCGTGCAGTTTCGGTTCAAGCACTTCGATGCGCTTCAGGTAGGCGCGCGTCACTTCTACGCTGGATGCCTGCCCCTGGTTAAGGGCTTGCAGGCATTCCTTTACGGTCAGATCGCTGAGTTCAGCCATGCCCTTATTCCATCACCGGGGGCACGCGGAACTGGCTTTTTTTGGCGGAAGGCGCGTTTTCCAGCACCTGTTCGGCGCTCAGGCCCGGCCTGGGTTCATCCGCACGCAGGCGTGCACCAATGGGTACTGCGCCGCGGGCAGGTTCGCTTTGGCTGGTATCCAGCTTCTGTAGCTGGGCGACATATTCGAGAATGTGCGAAAGCTGCTGCTGGTAGCGCTGCTTTTCTTCATCGGTCAGTTCCAGCCGCGCCAGCAGGGCGATATGTTCAACTTCCTTCAAGGTCAGGCTCATGGGGTAATTATAACAAGCGCGGTTTTTATTCCGCTTTGGTCCACAATCCCGCGTACCAGCGCACGTACTCCGCGATGTGCGCCTGCCAGTAGTCCTCATCATGCCGGCCTTCATTCAGATGCCAGTCATGCGGCAGGCCCAGCTGGTTGAACACCGCTTCCACCGGTATGGCGGACTTGATCTCGGTGTCAAAGCGCCCGGAATCCATCGTGAGCCGCGGCAGAAGGTCTTTGGGCAGCGCAGCCACCCATTCCGCCACCTGGCCTTCGCCCCCCAGAAAAGATGGCAGGCTGTGGATGCCGATGGCGCTGAAGAGCTGCGGGTTGGTCAGCCCGAGGCGCATTGCCCAGGCCGCCCCGCGCGAGATGCCGCCGATCGCCCGACACTCGCGTGCGGCACAGATATTGAATTCCGCTTCCGCCCAGGGGATCACTTCAGTGGTGATCGCGTCGGGGAACAGGTTGCCGCGCACCGGGCGATAGAAGAACTCCTCGTTGGGCATGATCATGATGAAGGGCTGCGCTTCGCCGGAAAGGATCAGCTCGTCTGCCAGCTCAGCCGCGCCCAGGTTGGTCCACATCAGATCGTCAAAGTTCTGCCCGTGCAGCAGGTAGGCAGCCGGGTAACCGCCTGCCAGCGCCGCGTCGTAGCAGGGCGGCAGGTACACATTCACATACATCTGCAGGTTCAACAGCGCCGATGGCATCTGCAGGCGCCTGACCTCGCCGGGCTGTGTGCAGCCGGCTGGCGCGGGCGTGGGTGTGGGCGCCACCGCGGTAGGCGGGAGCGGTTCAGCAGTTGGTGCAGCAGGTGTGGGGCAGGCAGGCTGGCTGTCCGCAGCGGAACAGGCTGTCAGCAGAAACAGCAAGGCCAGCAGGAGTGCAGCCGACCGTAATTTTAAGATGATGCGCTTATTTGGCATGGTTAGAACCCTGGTTTAATAAAATGCCCCTTCCTTGACGGGTTGGGCATGCAGCGATTATACTCTAATCGCCGGGGTGTAGCGCAGTTGGCCAGCGCGCTGCGTTTGGGACGCAGAGGCCGGCGGTTCAAGTCCGCCCACCCCGACCTTCGCAGCCCGATGCCAGAGCATTGGGTGGAGATCCCAGGACACAGGTGGGTTCATCCCATCTGATGTCGTGGGAATCGAATGTTCTTCACCTGAGGCCGGCACTCCCATTCGGTCGCAAGTCCGCCCACCCCGACCAAAATTGTACTGTCATTGCGAACTCGCGCAGCGAGTGAAGCAATCTGTATCTTATGAGCGAGATCGCTTACCCTGCGGGTAGGCTTTGCACTCGCTTCTCTCGCAATGACAAAAACCTCTGAAGCTATGGCCTGCCGTGTCCCCACTGTCACAACTTAAATATCTGTGTTCATCATTTCTTCATCTGTGGTTAACAACCTGTACTCATCCTCATTTCATCTACATCAATGTGTGTTTACCGAAGGCTTGCACAGAGCGCAGCGTGGTGTCCCCGCAGGAGATACTGTGGTTTTAAATCCATTAATTGATACAATTACTTAACCAATGCCATCAACATCCAATCCTTTGCTCTCGCTCATCATCCCGGCTTACAACGAAGCCGAGCGCCTGCCCGCCTCGCTGGCCCAGATCCACGCTTTTCTTTCCAAACAAACCTTCAGCGCCGAGATCATTGTGGTTGAAAACGGCAGCAGCGATGATACCTACGCACTTGTGGACGGTCTGAAAAAGCACATCCCCAACCTCACGCTGCTGCATGAGCACACTCCCGGCAAAGGCTGGGCGGTGCGCCAGGGCATGTTGGCCGCGCGCGGTGAATTCCGCTTCATCTGCGACGCGGACCTCTCGATGCCCATAGAAGAGGTCACGCGCTTTCTGCCGCCAGCCCTGCCCGACACACCCATCGCCATTGCCTCGCGCGAGGCGCCCGGTGCGGTGCGCTATGACGAACCCCAATACCGCCACTTGATCGGGCGCGCCTTTAATAGCCTGGTGCGCCTGCTGCTCCTCCCCGGCCTGCAGGACACCCAGTGCGGCTTCAAATGTTTCCGTGCCGACGCTGCCGAAGATATCTTCCCGCTGGTCACCATCCACGGCTGGACCTTTGATGTCGAGGCGCTCTTCATTGCCCGTAAAATAGGCTACGCCATCAGCGAAGTGCCCATCCCCTGGCGCTACTACCCGCGCTCGCGCGTCAAGGTGCTGCGCGACTCGCTGCAGATGGGCCTGGACCTGCTGCGCATCCGCCTGAATACGATCAGGGGCATCTATAAGAAAAAGCGCCTATGAAAATCCACACTCCGCTCGAGCTTCCGCTCAAACCCAACCTGGTTTATGAAAAGCGTCTGCTGGCAGAAGGTTTCAGCATCGTTGCCGGCCTGGACGAAGCCGGGCGCGGCGCCTGGGCCGGACCGGTATACGCCGCCGCGGTGGTATTGCCCAATGATGAGCGCGTTTACGAGGTGCTGGACGGCGTGCGCGATTCCAAGCAAATGACCGCCCGCCAGCGCGGGCGCTACGAGGGCTGCATCAAGTCGGTCTCCATCGCCTGGGCGGTGGGCTCAGCCTCTGAAAGCGAGATCGACCAGCTGGGCATCCTGCCCGCCACCCGCCTGGCCATGCAGCGCGCCATCGACGAGCTGGTCTATCCCCCCAGCCACCTGCTGATCGACTACATTTCCCTGCATGACTGCGCCTGCCCGCAGCTCTCGCTGCCCAAGGGCGACCGCCTGTCGCTGAGCATCGCGTCCGCTTCGGTGCTGGCCAAGACCGCGCGCGACGCCTTTATGGTTGCGCAGGACGCGCTCACCCCGGGCTACGGCTTTGCCCGCCACAAGGGCTACGGTACCGCGCAGCACCGGGCGGCGCTCAAGGCGCTGGGGGCCACGCCGTTGCACCGAAAAACCTTTAAACCAATAGCCATACCCTAATCTTCAATGGCTTGAAACCATTGAGATTAGGGTATCTCCGTCCTTTGCCGGTGCAAAGGACTTTGACCTTTCGGCCGATATGTGAACTCCCCCTCACCTAACCTCTCCCCTTCGGGGAGAGAGATTAAACACTCTCTCC
>CAZBNE010000040.1:0-18417 GCA_964493155.1 uncultured Pelolinea sp.
TTTTGGCCATTTAAGAAAGACACTACCTTGTTCAGGTTGAAATTGCCGTCGGACTGCAGGTAAAGCCCGCTGTTGCCGTTGTTCGTCGACAGGACATTGGTCACCGTGATGTTGCCATCGTCGCTGCTCTCCACGGTAACGCCTTCTTCTTGGTTTCGCTGAGAGCTTATATTCGAGACACTGACGGCAAGCTTGGCCCCGATGTGCAGTCCTATTCCTGAGTTGTCATTGAAGTAGTTGCTGCCGCTCAGTGTTACAGAACCGCCTGCCGAAACAAGCTTGGCGCCGCCCTTAATTTCGGACACGGGATTCTTGCCGTTATCGTTAGCTGTCAGGGATGTGGCGCTGATGTTGCCCTGCGCGAGAACGCTGATGCCGTTTCCGAAAGAGTTGCCACTGGCGAACACCTTGCTGATGCTGACCATGCTGCCTGCCGGCGCGTACGAGTTGTCAATAAATACCCCCGCAACGCCCGTATTGCGGTGGGCGTTCAGCCCGTACTGGTTGCTGACGGTCACTTTGCCGTGGGTGTTGATATACAAGCCATAGCCGTCGTTATCGCTCATCGAGTACTCATGTCCGCTGGATTTGTAAGTGACCGTTCCCGTGCCATTGGTGTTCTGCACGGCTACGCCGTCTCCGCCGTTATCCCAGGCGTCGATGTTCGTCAGGCTGACGCTGCCCCTCGATTCAATTTTCAGCCCGCTGTCTCCATTCTTCCACAGGCCGTTATCGCTCCAGCCGGTTGTGGTGGTCACGGTCACCGCGCCGCTGCTGTTCTCATAGTCATTGAACAGATACGCGCCGTAGTCGTTGTTTTCCCAAGCACTGATGCCCTTCAGGCTGATGGCGCCCCTGGAATTGGCATACAGGCCGTGGATGGAATTGTCATATACCTCCACCGCGCTGATGTCGATCATCTGTTTGCTGGTTGAAGTGTCATTATTCAGCAGCAAGCCGTGGCCGTTGTTGCCTTCCGCGTAGGCGTAAGCCAGTGTGATCTTGCCGCTGCTTAGCGCTTCCAGGCCGCCTTGCTCTTCCCCGTAGTCACTGTAGTTGCTGATAAAACTCATGATGTTGTTCTTGCTGCCCTTGACCGTGATGCCTTTGCTGCCGTCTTTATTGTCAAGCAGGGCGCCGGCCTGGCCGTTGCTATCGGCTCCGCCGTACTGCCACAGTATGGCGCCCAGGGTATTCACCTTAAGGCCGTATGCTTGGTTATAGCTGAACCAGCCGCTTGTGATGCTGACTCCTGCCGACGTACCGCTGCCGCTGTTGTCCAGGATCGCTCCGCTTTGCAGCTGGTTTGCATGAACTGAAAGGCGGCTCAGCAGGATGCTGCCGTTGCTGGTGATCACCAGGCCGTTGTTGTGGTTATAACTGAACTCGTTATACCAATCCGTGCCCAGTGAGGTCAGGCTCACCGCTCCGCTTGCTTCTTCAAATGCGTTGTTCACCCACAGGCCTTTTCCAACGTTTTCTCCCGCGTAAATATTGGTCAATGCCACCGCGCCCCCGGATTCGATCTTCAGCCCGTTCTCGCCGTTCATACAGAAGCTGTTGTCGATATCTTTGAGGGCCTGCACCTTGACCCCTCCGATACCGGTGCATTTGCCGCCGGAGTCTGCCTGGCAGTTGTCGATCGCCATGCCCCAGTCACGGTTTCTATTGGCGCTGATGTTCTTCAGCGTCACATTGCCTTTCGTATCAATTTGGACACCATAACCGCCGTTGTCGCTGAAGCTGCTTGAAAAACCGTCCGTGCGCGTGTTGCTCACCGTCACCGCGGCAGTCGAAGCGGTGTTATCCAGCCTTACGCCGTTTAAGAAGTTGCCGTCAGCGCTGACTGATTCGAGCAGGATGCTGCCGTTGGAAATGATCTCGATTCCCATCCATGTGTTGTAACTGAAGGTGTTACCCCACAGCCGGTTGAGGTCCTTGGGTTTATAGATGGCTACTGCCGCACCCCGCCCGCTGCTGTTGTCCAGAATGGCACCTTTAATTTGTTGTACATCTTCGCTCATGGTTTCATTACCGAAGGAGAACCAGTATTCGCCAAAGCCCGAAGATTCATAAGACTTGACGACCACGGTATATTTGCCGGCGGGCAGCATTGAAAGTCCCTCGATCTTGGCTCCGTTAACCCAGTTGGCATAACCGCTGGCTTCCAGGTTGCCGTCGCTGTCATACAGTTCCAGGTAAGGATCAAAATCGTTGCTTTTCAGATACAGGTTGATTGGACCACCCTCCCCGTGGTCGAAGGTGTACCTGTCTTCCACCCAGCTTTCGCCCAGCAGATCATGATAGTCTTCCTCCACATTATAAATACTCGTTTCGCGCAGCGAGTTGCCGCTAGCCGCCAGGCCGTAGGCAGTGATACCGCCTTTGCTATATACTTCAATTCCATTGCCCTGGTTGTGGTTAAAAGAGCTGTTGGTCAGCTTGACGGTTTTCGCCGTGGCTGCGCCTTGGTTATCGAGATATGCGCCTTTGAAAAGGTTGTTGGCTGAGGAGACGTTGAGCAGTTCGATGCCGCCTTTGCTGATTACTTCAATTCCAGTGCTCTGGTTGTGGTCAAAAGAGCTGTTGGTTAGCTTTACAGTATTCGCCGTGGTCGCGTTTTGGTTATCGAGAAATGCGCCCTTGCCAGAGTTGTTGGTTGCATATACGTTGAGCAGTTCAATGCCGCCTTTGCTGATTACTTCAATTCCAGCGCCCTGGTTGTGGTCAAAAGAGCTGTTGGTCAGCTTGACGGTTTTCGCCGTGGCCGCGTTTTGGTTATCGAGATATGCGCCTGTAAAAGAGTTGTTGGCTGAGGAGACGTTGAGCAGTTCGATGCCGCCCTCGGTTCTAATGTCGATACCGGTGTATCTGTTATCGTCGGCATCAAGGTAGCCCAGTTTGACCGTGCCTTTTGAGCTGATGGTCACACCGCCCTCATCGGGTATTACCAAACCGTTTGCGTTGCAGGTGTTCTGCCAGTTCTTGATCGTGGCGTTGACCGTCACGCTGCCGCTGCCGCCGGTATTGTCCACATCCAGCCCGCTGCCGCCGTTTTCGTAAATGTCAAAGTTGCTGATCAGCACGCTGCCTCGTGACTGTATGCTTACGCCGCCGTAAAAGTTGGTATTGAAGTTGTTGGCCTGCTGCCAGCCGCCGCTGGCCGGGCTGGTGATGGTCACATTGCCCGCCCCGCTGCCGCCTAAGTAGTTGTCCAGGTACGCCCCGTGGCCATGTTGGCTTTCGTTGGACTGGATGCTGTTCAGGGTAATGGCGCCTTTGTTCTTGATGTACAGGTTATCACCGAAATTTCCAAGGAATTGGCTGTACTCGATCTTGGAGCTGCCTGTCGTGCTGGAAAAATGTAGCCCGTTGCCAAAGTCATTGTTGCTGACTTCGATATACTTGGCGTTCAGGCTGCCGCCTTCGATTTTCATGCCCCAATCGTTGTTCAGGGCGTACACCTGCTCCAGTGTGGTGCTGGCCGTGCCGTTGGTTTTGATATATAACCCGTAGCCATATTGACTAGGGTTGTATGAATAGTGGTTGTTTTCATACAGCACCACGTTCTTCAGGCTGCGCCCTTTCGAGCTGCTGGAAGAATCTTCTAACCAAATGCCGGTGCCGTTGTTATTGCTGGCTGAAACGCCCTCGATGCTGATGCTGCCATTGGACTGGATGATCAGCCCAAAGTAATGGGTATAAACGTAGTAGTCCCAGCCGTTTCCGTTGAACGCCGAATTCTTGATGGTCACCGGGTAGCTGCCCGGGTTGTTATTGATTGTGGCGCCGCTTCTTTTGCTGCCGCTGACATTCACGCTTTCCAGGGTCACTGCGCCGGCATGATTATCGACTTTCAGCCCGTAATCATTATCCGCGCTACTGTCGGTCACTGTCACATCCTCTATCTTGAGTGAGCCCTTGTTATTATCGAACAGGATTTTGCCGCCGGTGTTAAGCGTGAAACCGCTTAGTGTGAACCCGCCGGTCGTGCCCTGGATGTTAACGTCGCTGGTAATAAAAGTGCTACCCGAGCCACTTTCCCCGATCACCCCGCTTAGCAGTGCCAGGTAATCGTCGTTGAAGGCATTGATCGTGAAGCCGCCATAAGTGCCCGCCTGCACGTACAACTTGCGGTCGCTGGGCAGGCCGGTGTTGGCCATATGGTTCAGCGCAGCCTGGATCACAACATCCCAGCCCAGTCCATCCTCACAGTAATATGAGGTGTCACCAACGCAGGCGCCTTCACCCGCGTAAAAGCTGTACTGGTTCAGGCCGATCTTGTAATACGGGTCGCCGCTGCTTATCAGCTCGGCAGAACTGGTTTCCGTTAGTGTCAGTTCCTCGCCGCTGCCGTCCGCCAGCGCCACACCGTTCTCAGCTGCTTCAGCCGCTATTTCGGCCAGCACTTCCGCTGCCGGCGCTTCTGCCTCCGGGGCAGTATCTATTGCACCTGTTTCGGCAGGCAGTTCTTCCGCCGCCGGTTCTTCATGCGCAGCCTCCTCTGCCGTCGGTTCTTCAGGCGCAGCCTCCTCCGCCGCCTCAGCTTCAGGCTCTGCTTGCGGCGAGTTTTCGTCCGCAGGTGGCGTCTCAGCTTCTGCTGCCGGCTGCTCTGCCGCTGGTTCTTCGATCGGCGCTGCAGGTTCCGGCGCTTCCGCTGCAGGCTCCGCGGCTGGCTCTTCAGCAGGCGGTGCAGGTTCTGCCTGCGGTGCCGGTTCGCTTTCCGCCGGTGCGGGTGCTGCAGGCGCGTCGGGCGCCTCGCTTGTTGTTTCTTCCGCTGCGGGTGCCGCGGGTGGTTCTTCGCCCTCGGCAAAGGCCGTCGTGGCCGCCAGCAGCGCTGCCAGCATTGCTGCGCTCAGCGCCAGCAGCCAGTGTTTCTTTTTTATAGTGATTAACATTGCATCCTCCAGTAAGTTTTTTTAATTAGAAACACTCGAAAATATTACATACTGATCTCCCTTCATTATTTTTTTTAGAGCCATCCTCATTTGGGTTATCCCCCTTAATGGCTGTTGATCCCGTGCTTTTTTAATTTAAAAACAGCAAATCGTCCGGTTTCGCTATTGGCTCCCTGATGTCTGTCACAGACATTTGGCCAGATCAAGCGCCCGCATCATAGTGTTGAATCAATGCTTCGATTCTGCTGGTTGTTTAAAAGATACTACCCAAGTATACAAAAGAACTTTTTTTTTTCAATTTTTTTTTGCCATTGTGTTGATAATGGTACACAGCATAGGCAGGGGTGGGAGGGGCGGATTTTTACTTGCCTGCTACACTCAACTGTCATGTTGAGGGAGCGCAGCGACCGAAACATCTCGTAACGCTCTGCTAGAGCAGAGCGTGGAGATACCCGAAACGCGGCACCATCCGGGTGCCAGCGTGGAGGGTACAGCCGCCTGCCGGAGCAGAGCGCGGAGGTGCCCGAAACGCGGTGCCATCGGGGCACCAGCGTGGAGGGTACAGCCGCCTGCCAGAGCAGAGTGTGGGGATACCCGAAACGCGGCACCAACACCGAAGTTTTCTGCAAGAGCAGAAAACGCAGGCCATGGCACAGAGCGCAGCGTGGTGTTCCCAAGCGTGTTTGCTACATCAGAGCGTTCTGCAGGTGCAGAACGCGGAGATCCATGAAATGCGGCGGCGTCATGCCGCCAGCGTTTCAGGGAGTGCAAACAACGCGCAGGGGAAGCCTGCCAGCGTGGAGGGTATAACCTCACATTCGATACAGACTGCTTCGCCCAACGGCAACTCGCTGTGACATGAATAATGACAGCCTGCAATACCCGGCTGTCATGTTGAGGGAGCGCAGCGACCGAAACATCTGCCAGTTGTCACACGGTTCCCAATTAATAAGTCATTGTCCGAAGCTCCCTGCATGCGCAGGGAGCGGGGATACCCGATACGCGGTGCCATCGGGGCACCAGCGTGGAGGGTACAGTCGCTTGCAGATGCAAGCCGAAGCAATCCTGAAACGCTCTGCTGGAGCAGAGCGAGGAGGCCATGGCACAGAGCGTAGCGTGATGTACCCGCAGAGAGTTTTCTTCTAGAAAACATCTCGGAGGGTACTGACTATCATTCGAAACAGACTGCTTTGCCCAACCGATGGGCTCGCAGTGACATCATTACATGAAACGTGCCTAATAAAACAACCGACCTTACTCAAGCACCCGAAAGGTCGCGATAACCGCGGGATTGTCGGGTTCGCCGGTGATATCCATGATCGTGAAGATGCGTTCGCCGCCGGGGTAGATCTCCACCCGCGCCAGGTCGCTTCCCAGCGTATTCTGCATCTCAGACAAACTGTCCCAGGCCTGCACCACGATATCGTAGGATTGCCCCTGGTTATAGAGCAGCAGCACGCCCTTCGGCCAGCCGTACAGGTTCTCGGCGTCGTCCAGCGGAGTATAGCTTATTGGATAGGCGATCTCAAAACCCTGGCTCTCATTACGGTAAAGCGTCCAACCCGGCGGCAGGGGCTCGGGAACTTTGCTGGGCGTCGGGTAATACTTCTGCGTGGTTGCGGTAACCACAGCGACTGCGGCGGGGACGTCTGTCGGCGTTTTGTCAGAGCCAATGTCAAAAGAGAATCCGCAGGCCATTACCAGCAGCGCGGCTGCCGCTGCGATCAGTAGTTTTGACGGATCATTTTTCATGGCTGATCCTCCTTGATCCGCTTTAATTATATATCCGCCGCTGGCCTGTGCGTTTCAAATGGATCAGAGAGTCAACCTTCCCTGAAACCCAGATTGCCGTCGGCCATTCTTCATTTAAAACCGATTGTATTTCGTCTGATAACGTTTTATACTTAATATCAGGGATTGAAAACTTGTATGCTGAATAATGATGATCGCTCCGCTTTTTTTACATTTGCATGGCTTAAATAAATACCCCGAGCCGTCATATTGGCTGGCAGTTCGGCAGATCATTTTATGCACCTGATGGAATTACAGGTGCATTTTTGTTTAAAAGAGGAGGCAGTAATGAGAAAATGTTTGCGCATCCTGTGCCTTGGTTTGATCGCCGGACTGGCGCTGAGCGGCTGCCTGCACACGGAGGGAATACCATATGGTTCCGGCAGGCATGCCTTTATTGATAAACCCTTGAGCGAAAGTGAATGGGTGGAAGATCTGCCCATCGCGCTGACCCTGCATGCCAATTTTAACGTCAGCCGCATTCTGGTGGATATCGTAAAAGTGCCCAACGATCCCGCTTACCATCAGGTCCTGGAAGGCGAGGTTGTCGAAATCACCCCCGGCATCTACCAGTCAGAGATCTTCTGGACGCCGCCCGATGTGGGTCGTTACCGTCTGTTGGGTTATTCCTTTACGGGTTACCGTATTAACGATATGGAATCGGGAACCACGCACACCATCCATCTTACCATCACCGAAATACCTGAAGAAGGGCGTGGAGGTGAAGGCCCCCGGCCGACGCCGCTGCCCACCGCGCCGGCTGCTGCACCTTCCCAGGCGCCCTGGGTGGACCTGTGGGCTGACCAGTATGCGCTGACTTCCGGCGCCTGCACCACCCTGCGCTGGGATGCGCAGCGCGTGGAGCAGCTGCTGCTGAATGGCGAAGCGGTAGCCTTTAACGGCAGCCGGCAAATCTGTCCCGCCGCGGATACCACCTATACACTGCACGGCAGTTCTACTGCCGGCCAGGCGGAAAGTGCCATCAGCATCAGCGTGTCCGCTCCATCCGCCCCGCCTGAACCGACGTCCCGGCCGCCCGATGAACCTGAAGCGCCGGCTCCTCCGCCGGCTGATACCAGCGGACCGGTGCTCGGCGTATTGCAGCTTTCCACCGCCAGGGTCTTCGATAATGCCGCCTGCGGGGATGACAGCATCACTCTCAAGATCAAGGTCCAGGACACTGGCGGCGTTGCCCGCGTGGAACTGCATTATCGGGCGCGCACTGACAGCGCCAGCGGCGCCTGGCGCGTGAAGCCAATGTCATCAGGCAGCGGCGGCAACTACAGCGCCACGCTGGCCAATGCTGATTTCATATCCAGCCTGGCCGCCTACACACCCGGTCGGGTGGACGTTCTGGTCAAAGCCTGGGATGCCGCCGGCAACCAGAGCCAGAGCGCCCAGATGTCATTTGAAACGGACTATTGTCTGTTCTAAAGAGAGTGAGGGATCAGATCATGTCTGAAGAGAAAAGACGCATCCAACCGGCCGTTGTGGTCACTTTGATCATCCTGATACCGCTGCTGGCGGTCGGCCTGTTTTTGGGCTACCGTTTTATTAAGATGAAACTGTATACGGCGGCCATGCCGGGCATTGAAGTCTTGCTGCCTGAAGCTGACCAGCCGGTCATCAAAGGCCTGCCCGCCCCGCTGCGCGTGCTGGCCACTGCCAACGGGCAGGGCGTTACCGCCCTGGAATGGTACCTGGACGGCATTCTGGCCGGCCATATTGAAGGGGAGGGCGAAGTGCTCAATGCTGACTGGCAATGGCTGCCGGAGCGTGAGGGTACCTATACGCTTTCCTTTTTGGCCTATGCACGCAACGGTGCCATGGGCATGACCTCGCTGGCTGTGCCTGTGCTCAGCGGTGCGGATGTTGACGCAGATGGTCTGCCGGACGCGCGCGATGAATGCCCGTCTGAACCCGGACCTGAGGCCAGCCGCGGCTGCGCCCTGCCCGGCGATGAGGATTTGGATGGCCTGGCAGGTGAAAGCGATACCTGCCCGGATGCCGCCGGCCCTGCGGAAACCGCAGGCTGCCCGCTGGACCGTGCAGCGGATGCGGATGCGGACGGCATTTTTGATATGCTTGACCGCTGCCCGGAGGAAAGCGGGAGGCCGGATTGGGAGGGCTGCTCCTTATCCGCCTGGTCGCGTAACGCTGACGGCGATGAACTGCCCGATTTTCTGGATGACTGCCCGGCTGAATACGGCCCGCGCGCCTCTGGCGGCTGCCCGCTGCCTGCCGGCGGTGATACGGATGGCGATGGGGTGCCGGATGGATCCGATGTCTGCGCCGATTCCCCCGGTTCCTCTGCATTAGGCGGCTGCCCATTAGCGGAAGATAGCGATGGTGACGGTTTTTCAGATGCCGATGATGATTGCCCGGAGGAAGCCGGCCCGTCTGGCGGCTGCCCGGCGGAAGAGGCAGCCAGTGACGCTGACCTGGATGGCATT
Organism: uncultured Pelolinea sp.; assembly: GCA_964493155.1. GTDB lineage: Bacteria > Chloroflexota > Anaerolineae > Anaerolineales > Anaerolineaceae > Pelolinea. Next base: position 9,143 of record CAZBNE010000040.1, read on the forward strand.
CCGGATGCGCTGGACCACTGCCCGGAGGAACCCGGCCTGCTGGAAGCGGCTGGCTGCCTCCTGCCGGATGATCGCGATGGCGACGGGCTGACGAATGCGGATGACCACTGCCCCGATCTGCCCGGTTCGGCTGCCAGCGGAGGCTGTCCGCTGTCTGCGTTCCCATCATTTGCATATGAGCGCCAGTTCAGCATTCTGCCATTCCGCATGTTCACAGCGGAAAGGCAGCCGTTATCAGCCATGCTGACAGACCCTGCCTCAGACGGACACGGCGGGGGAGGATCGGGCATGTATCCGGATGACTGGGATGGCGACGGCGTGCTGGATGAGGAGGATAACTGCGATGACTGGATCGGACGCCCGCTGACCAACGGCTGCCCGCTGGGCGGCGATGCCAATGGAGACGGGATACCTGATGATGTGGATTCGGACGGCATTCCCGATGAGAGCGATCCCTGCACGGATATTTACGGCTCTTGTCAGAATCCCGCTGAAAGATCCTTATTGTGGGTGGAAGTCGTTGCTTTTCGATCCGACCCAATCTGGAATGGCGTTTACTGCTACGGATGGACCAATAATGTTGATGATTATGTTCGCATTCCAGATTGGTACTACATGCCGGCTGTGTCACATGACAACGATAGTTTGGGAATGCTTCCCCAGCGCACTATACCGCAGACCAGCTATGTCTCCCTGTATCTGAACTGCTGGGGCAATCCGGAAGATCTGGCGCGCCATTCGCAGTATCTGGGCGAAATGCGTGTGGATTACCAGTATTATTTCTGGGATGGGCAGGTACGCAAAGCCCGCGCTTACGGGCCGGGCGGCTGGTTCGAGTATTGGTTCCGCATCCGCCAGAAACCTTAAGCTGTGACCTGAACGATGGCTGCCGATCTTGCAGGGTGTAACTTGCCGTGTCATATTGTCATGTTGAGCGAGCGCAGCGACCGAAACATCAGCCGGTTGTCACGCACGCTGCCTTTTTCGCGGCAACCGCGCAATATAAAACGGTGTACAAAAGCTCACCCTCCATCAGCTGTCATGTTGAGCAAGAGCAGCGACCGAAACATCAGCCGGTTGTCACGTACGCTGCCTTTTTCGCGGCAACCGCACAATTTAAAACGGTGCACTAAAGCCCACCTTCCATCAGCTGTCATGTTAAGGGAGCGCAGCGACCGAAACATCTCTCCACGCTCTGCTGGAGCAGAGCATGGTGTGCCCACAGCGAGTTTGCTCACCTACAGTATTCTGCGGGCGGTCAGGAGATTGTTGGAATATCGTTGGTTTTGTGCTATGCTGGAACAAGATTTCATTGCCGTATAAAAGAGCCCGTCCGGGAAACTGCATTGTCCTCCAAATCAACGCCCTGCCGGGCTGTAAAAGGATAGGGTTGAAAAAGGAGGAAAGATGGCTATTCGCAAGTTTGCAGTGAAGTCATTCCACACCCTGCTGATGATGCTGCTGTGCTCCGGTTTTGTTGTGCTGCCGCCTGCCGTACCGAAGAATATTAAAGTCCTGGTTGTCTTTCTGAAGCTTTCTGCACCGTTTTGTTCTACCCCCGAGGCTTGCCTGCCAGATTTCGGTCAGGACCACGTTGATGCAGTGCATGAGCCGCGCCATCTGGCGTCAACTTATGTGTCCATGCTCAACAACACCATGTCCAGTTTTATTAATGAAGCGACATACGGCAACGCTACAGTGACTTTTGAAACTGTACTTAATCCCGACAGTTATGACGGCTGGTTCGATGCACCGCACAGTATGGAACAGTACAACAATCCCAACGGCGACGACACACCCGACGCGGAGGCATTAATGGGGCAGGATGCCTATGCCCTGGCCTATGCAGTGGCTGGCAGCGCGATCGATAATTATGACATGCTGCTGGTGGTGAACAATATTCAAATGCTGTATGGTATTGCTTGGGGCCAGTACCCTTACGACTCCCTGGTCCTCTCCAGTGAGAACAGCAATGATGACAGTTTTTTTGCGGTGCTCGGCCATGAACTGGGCCACACTCTGACCCTGCAGCATGTCACCATGGGCCCCTATGATATAGTGGGCAACAGCCCGGTGCTGGTGCATTACGGCGGCTGGTCCAAAGTGTATGCCGGCTGGGTGCCACAGGTGACCGACATGCCCTGCAGTAGCGGGTCCTGCGAGATCACCACAACCCTGACGCCCATGGTCAGGCCGGGCAATAACGTGCTGCGCATACCGATCGCGACCATGAACGGCAAACATTTTTTAGGATATTACGTCGAATGCCGCTCGCAGAGCAGCTATGACAGCAAGATCCCCGAGGAGGGCGTGGTCATCACCTGGGTCAATACCGCTTCAGGTTTTGAATACGCGGCCTGGATCGTGTTCACCGGAGCTGCTGGCGATGATGCTGATGCTGCCCTGGCGCCTGGTGAGGTTTTCGTGGATGATTATGAGGGCATCACCATTACGTATCTTTCAAAAGATACGTATGATAACTGCACGGTTAAAGCGGAGCTTGGCAAGGTCAGTGCACCTGATCCTGCCATCAAGCGCGGCTATGAAGAACCCTCTGGCGCGGGTTATGTTGAATATAAATCCAGGGATATCTGGATCGACAGCCAGCAGAATGGCTGGGATAAGTATCCCCAGGGGACGGGTTTTTCATACGAAGGCGGTCATAGTGTTCCGGTCGGCTATGGTGATCCATTTTGGGTTAACCATGAGAACCGCATTAAGTTCCTGGTGCGCAACGAGGGCATCAGCGACGCAGAAAATGTGATCGCGGATGTATATGTTACCCAGCCGATCATCATCACCATGCCCCCCATCAGCTGCCAGGGTCCCCGGTTGAACAATCCTGAGCTGATTGCCAGCGTGGAGATCGACCACCTGGCAAAGGATGAGATCTACCTGGCTTCGGTGCCCTATACCCCCACCATTCACGCTTCTGCCCAGGTGGAGGTGGTCATCCGTGATTACGTGGGGGAGATCACACATGATAACAATTCTGCCGGCGAAACTTACGCGGCTCAATATATCATAGCCGATGTGCTGGGAGAGCTGGATATTGACACTATTCTGGATAACTTTGAACTCGGCCCGGATTCGGTGATCGTTCAGACCGAGATGAATTGTCTGGATTACAAACCATTTCGCTTCGAGCGTAAGGTTATCAGCGCCATAGCCAAGAAAGACTGGGTGACAAACTTCAAGGCGTTCGAGGTGATGCAGATTCCGGAAACGCAGACTGAATTACGCATGGCCAGCCTGCCGACGGCCAATGCAGAGCCTGGCGACTGTGAGGAGATGCTGGTGGAACTGCAGACCATGAACGATGATTATTTTGTGCCGGTCGACGGTTTTACTCTCCAGACCTGCGTTGTGACGCCCTCCCAGCTGACCTGCCAGACCCCGACAGATCCGCTGGAGCCTAACAGCCGTGTAACCGTCAGCGGCAAACTGACGCCCGCAGCCGAAGGCGGGGTTGTAGCGCTGGAGTTCACTAACCCGCAGGGTGATGCTGTTATCCAGAACGCATCGCTGCGCGAAGATGGCAGCTATCAGTTGACTTACCTGCCCGAAAAAAGCGGCAAGTGGCAGGTGCAGACCTTCTGGCAGGGTTCGGATGCCAGCGCACCGGCGCAATCAGGCCTGTGTGCCTTTGAGCTTAAAAGCGGCAGCCCTGAGTTCACCCTCAACCACAATATCAACTGCCGCCAGGGGCCTTCGACCGATTACGAGGTGGTCACCGCCGGGCGTATCGGCGATGTGATCCCGGTGGAAGGGCGCAGCAAGGATGCACTGTGGCTGTACGGCATCATGAAAGGGAATAAATGCTGGATGTCACTGGAGCTGGGCGAACTGAACGTGAATCCCTGGACGCTGCCCGAACGCGAGGCGCCGGCGCTAAAGCTGAAGCCTAAGCCCACCAAAATGTCTTCCCCATGCAGCACCTATAGAACCCAGGCAGTGTGCACACGCCATAGCGATATCTGCAAATGGGTGATCACGCCGGGCGCGCTGAGCGTTTGCAAGCCGAAGTGATCGGCAGTTTTTTTGGCAGTGTTGTGGTTACCAATCCGCGACGTGAGAACTGTGACAAAGAATCAAAAAAAGTAGTTCCGAAAATTACTCAACATAACGCACTCATATAAGGTAAATGCGCTTATAGACGATTTTTGGTATTGGCTGCAGGCCGTATTGATAAAACGATCTTGTTAATTTATAGGCATGGTGGTTGTAACCTCAAGCTATGCTGTTAAATTTTGCCAGCTGGTACCCCTCTTTTTCTTAGGTCTTTTTTGCCAGAAGTACCGCATATTGCCGGTGAGGATCCGAAAGGTTATGCATCTGCGTATTCTTAAGCCCTGCGGCAGACAGCATTTGGATGACTTCCTCACTCTCAAAAAGTCGGATATGCCCTGCAAATCTTTTTCTTTCGATCGAAGCTCTGCGGGTGAAGCACAAACCTGCCCGGCCGGAACTTGCCAGCACGCGCTCCATCTCCCGGATTCCTTTTTCAGCATCCTGCCAGTAAAAGATGGAATTGACGCTGCAAACCTTGGTAAAGCTCCCATCCGGATATGGCAGCGCTTCAACCGCGGCGCAGGTGAACTTTAGTTTTCCATCCCTGATTTCCTTCCGGAATCTTTTTTCAGCCTGCCGCACCATTGCCGCCGACACATCCACGCCTTCCAGCCTTCCGCTTGTGACCACTGCCGACATGCGCTCAAGCAGGTACCCGCCGCCAAAGCCCACATCCAGCACCCGGTCGGAAGGTTGCAGGTCAAGCAGCTCTAACATGCGCTCATTTAATTCAGCGTTTCTTCGGTTCCATATTCTGCCGGCCAGCCCGGCGAATGATCCTGTCGGATGGCTCAGTTGCCTGGCGATCCGGGCTGAAATTGTCATTGCTTCCTTTCCTTTCCGGTCAGTCTAGCCTGGCCTGTCGGCCTTGTTTTATTACCTATCTGCATACCGGTGGCTCAATATCATTTCTACGTTCAGTTTTCAGGATTATATGATTGTTTTTTATTACTAATAACGATCATTTTTATCTATTGATCCACACCAAAAAATGTTGACATCTTCTGCTGACGGGTCTATACTGGCAGAAGGATCACGACCAATGGTTAATAAAAACCTGTTTCAAATTATTCATGGCAAGCATTTTAGTGTCCCTCCGAGTACCAGGCAGGGACAAGGTGGCATCATTTAATTTGGCATAAGAGCAACTGCTTTCTGGATTTCCCGGCTGCACTCTTGTGTGGCTCTTTTTTTTTAATGAATTAATTTTTTTCAGGTTAGGAACTGGTTAGGAGGTGTGCAATGAAACTCAAGGTTTTTTTCAATTCCCTTATCCGAAAATTGGGTATTTTCCTCGCCATTCTCGGCCCGGGTCTCATCACCGCCAGCGCGGATAATGACGCTTCGGGTATTGCCACCTATTCGCTGGTAGGCTCGCATTATGGCTACAGCATGCTGTGGATCATTGTCGCCATCACGATCGGCGAAGTGGTCGTCGCTGAAATGGGCGCGCGCATGGGTGCCGTCACTGGCAAGGGTACCGCCGACCTCATCCGCGAGAATTTCGGCGTGAAAATAACGTTCCTTTCACTGGTGCTTTTGGTCATCGCCAATCTGGGCACTACCATCGGCCAGTTTGCCGGCATCGCCGCCGGGGCTGAATTGTTCGGCGTCAGTCGTTATATCGCTGTCCCCCTGGCGGCTCTTGTCCTGATCGTGGTGGTAATCTGGAGCTCCTATTCCTACGTGGAAAAATTCCTGCTGGTGCTCAGCCTCTTTTCGCTCAGCTACATCGTTTCAGCTTTCATGGGCAAACCGGATTGGGGTTTGGTCCTCAAGGACGCTCTTGTCCCCACCTTTGATTCCTCTCCCATGTTCCTGTTGGTGGTCCTGGCGACTGTTGGCACCACCATCACCCCCTGGGGCATCTGCTACATTCAGTCCTCGGTGGCTGATAAAAAGACTGACCTGAAGGATTACAAATATACCCGCCTGGATGTGGCCTTCGGCTCTGCCTGGGGTAATGTCGTTTCAGCTTTCATCATCATCGCCACCGCTGCTACCCTGTTCACCCAGGGCATCCGCGTAGATTCAGCCGAACAGGCTGCCCTGGCTCTGGAACCCCTGATGGGCTCAGCCGCCCGCGTCTTGTTCGCTGTTGGGCTGCTGGGCGCGTCAGTTCTGGCAGGCTCGGTGCTGGCTCTGGCATCTTCATATTATCTCTGTGAAGCCTTCGGTTGGGAGCGCGGCTTGAATTTCAAGCTGCATGAAGCGCCGGTTTATTATGGCATTTTCATTGCCGCTATCGTCATCAGCGCTCTGGTCATTCTCATCCCCGGCCTTCCGCTTTTTTCGGTCATGTGGCTCTCTCAGACCTTGAATGCCGTCTTCCTGCCAGTGCTTCTGGTACTGGTCCTCAAACTGGTCAATGACCGCAGGTTAATGGGCAGCTGGGTCAACAGCCGTCTGCAGAATGCCATGGGTGTCTTCCTGACCATCGCGATCAGTGTCATCACCATTCTTCTTTTTGTGAAATCAATATGATCCATATCCAAAATATTGCCTATGTGATCAATTTGTCGCAAAATGATAAAGCTGTGGTTTAATCAACCGCACATATATTCAGGAGGAAAAATGGCTGTTAAAAAAGAAATGCCCAACCCGGGTAATCCGCACAAATCCGCCCTGCTGATCATTGACGTGCAGCGCGAGATGTTCGAGAAATCCACACCGGTCTATCAGGCGGATCAGATGCTCGCCAATATCCACACACTGGCAGACCGGGCGCATCAGGCGCAGGCGCCGGTCATTTACATCCAGCACAATGCCAAGAATAACCTGGTCAAGGGCTCCGCGGGTTGGCAGCTGCATCCAAATCTGTCGCCGAAGCCGGAGGATGGCCATATTTTCAAAGAGCACGGCAACGCGTTCGAGAAGACCAATCTGCGTGAATTGCTCGCGGAGCATGGCGTGGGGCGTGTGGTGGCTGCCGGCATGGTCACGCACGGCTGTGTCAAGAGCACCTGCCTGGGCGCGCTGGAACTCGGTTACCAGGTGGTGCTGGCAGGTGATGCGCACAGCAGTTACAATACCGACGCAGCCGCCATGATCGCCAAATGGAACAGCCAGCTGGCGGAGCAGGGCGTGGAAGTGAAAGATACTGCCCTGATCAGTTTTTCGTGATTTTATAACGAGGTTCTTTCTGTCATGTCAGAACAATTTGGCAAATTTCTGCTCATCATCGGCGGTGTGATCGCCCTGTGCGGCGCGCTTATTTTGTTGTTCGGCCGCCTGGTCAATTTGAACGATCTGCCCGGTACCATCAGGATTGAACGCGGTAATTTTCGGCTGGTCTTTCCCATCGCCGCTTCCATCGTGCTCAGCCTCATCCTCACTATCATACTGAACGTGGTCGCGCGCCTGTTCAGGCACTGAGATCGCGCGCGGTCGTGCATTGGAGGGTTTATTGGCCTCCTGGTCTATACGCCTCTTTAATTAATTTTACATTTCTCTGACATTGCCCCTTGGTTTTGATATGCAAGATAACCTCATGGATACGATCAATAACACCAAAAAAGAGCTGTCACCAGAACAGCGAACAGCGCTGCTTGCAGCACTTAAAGTCCGTTTTGAAAAGAACATACCTCGCCATGCTGGTCTCGATTGGGCCGAAGTGCAGGCCAGGCTGCAGGCGCATCCCGAAAAACTCTGGTCGCTCGGTGAAATGGAAAGGACTGGCGGTGAGCCGGACGTGGTCGGGCAGGACGCGCACACAGGTGAATTTCTTTTTTACGACTGCTCTGCTGAATCGCCCGCCGGCCGCCGTAATACCTGCTACGATCGGGAATCTCGCATAAAAAGGAAAGTTGCCGCGCCTGCCAGCAGCGCGCTCGAAATGGCGCAAGCCATGGGTGCCGAGCTGTTGACTGATGCGCAATATCGCGATCTGCAGCAGCTTGGCGAATTCGACCTGAAAACGTCCAGCTGGATGATACTCCCGATAAGGTACGCAAGTTGGGCGGCGCGCTATTTGGCTTGCTACCAACCGTGCGGCGTTCTGTGACCCGATTCTGTCCGAATATTACCAATCCTTGAATAGCAGAGGAAAAATCACTTAACCGCTATTGGTGCAGTTGCCCGGAAAATGTGCAATATCATCTTTACTATACTTAGTCAGAACAGACCATATAAAGCAACACCACCAAAGAAAAACTTAGAAAGGGAGTAGCACAATGTTTCAAGACACCAATGATGAGAGCCGACAGGCATGGGAGACAAATGCTGATTACTGGGATAGAAAAATGGGAGATACCTCAAACACTTTTCATCGTGAAATTGTACGCCCTCATACAGAGAAACTACTTGCAGTAAAGCCAGGTGACTTGGTGCTGGATGTTGCATGTGGGAACGGTAATTTTTCTCAGCGAATGGCTGAAAATGGAGCAAGGGTCATCGCTTTCGACTACAGTCAGCGATTAATCGAACATGCGAAACGTCGCAGGGCTGCTAATCTTAACGGAATCTCTTTTCATGTCTGCGATGCTACTCAATACGATGCGATTATCTCACTAAAACAAGATAGACTTTTTGATAAAGTGGTTGCCAATATGGCGGTAATGGATATTTCAAACATTGAGCCGTTATTCCACGCCATTTATGATCTGCTTTCCAACAAGGGAGTCTTTGTGTTTTCCTCGCATCATCCATGCTTTGTAAGACCAGACGATAAATACAAGACGGCTTGCGTTCATAAAGGTGAAGCGATTATCGGACAACCGGTTTTACAGAATTACTACCACAGGTCTATCCAGGATATCTTGGCTTTAGCGTTCTGCTTAGGATTTGTCCTTGACGGCTTTTATGAAGAATTTGACGACAATCCCGAACTACCGATTATCTTCATTGCACGCTTGAAAAAACTCATTTAGCCTCTTGACTTTTTATAGCTGGTCTTTCAAATTTAATTTTCTTTATGTAAAAAATAAAGAAAAACAAAACTTCTTTTTGCTCAATATTCAGATTTCAAAAGCAAAACGTTGCCGCATTGAAAAACTCAGATTCATGTAAAGGAAAATCTGTATAGACGGCCACTCTCTTTAAATGATTGTAAAGCCTAAACACTTAAAAGATTAAAGACAAAAACTTGAAAATATGGTGTAACCTTTTACTGGCTTACAAACATAAACCCTTTTAATAAATGAGATAAGTTTGGTACTGGCTGGTGCGAAATAATGCGCCGTGGCTGCAGTGTAGAGGGATTTGCA
>CAZBNE010000041.1:0-18107 GCA_964493155.1 uncultured Pelolinea sp.
TCCCAGTTCACCCATTCCAGCACCCCATCCGCCCGATGGAATTGATATTCCTCCTTTTTTTCCGCTGCCCCATTTAATCCCCGCTGATGGGCTGCTTTCATCTCATCCGAGATATCGGGAATAATATCATAATGGCTTTTGCCAATGGGATTGGCATCCTTGATCTGATAAGCGGTGATAAACCGTTTGCTGACAGCCAGGTAGCGCATGTCCCGGTCGAACATGGCGATCGCAGCCGGTGCGTGTTCCACAAAAAGCGACAGGATCTGCTGGTTGCGGAATAAGGCTGTTTCTGCCTTCTTTCGCTGCCGCTCATTTTTAAATCCCTCAAGAGCGAAGGAAATGTCGACGCCCATCTCTTCCAGCAGAAGCTGCATATCCTGGTCGGCAAAGTAATTCAATTCCGCGGAAGCCAGAGTTAGAAAACCGGTGATCTTTCCACCGCAATGGAAGGGAACCACAGCCACAGAATGGATAGTTTTGGCACGCGCAAAATTACGTAAATATCCAAATGCGTCGTCCTTGTGAAGGTCATTGGAAAAACTGATGTGGCCGCTGGCTGCAGATTGACTGATCAACCCTTTGTTAAATGGTTGTTTCCTGATATTAATGCTTTCGAATGGCAGGTGGTCAGTCCCGGAGCCAATACATGTCTGGACTTCAACTTCTCCTGATACGGGATCATACAAACCGATCCATGCCAAAGCAAATCCGCCAACATCCACAGTCATTTTACAGATAGCGCGGAAAAGCCCTTCTTCATCCTTTTCCCGCACAATGGCCTGGTTGACCTGACTCAATGTCGCGTACAGTCTTGTCAGGTTCTGTACCCGTTTTTCCGCCCGGCGGCGGGCGGTGATATCCACCACGTAAACATCGACCTGTCCTTCAGGATCGGGCAGCAGCACACCGGTCACTAAAACTGAAACGCGCGAACCGTCGCGCCGCTGGTATTCTTTTTCATAGGGTCTGCAGCGGCCCTTCTCATGCAGTTCTTTAAATGCCTCAACATCTGTAGCCTGCCACTCGGGCGGCGTGATCGCACGCCAGTTGACCAAACCCGCTTCGAATTCAGCACGCGTGTAGCCGATAAGGTCCAGAAAAATATCATTCATTTGCAGCATACTGCCATCCTCGGCTGCAGTGGCTGTGGCCACCTCATTGGCATCGACGAAGTGTTTGATCCGGTCATGAGCATGCCGAAGCTCTTCCTGGGCTTTTTTACGCTGGGTAATATCCATGACCATGCCGATCAGGCGCACAGCTTTTCCGGAATCATCCGTGATATGATGGCCAAGTTCATAGACCCATCGAAAATCACCGTTGGGCAGCATCACCCGAAATTCACATGCGTAGGGCAGGCTTTTCGCCTCTGCCTCAAGAGCCGTCCTGACCATCAACTCCAGATCATCCGGGTGGACCAATTTCCGAAAATCATCGTTCTTTTTGGGGCATTCTTCCGGCTTAAGCCCCAATATGTCGGCGTACTCCTTGGACCAAATAACCTCATCAGTGATCAGGTCAATTTCCCAGGCGCCCATTCCGGCAGCTGAGACTGCCAGCTGAAGCCGCTTTTCATTGAGGGCCAGCTCCTTTTCCGCCTGGTCGATCTCGGTCAGATCCTGCTGTGTGGCGATGTGGTATATGACCTTGCCGCGCTTATCGCGTATGGTCACCATATCCATCATTACCGGAAAGCGGCTGCCATCCGCCCGCATCATTTGGGATCTAAAACGGATACTGCCTGTCTTGTCTGCCGCTGTGATGGCTTTCTTTACATCACTCAGGGCTTCTGGCGCATATAAATCCGGAATAGGTTTGCCAGTTACCTCATCCACGGTCCTGCCGAGCGATCGCGCGAAGGCGGCGTTGCAGGTCAGGATGGTGTGATTTTCGGCCAGTCCGATCGCCATGCCATGCAGGCTGAGCTGGAAAGCATCTTTCCAGAGCTGCTGGTGCTCTTTTTGGACGCTGCCTGTGCTATCATCAGACATTACTTCGCTCTCCAATCTTTACCGCTGGACAGCCCCTGATTATCCAAAAGTTTTATGTATTATAGCAAAATCAATCCAATTAAGACAATTAATGGATTATTTTAATGGAATGGTTAATTAATTTACCTGAAAAGACTTTTGCCATTCGGGTATTATTCGCGAATCACAGGTTCAAGTCCGCCCTGTGTTTTTCGATCTTTTTTTTCCGAACTTTACACCCTGATGTCGATTTTTGCACACCTTTTACATGGGAATCCATACAGGCAGCGTAGACCCGGATAGCTGACATCCTGATCAGCTATTGGTGAATGGATTGTTAGCCGGTGATAATCCGTTCCCGCAATCGCTGATCGATCCTTTATTGATCCTGCAATTCCTTCCGGACCTTTTTTCTGCGTTCGAAGAACCGAATACTTCCCGGGTGGCCTTTGCCATCCAGCAGATTCCGCAGCGGCAGGAAAAGCGGCGCGGGCAGATTTTGCCAGTCAAACCAGCCCAGCTCATCTGCCTCATCGGCCGCCGCGATAAAGGGCTCGCCCGCCGATGACGCCGCGCGCATCCAGATGGTGATGTAATGTAATTTCTCTTCCGGGAAAAAATCGTTGGTGATAGCCGCGAATCGGATGCTGCTGATGGTCAGGCCTGCCTCTTCGCGTGTTTCACGTACAGCGCATTCCTCCGGCGTCTCGCCGAACTCCAGGTGGCCGCCTGGTACCGCCCAGCTGCCGGCCCCGTGGGCGTTCCTGCGCTTCAGCAGCAGTACCTTTCCTTCTCTTTCAATGATAGCTGCGACTCCGACGCGTGGGTGATCTTTTTCCGGCATGTTCTCTCCTTGATCTGACAATTAATTTGATTTCACGGCAAAGGACAGGCCTCTTTCAGCCAGCGCCCTGGGCTCCATACCGTGCAATTTCATAAGTTCATCCTCACTCACAGCCGCAAGCTGCTCCAGCCGGGTGATGCCAATCGAAGCCAGCACGCGTATAGCCGGCTGCGGTATGCCCCGCGAAAAAACCATGCTTGTTCTTGTGAGAATTTTTACACAGGATTTTCTCGATCAAGCGCTTGCCTTTCTACCACATAGCGGCTTTGCACAAATCCAAAGGGGTAGGCTTTGGTGAAAATATGCCTGAGGTGCACATCTGCCTTAAGCGTGCCGAACAAAGGCCTTCCGGAACCCAGGAGAATGGGGATGGTCGTGATGTTCAATTCATCGATCAGCCCCTCACGCAGAAAGCTCTGGATGGTCTGACCGCCATCCACATAAACCTGGCCTGCGCCTCTGAGAGCAAGCCAGTTTAACAGCAGTGCCGGATCTTCAGCAGAGGTGATCACATTCTCTTGAAGTTCTTTCGGTATCGTTATGCCCTTACGGGTCAGGACAATCACTTTCTTATCCCCATAAGGCCAGTCGCCAAGAGTCAGCGCCTGTTTGAAGGTATTTTTACCCATGATCAGCGCATCAATCCTGTCAAAAAAGTCCCGGTATCCAAAATCTTCCCCTTCCGGAGCCAGGGAATTGGCCTGCAGCAGCCAGTCAATAGATCCATCCGGTCTTGATATGAAACCGTCCAGGCTGACTGCGACAAAAACACAGGCTTTGATCGTCATTAAACCTTCAGGCTTTTCTTCATTTTTTGCGCCGCCTTAACCAGGTTCTCTCTGACTCTGGCTTCAGTTACCCTGCGGATCAGGGCAAGCGGCACGGGTTTATTCAGCGGAAAATGCACGGCGCCTTTGGATTGTTCATAAGGCGCAAAATCTTCCTTAAATTGGATGATCGCATCCGGACCAGGGTAAAAGCCGTAATGGGTTTTGAAAGCAGCAAAATGCACCAGGTTGCTCTTGAGAAAGAAGGTCGGGATACCGTAGCTGATCTTTTCACAGGCTTCCGGCGCTGCGCTTTTGATTGTTCTGCGGATCTGCTGTAGCACTGCCTGCTGATTTGCCGGAAAATTGGCGATATACGCGTCGATCGTTTCAAAATTCTTGTTCATCACTTGCATAAGTGGCCTTTCTGAATGAACATAATCCTGATTGATTTAAATATACTATCTTTAGATTATCAGATAAAACAGGTAACGCATATCAGCATATTATAAATTTACATTAGAAAATTTTGGGATCAATATTACCCCCGGCCTGTCTGCCCGGCTGATTGATACTCGCGAAGGTTGACAGCGCATTCTACAGTATAACATTGATCAGCAGCGTTATCACACCGGAAGCGATCTGTTTAAAGGGAAATCTTTATACTTGCCGTCCGGGATCTGTGGCCTGCTTAATGCAGGCGTGCACCTTTTGCGCGATCTCATGTGAGCGCGTTACGGCCAGGCCGGTGTAGGCTTCAATTTTGAACAGGTTTTCCAGGACATCCGGCGCGACCCGGCGGATTACGCGTTCATCGCGGCTAACCAGCATCGTGAGCGGATTGGGTTCGCCTTTCTCAAGCGCCTGCCAGGCGGTCATGCTCAGCCCGCGCAGTACCTCGTGCGTGTCCTGCCTGTCTGCGCCATTCTTGACCGCCTCCATCAGCACCCGCTCAACTGCAGCGAATGGGCCAAACTTTTCCAGGTTGTTTTTCACTCTGGCAGCATTGATCTTCAGCCCCTTCACTATCTTTACCAGCACCATAACGATTTCATCCAGCGCCAGCAAGGTTTCAGGGAAGAGCGTCCGGCGGTTGGCGCTGTCATCCAGCGTGCGCTCGAGCAATGAATTGGCAAAATTATTCCAGGCGGTCAGGGGAGCGACGCTCACCGCACGCGCCAGTGAACAGATCTTCTCGGCTTCAATCGGATTACGCTTGAAAGGCATGGCCGAAGATCCCACCTGGGCATCACCGAAGGGCTCTGCCATCTCGCCGATCACCTCGGATTGCAGCAGGCGCAGGTCAAAGGCGAACTTGTGCGCACTGGCTGCCATGCCGGCCAGTGCGCTGAGGAGCGCATAATCCTGATGGCGCGGGTTGGTCTGCGTGGCCGCATCAAAAAAGGGCAGCTGCAGTTCTTCACTCAGCCGCGCTTCAAAGCGCTGCTGGCCTTTTGAACCGAGCAGCGCGGTAAAAGATGCCGCGTTCCCGACAGCGCCCTTGAAGCCCTTGCCCTTTAATTCCCCGCGCGCGCGGACCAGCGCCTGGTAGTCTTCCATAAAATCCTGCGCATAATTTGCCAGGCGGTAACCCAGCGTGGTCGGCTCAGCCGGCTGTAAATGTGTATAAGCCATCACCGGCAGGGCGGCATACTCATCGATCCTGCCTGCAAAAAGTGACAGCAGATGAGCCAGTTTGGGCAGCAGCAGGTCCAGTGACTGGGCGATCTGCAGTGCTTCGGCGTTATCCTTGATATCCATCGAGGTCGCGCCCAAATGCAGGATGCCCCCGCCGAGCGGGCACTGGCCGGCAAAGACCTTCAATTCTGCCATCAGGTCGTGATGGCTGCTTTTTTCGAATTCCAGCGCCAGAGGTACGTCCACTTCAAGCATATGCGCCCTCAGATCAGCCGCCTGTTCGCCTGAGACCAGCCCAAACTCCGTTTGCGCTTCAGCCATGGCAACCCACAGCCGTCGCCATATCAGGCGCTTGTTCTGCTCGCCCCAGATACGCCGCATTTCCGCTGAACCGTAGCGCCAGCTGAATGGGCTCTGATAATTTTCAAAGGAGGGCATTGTGTCAGCCTCTGGCGATCAATGCCGAGCGTTCCGGCCCGACGGAGATATACGCCACCGGCAGACCGGTTTTCTCTTCGATAAAGCGCACATAGGCGCGCGCCGCTTCGGGCAGGTCTCTCCAGACGCGGCAATTACGCAGGTCCGCCTGCCAGCCGGGCAGGGTTTCATAGGTCGGGACGCACTGGGATAACAGCCGCGCGTCGCCGGAAAAGTCCAGGGTACGCAGTTCTTTCCCATCGCGCTGGTAGGCAGTGCAGACTGAAATTTCTTTAAGTCCGGTGAGCACATCCAGCTTGGTCAGAAAGATCTCGTTAAAGCCGTTGACCTCGCGTGCGTAATTGAGCAGCACCAGGTCCAGCCAGCCCACCCGGCGCGGGCGTCCAGTGGTGGTGCCGTATTCATCCCAGGGATTGGCGCCTGTGCCACGCAGGGACTGCGCTGCTTCGCCGTCCAGTTCAGTGGGGAAAGGTCCGGCTCCCACACGCGTCTGAAAGGCCTTGGTCACGCCGGTGACCCTGCGGACAGGCTGCACGCCCAGCCCCAGCCCGCTGAAAACGCCAGCCGAGGTGGTGCAGGAGCTGGTGACGAAAGGATAGGTGCCCTGCTCCACGTCCAGCAGCGTCCCTTGGGCGCCTTCAGCCAGGATGGAGCGGCCTTCATTCAGCGCGTTTTGAAGCAGCGGCCCAATGCGGCGGACATAGGGGCGCATCTGTTCGGCAAAACCGAGATATTCGGTCATCAGCGCATCTACAGCCATAGGCGGCTGGTGATACCAATCGGTGAGCAGGCGGTTGACTTCGCTGAAATGTGCTTTTACATGACCGGCAAAGAACTCGCCATCCAGGATATCGCTTACGCGCAGGCCACGTCGGGAAGCTTTATCTACATAAGCCGGCCCAATGCCGCGCCCGGTGGTGCCGATCTGTGCCTTGCCCAGCGCCGCGTCCTGCGCACGGTCAAGCAGGCGGTGCGCCGGTGTGATCAGCTGAACCGCGTCTGAAACCCACAGGCGCTCTGGGGTGATCTCCACGCCTGCTTTGCGCAGCAGTTGGATCTCATCCACGAAGGTCTGCGGGTTGAGCACCATACCGCCTCCCAGGACGCCGATCGTTTTGGGATGGATGATCCCGGACGGGATGACATGCAGCTTGTAAACCGCCTTGGCAACGGTGACTGTGTGGCCGGCATTATCGCCGCCGTTATAACGCGCCACAATATCTGCCTTTTCCGAGAGCAGGTCCACCACCCGCCCCTTGCCCTCGTCCCCCCACTGCGCTCCCGTGACAATATCTAATGGCATGGCACCACCTTTTCTTTTTTGAGGTCAACCGAGGCGATATAGGGCAGGTTGCGCCCTCTTTCATCATAGTCCAGCCCGTAACCGATCACAAAATAATCGGGGATGCTGAAACCCAGGTAGTCAATCGCGATGTCCACTTTGTGGCGCTCGGGCTTGTCCAGCAGCGCGCACACCTTCAGGCTGCGCGGCTCGCGGTCGAGCAGCAGCTTGCTGACGGTGCGGATGGTATAGCCGGTATCGATGATGTCATCGATCAGGATCACGTCCCAGCCGCGGATATTGGTCTTGTGGTCTGAATCGATGCGTACAAAACCGCTCGATTCCGACTTGTTATAGGAAGAGATGGACATGAAGTCCATGGTGATGTCGCGGTGGATCTGGCGCATCAGGTCGGTGATGAAGACGATGCTGCCGCGCAGCAAGCCCAGCAATAAAAGTTTTTCAGATTCCTGATAATCACGGGTGATGGTCTCACCCAGCATCTTGACCCGCTCCTTGATCGCCTCTTCGGTAATGATCACCTTGTCTATGAATTGATAAGGAAAATGGCTTTCGTTTTCCATTAATACCATCCTGTTCTCCTGAAAATATTTACTGCCTGTTCTAAGTTATCGCAGCTATATTCTAAATGACAATTATGCCGTAAAAACAGGATAATTTGGTGGCGCGCGAGAAATTCCTGTCCTGTGGTTGCCATCCCGCGCAGGATCCAGGTGATCCTGTCAACCAGGCTTTGGTGGAATCAAGAACGATCTCGATGTGATTTCGATTAACCCGGATGCGGTGCTCGGTGCCCGGCTCTTTTTAAAAATCTCCCTCAGCTCTTCCCCGGTCGCTTTTTTTGAATGTAAACCTGACCATGTGCGCCTCCTGGAAACGCAGCAATTTGTGTGCTGACCAACCATTAAAACCGTAAGGATTCAGGAAGTGCGGAACAAGGTCAATTCTGCGCCAAAGATTGAAGCGCCTGCACTCAGCTTGTCGAAGAAAAAAATTTCAATGAATGAATGTAGAATAGCCTTTCAGGAAAAATTAAATTAGTCAAATCTTTTCGATGATGATGTGGGCTTCGATTGGAAGGAAAGGGCGAATCGTTGAAAAATTCAAAGCTGGATATTGAGATCAGGCAGGAACGCGAAGCGGATTTTGACAGCGTATATCAGGTGGTTAAAGCTGCCTTTGAAAAAATGGAGCTGGCCGATGGTGATGAGCAGGACCTGGTGAACCGGCTGCGAAAAAGCACCGCATTCATCCCGGAGTTGTCTCTGGTGGCTGAATATGAAGGACAGATCATTGGGCACATTCTATTCACCAGGATGAAGGTCGGCAACCATCCCGCTCTGACGCTGGCGCCCGTGGCTGTGCTGCCTGAATTCCAGAAGCAGGGCATCGGCGCCATGCTGATCGAAGAGGGGCACCGCATTGCCAGGGAACTGGGCCACAGTGTGGTCATCCTGATAGGCCACCCGGATTATTACCCGCGTTTTGGCTACAAACCCGCCGGTCAATACAACATCAAAGCGCCTTTTGAGGTCCCGGCAGATGCGTTCATGGTGCTGGAATTGCGTGAGGGCGCCCTGCAGGGCGTCAGTGGGATGATCGAATTCGCGCCGGAATTCTTTCCAGACGCCTAGTCATCCGCCCGCTCCCAGGCGGAGCGAAGCCAATGGATCACTTCCTCATCGATATCACTTAAAGCGTTCAGTTCCAGGTGATGCATCCATAGCCCGGTCGCCGGCTCAACAACCTCTTTCCATCGCGGGGATGGGTCGCGCGCGGGAAATGAAAGAGAAAGTACCAGAGGGGCTGTTCTTCCGCGCAGATATTTTCCCGGCATCCACACCCATGCGAATGGCTTCTTTCTGCGGAATGCGACCTGGCTTTTAGTCACTTTTATCTCAAACTCCCCTATGGAAACGATCCTTTCCAACAGAGCATCAAACAACCTGCGCGACTCAGCATGATCGGCAAAATACTCTTCCAGGGTTGGCATGGACCGCGTTACGCCTTTCGCGCCTGTTCGGCATGCAAAAAGTCCTGCAGCCAGCCGGAAACGCTGTCGTTATAAGGTTCGATCTGCTCTTCGGTCAATGATCTTAAAGCCTCATTCCAGGAAAGCGCCCGATTGGCCATCCCCAGGCAGTAAGCCAGTTCAAAGGCAGACAACAACTTTTCACGGGTGGCAAAACCTGTCCATGGCTCCAGGTAAGCGTCGCGCATGCGCATCATTTCGGGGCCGAATTCATCCAGTTTCAGCCAATATGATGCCGCCCGCAGCGTAACGATCATGCTGAAGAACGGATGCGCCACGCTGGCATCACTCCAGTCTGTAAAAATATAACGCTTGCCATCAAACAGCACATTATTCTCGTGGATCTCTTCATGCGTCAGCGTGGCTGGCAGCCCGATATTGTCCAGTTCCGCGCAAAGCTCAGCGAATCTGGGGCGCAGGTCAAGTAGTGCATGATGTTCTTCAGGGGTCAGCCCCTGATCAAGCCCGATGCGCAGGCTGTCAGTTTCGTCTAACAGCCGGGAGTACAGGTCAGGCAGGATGGACAATCTGCGGTCAGGTGTCCCGCAGGATAACAGTTCATTACCATGCTCAGCCATTTCGACCTGAAGCTGTGCATAAAGAGGCAGTGCTTTCAGCCAGTGCTCAATCTGGGCCGGAGTCTGGCCGATCGAGCGCAGGGTGCTGCCGGCATCCGCTGAAAGCAGCCAGCCGCGTGTGAGATCAACGCCCAGTAGAGGAACCGTGCAGTCCGGGCGCCATTGCGCCAGCGCGCGGGTAAGTGGCGCCTCGAAAAAAGGCGGCGCGGGCGCCTTGAAGTAAACCATGCCCCTGTCAGTGGATTGGCGCATGAAGATGGACCAGACGCGCTGGTGTACGACTTCTACAGGTCCACTGGCGTGCCGGTCGTTATCTGCCAGCCGGGCGGTGATCCATTCAGCGGCCTGGTCATGCCAGCCGGCTTCATCCCAGGGGAGTTTTGAATTCAATTCTTCCATTTCTTATTTAGTGATAATTTGCATTTTATTCTTTAACGAGGTGAATTATCGCTCTTTCGTTCAATTAATTCGATTTTTGTCAATATTCTTATTAATTAATCTGATAATTTCATTGGGATTGGTCGTTGAAAACGAAACATCCTGAACCAGGCCGATCTTTTGTTTAAGCGGAAGGACCACCCTGGGGTGCTCCAGAAAATTAAATGAGAAGCGGTATCTTCTGCGGACAAACATCCAGTGGATCCCGGCTCCGCCTATCCTCAACCCCGCAGGCAGGTCATCCAGCCGGCAATCCGCGATATTTTCCATGGGTATTGTCAAGGAAAAAAGACCAAATGCAAGTTTCAGGCGATCTGGATAAATGCGGATTATCAGGTTCCTGTAGTTTAGCGAATAGAAAAGGAAAATACAGAAAAAACATAAGAATACGAACGATAACGTATCCGATCCAATAGCATTAAAGCGCAGGAAAAAAAGCAGCAAAAAAAGGCCTGCCAGGGCGATGAACAGCAGCTCTGTCCAAAAGGAGCTTAATTTTTCCTCATAAACAGATGCATTTAATTGCCGGATTGCCCGTTTCAAGAGAGATTCTCTTTTATCCTGATCAGATCACCAAATCCCAGGTATTAACCGGTAACGCACCTTGCTGGCATATTCGCGATAACCCTCCAGGTTTTCCTGCAGGTAGCGGTCTTCCAGGCGGGTTCTGATCACCAGAGCTACCAGGAGCAATACCACCGGCAGCATCGCCCAATAGGAATCCAGCAGCACAGGCGCAGCCAGGTACGCAAAGAAGGCACTGGCATAACCCGGGTGGCGCATCCAGCAGTATGGCCCGCTCGAGATCACCTTATGACCGCGCTCAGCCTGGATGCGCACGACACCGGAAAAAAAGCGATTTTCAATCAGCGCATAAGCCCCCAATGCATAGCCGGCTGCAAGCACAACAAGCGCAAGGATGCGTATCAATAGTTGACCAGTGGGCGGCCAATTATACAAAGCATCAAAACCGGCAGCCACCGGAACCAGGTTGCCGCCCAAACTCACCAGTGGTGCAAGAATCTTGTCCCATGGTGCCGCATCCTCATGTTGTAAAAAGCGGGCGCGTTCAGCCAAAAGGCCTGGATTGCGTTTTGCCGCCAGCCGCCGGCTGACTGCAAAGCCCAGGATGCAGACTACGGCATACGCCCAGGCTTCCCACCATGCCCAGCGCCGCGAGATTAACAGAGGTACAAGCGGGATAACAACAATGACGATCAGCATCTGGATAATGCCGCGTAGGGAAATTGACTTCTTCTGTTCACCCATTTTCACTCCGCACGAAAAACAAGGACTTGATTAGTTTTTATTGATCAGCCAGCTGACAATAGCTTGTGTATCGATCGTGGTCAAACGCCTGGCTGCTGATGCACTATAAAATTTTCGATATCCCCGATAAATTTTAATGCTTCCTTCTCGATCTGCGTTGTCAGAGCTTTCAGGTCGCCAAAATTCGGATTGTCTGCCAGTACATGCTCCACAATGGAGTCATATCCTTTCGTATCAGGAACGAGATGATATCGGTCCCAGCCGCTTTCCTTGATCGATTTCCAGTATTTTTCCTGAACCTGCTTGTTGGCTGCCGCCAGCCAGGCTTCAAATCGGAACGCTACATGCACAAACACAATGGCGATCTTCAGGTCGCGCTCTTTTAATGAATTTGGCGTAAAGGAAAAATAGGTCATATCCATATAGCCGAAATACAGGCTGCCGGGAACTGAAAAATCGGAGTATTTACCCTTCAGGTAAGTCCTTAATCCCAGAATATAATCCATCAGCCCCCGGTATGCTTTTTGGATCGCGCCTTCTCTCAATTGGTCC
Organism: uncultured Pelolinea sp.; assembly: GCA_964493155.1. Classification (GTDB taxonomy): domain Bacteria; phylum Chloroflexota; class Anaerolineae; order Anaerolineales; family Anaerolineaceae; genus Pelolinea. Next base: position 11,833 of record CAZBNE010000041.1, read on the forward strand.
CGGTATGCAAGCATATTTTCTTTGAAAGTTTTCATAATATATCCCTCTCACGCATCAATTCTATTAAAAAACCACCTGGTGTGATAAATGCTTGGAAAGCATACACTGTTCCCCATTGGCCGCGCAACTATTTTTCTGCCACGATCAGATCAGCCAGGGCTCGCTTCGGTACGTGATGGGTTTGCTGGTCATCCCGCCAGTATTTGATATCACCATCCTCTCCTGCCGGGTCGATCACTACCGTTTCTACAGGTTTGCCCAAGGCAACCACAAATAGTATTTCGAGACTCGTTGAGATTTCGAGCACTTGCCTCAGTTCATCGCGGTTGATGCTGGCAAATATGCAGCCGCCATAATCCCGTTCAGTCGCTCCTAACAATAAAGTTTGCATCGCGATTCCGGGATCCACTCCGAAATTCGTTGTAATGGCCGTATCCCCCAGTACGATCACATAAGCCGACGGGCGCTCACCCTCCTCCGGGCCATCCCAATCCTTCAGGTAAGCTGCCCAGCGGAGATGTGGAAAAACTTGTGCGCATACTTCCGCAGAGGTTATTGTTAAATATTTTAGCGGCTGTTTATTGCCTCCCGAGGGGGTTAGACGCGTCAGATCGACCAATTCACGCAGCGTGGAAGGTTTGATACGCACCGACTGGTCAAACCTGCGGTAACTGCGGCTGCGCCGAACCAGATCTATTAACATGGCATACTCCTGAGAAAATTAATTGATGTGTATAAAAATTATAGGACATTTTTTTATTTGATTTTTCCTTAATTCAAAAGATTGGAATACATCATAAAAAAACCGATTCTGTATTCCAATCGAGAATGTTAATGCAATTGGCGTGGCGCAGGATTCATTAACAAAACTCCCTGCCAGATGGAAACGACCACACTCAATCCCAAGGCGCCGCCTTCCATTTCAGGCGCAAGAAAAACAAGCAGTGATGCGACACCAGCCCAGCCAGTCGAGCGCACCCGCGAAGGTGTGGCTTTTACCGATCTCCAGGTACACATTGATCTTCTGCATTTCCTGCACCGCCCACTACCCATATTCACTGATATTGATATCTTATCTTTATTATGGCATATCCATAATTACGCAAATAATAGATTTGCTTACCAGATCGCAAAAATTGTCCATGATAGCAGTTATTTAGAACGCCTATAGCGCATGAACACGACGCCTGTTGGCAGCGGCTGCACATCAACCAGCGTAAGGTTGATGCGCTTTCCCTTTGGGAACAAAGTTTTCCCACTGCCCAAAACCAGCGGATAAACGTGCAAGCTGTATTCATCCACCAGGTCATTCTCAGCTAATAGTGGAGCCAGCACGCTGCTGCCATCCAGCAGGATGTTCTTACCAGGCTGCAGTTTAAGTTTACGCACTTCTTCAATGACATTTCCACTGATCAGGGTTGAGTTCCGCCAGGCTGAAGCGTCCTTCAAGGTTTTGGATACTACATACTTTTGGATCTTGTTCATCGCATCCGCAAACGGATCGCCCTCCATCGGCTCGAACGCACTACCGTGGATCTGCCAGGTCTTTCGTCCCAGCAGGAGCGCATCGGACTGCGACATAGCCTGGAAGAAATGCGCTCCGATATCATCGTGCCAGTAAGGCAGGGTCCAACCGCCGTAGGCAAAACCATCATCAACATCTTCAACCGCAGCGCCTGGTGCCTGGATTACACCATCCAGTGAAATGAATTCAGCAATAATCAACTCTCGCATATGACACCTCTTATTTGTTTATTAATAGAACCTCGTTCACCAATTCTAAATACTCCGTTAGGCAGGATTTATGCCTATAATGACGACTGCAGGGAACTAACCTCTTCCGGTATTTGCCTCAAGTATTGGATTACCCCATCCAGCGCGCGTCATTTTCCCTGACATCTTTTGCGCGGTGTGCGGCGATCTTTTTAATGAGCTCCTTCGGCAAGGGTTTGTCGTAGGGCAACTGTATGGTGCCCTCACCAGTCTTAAAATCCTTCAATTCATCCTTGAAAGGCTCCAGCGAAGTGCCGGTTGGCATGAAGTTGAGATGAGTCTTGTAAGCAGCAAAAGCGAACAGGATGCGCTTTTCTTCAAACACTGGCGAACCCCACTTCACAGCCTCTGTCGCATTCGGCACAACCTCTTTCAATATCGCACGCATCTCGCGCAGCTTCGCCTGGGCTTCTTTGGGAGCTTTTTCGATATACTCGTCGATCGTCTTGGCTTTTATTTTGGGCATAGACGCACCTCCGTTTTATAAATTACCTCAATCTGTTTAACATTGATACCATCATTCAAATACCACTTCATTATGGTTGCGATACAACCAAATAATTATTAACCATTGATATATTTTTATGCGAATTGAATTAATAAATAAAAGGAGGGACTAATCAAATACCAGCTTATGGTTGAATTCTTCTTTTGAGATCAATTTGTAAGGAAAAGACAAAATATATGGAGAATTGCTAACCCCATACAAAGAGAATGGCAAAGTTGACCTGGCTTTTCATTCCATTAATTTTGTTAAAAAACTGCATGGGTTAGCAAGCAGGTTTTTTGGGGAAAGAGCTCGTGATGTATCTGGTCAGGGAATATTCTTTTCAGAAACGTGTGTTCTTTTTGGTTCGGGTTTTATTAGCAAAACTCCCTGCCAGACGGAAACGACCACACCCAATACAAGGGCGCCGCCTTCCATTTCAAGCGCAAGAAAAACAAGCAGTGATGAGACACCGGCCAGAAAATAAAACATGCTCAAACGGCGGGGTAAACTCTTGGTCGTCCAGCTTGCAGAGCCGATAAGCACCCAGGCCCATCCCAGAAAATGCCATGCCGCTGCGATCACTCCCGCTACAAGGGTTGTCCATACAGTGAGAACCGTGGAAGACGACTCCAGGTGAAGTTCCGGATGGATCAGGTGATAATGTCGGTTCGTGGCGCGAATGCAGGCGACCACCACAAACGTACATGCAGCGGCAAAGGAGGCAAACAAAGCCAGATCCATCCTGCGTGGAGCAGCCCCTCTGAATCGTTCCCTGAGCGCCATAACAACCGTGATGATGCTGGCAGCCCAGATGGGACCATACAGAAAATCAGCAAATGTATAAGTGAATTGACCCAGCAGATCACGCAGGTTCCCCGTCAGAAATATATATGAAGGGACAACAAAGGCAACTGCCAGTACGAAGCCAGCAATTCCGCCCCATTGGTATAAATGCAAATTTGATGATTTTGATTTTACCAATTCGCATCTCCTGTTATCTATTTTTAAATTATCAGCCCTTGTTAGATGGTGATGGTCTTTATCAAGTTCACAGAAGTATATCTTTTTAAAGACGCAATGAGCAATCTATAGGAAACCTGAATCCTTTACAATGCGTAAATGAATAAATAAAGTATTAATTCAATAATTTAATTCAAATAACCTTGCATGGAAGATGATGATGAATTCTCGATTAAATTCAAAACGTATTCTGATATTTATCGCATTTGTGATCGTTCTTTCCTGGATTGTCGTTTTGGCAGTCAAGCTGTCCGGCATAATGGAATCCAACCCTGCCGGCGGGATGATTTTGGCAAATTACATCATAATTTTCCTTCCAGCCCAGGCAAACATTTTTACCCGCGCTGTTACTAAAGAGGGCTGGAAAGATCTCTGGCTGCGCCCCAACCTTAAGCGCGGCTGGCGATCCTACCTGGCAGCCTGGCTGCTGCCGCTCCTGGCAACCATCGTGGGTGGTGGGCTGTTCTTCCTGTTATTTCCGCAGGCGTTTGATGCGAACCTCAGCCAGGTACGGGCGGCATTTGCTGCTGTCCCTGCCCTGGCGGTACAGCCCTGGTTGGGCTTAATGATCCTGCTCCTCCAAACCATGTTTGTGGTGGTGTTTATCAATGGGGCTGCATCGATCGGGGAAGAGTTTGGCTGGCGGGCTTACCTGCTGCAAAAGCTGATGACCCATTTTTCTGGGCCAAAAAACGGTGCTGATGATGTTAGGGCCAATCTATCCAGCGGAGCAAAAAAGGCAGCCCTGCTGGTCGGTTTGGTGTGGGGTGTGTGGCATCTTCCTTTGTTCTACCTGGGATCAATTCTTACCCTTCCTTTTGTGATGATCTATGTGGTATTCACCTGCTCTGCAAGCATCCTGCTCAGCTGGGTAACCCTGCACAGCGGCAGCGTATGGCCTGCCTCGATCGGGCATGGTATGCTGAATGCCAGCACGGCTTTTCCGCTGCTCATGTCCAATGGAACCGCAAACCCGTTGCTCGGCCCGGAACCCGCCAGTTTGATCGGTATGCTGGGTTATGTGGTCTTGGCGCTGGTGCTGCTTTTAAATAATAAAGGATTCTTTCCAACCGAAGATTGCGCAGGTTTATCTCCAGCAAGATGATGGTCGAATAAATATTTTTCATCAAAATCAGTCTATAAGGGATGAGAATGAATAATTGATTTCACACGTTACCTGCGTGATTCGAGCGTTAGCCATCAATGGAAAAAGAATCATCCTTGACCACCCGAAGGTCTCTTAATCATGAAACACGCATTATTGCATGCTACTCATTATGACGATTTTTCAACGCGTGTTCGATATCATTGATACGGTGGTAGCTGGAGTGACCATCCAGGTCAAATGGCCATTCCTTTCGGCGATCCTTATCGGTAAACCACGCGTCAGGCGCTTCCTTTAACGCAGAAAGAACCTCCTCCTGAACCTGCCTGTGCCAGGATAAAACCTCTTGCGGGGAGCGATCTCGCCAACGTTCATAAATCAGATGGTTCCCGTCTGTCCAATTAAGACCTTTTTCCTCGATTGGAATGGGTTGTCTCTTGATTTTCCTGACAACATCAGCCTTCCAATGCGTAATATGCGCCAGCGCGTCTTTCACCGTCCAGAGATCTTTGGTCTCGGGTCTGCCAAGTGATCGACACCAATCCTGGTCTGTCAGGTTTTTAACCAGACAATCCAAAATCTCAAATTCCCGGATAGTCCTTTCGATTACTTCTTGTCGCGAATGTCGCATATTTAGGAATTCTTTGTCAATACTCTGACTGTGTCAGGCGCCCAATACAACCGTCAGGACAGCGCTATCGGCTTCAGGCTGTGTTGGGCTGGCCGCTGTCCGCCTAACGGCCACCCTTCTTGAACACATAGATAGACCACCCAATTGTCTCCCGCCCCCACCTCAGGTAATTCGCCCGATCTTCCCGAATTCGTTTTAATACTTCTCCCACATCAGGGTCATCCGGATGCTCGTCTGCCCATTCTGCCGCCGCATACCACTGCAACCCTTCATATCTGTCCCAATCATCCTGGTTGCTTGCCAATGTGTAGACCAGCTCCAGATCAAGCTCCTGACCTGCTTCCGCATTTTCGCCGTGAGTCGCTAGCATGTTCCGTTCCATTCCTATGGCTTTCAGATACTCGGCTGTCGGTTCTTGCCGCCAGAATGGCTCCCCCGCAACCACCCAACCTCCGGGAGCTGTCATCTCTTTTAACGCCCTGAGCGTTTCTTTGTGTCCGCCATAGATCCAGCTTCCTCCAATACAAGCCGCCAGATCAAAACTCTCCGGCTTTTCCGGTTTAAAATTCGCCCCATCCATCTCCAAAAACGCCAAGCGGTCATCCGGAACGCGTTCTCGGCGTTTTTTCTCTGCGTCTAATACATGGTACGGGGAGAGTTCGATCCCTATTCCCTCAATCTTGTAGCGCTCCGCCAGCCGGATGATGAACTCTCCCTTACCCGAAGCGATCTCAAGCACTTTTGCACCAGATTTCAGACGCAGTAGAGCGATGAGACTTTCAATTTTCTCAACACTTATCGGGTTGCACAAAACGTGTTCGCGATGTGTGATGTCAAAGTACTTCCATTGGTCCATCTTTTTTCTCCTGTCAAAATGGCAGCGCAGCGATTCGCGTCATCCTTGGTTCGGAAGAGAAAATTGGATTTCTCGATCCGCGTTTCAATTATACAAAACTCTGATATCAAAAATAAAAAGCGCCCTCTATCTTGAGAGAGCGCAAGGCATTATATAAAACTGAATTACCTCTGCATCACTGGTCTGAACTTGTACCCGTACATCCGACTCGATCCATAAAATTGAGGGGAGAATGGAAATCTATCTGCAGGCGTTATCGGCAGTAGAAGAGAATAAGATTCGGAATCTGAAAACCAGTAAACCAGTAAACCTAAACTATGGAGTGTAATTGTTCTTGATTTCGCCTTTTTTTATCTTATTCTTCTGTTGCTATTGCCTGTGACCAATTCCCTTTTATGAC
>CAZBNE010000042.1:0-17170 GCA_964493155.1 uncultured Pelolinea sp.
CCAGCAGGCCGAAGATCTCGCCTTTTTCAATATAAAAGTCGATCCCGTCCACTGCCGTGAAATCGCCGAATTTTTTGGTCAAAGTTCTGGTCTCAACCGCGAGAGGATTTTCAGGCATGTTCCCTCCGCATCTGGTTGACATTGTGGGTAAAGACATCTTCCATCAAAGGCCTTGTTTTTCGCAGCAGGCGGACTTCCGCCCCGCTACGGGACAGGTCATCCCGAAGTGAGGCCACCAGCTGTACAGTCTTTTCCCTGGCAACCTCAATACGGATTCGATCGCCAACCGGCCGCCAATCGACCAGGTTTTTCTGCTGCGCGATCACCGCGCGCATTGTTTTTCGCGGTTTGGCTTTAACCTCAACGATCTGATACGGCAGCGATTTCTTGAGTGCCGCCGGCTTACCCTGGGCGATGATACTTCCTTCAAAGAGGATCGCCACTTCACTGCAGCGTTCCGCTTCATCCATATAAGGCGTGCTGACGATTGCCGTCACCCCTTTGCTGACAATTTCCGCCAGCATCAGCCACAGCTCGCGTCGTGAAACCGGGTCCACGCCTGTTGATGGCTCATCCAGGATCAGCAGGCGCGGATTGTGGATCAGCGAGCAAGCCAGAGCCAATTTTTTCTTCATCCCGCCTGATAAATTTCGGGCGCGCCGATCACGGTATTTTTCCAGGTGAATAAAGCCCATCATTTCCTGGATACGTGCATTTCTTTCCGCTTTCGGCACCCGGAAGATTCTTGCGTAAAAATCAAGGTTTTCCCGCACTGACAGGTCCTGGTAAAGGCTGAAAAGCTGCGGCATATATCCTATGAACGGCCGCACCTTTTCCGGATCATTCAGCGAGTCAAAGCCATTGATCTGTACTTCGCCGCTGGTTGGCTTGATCACGGTTGAAAGGATGCGCAATGTGGTGGATTTACCCGCCCCATCTGGTCCAATCAGTCCATAAAGGCAGCCCGCACCAACTGAAATGTTCAAATCCTTGATCGCATAATGCGCATGCTGGCTTGGATAATGCTTGCCGAGATTGTGTGCATCGAGAATGAATTCGTCCATGATTTTCAGCAATCATAGGACATTCTCTCGGAGATTCAAAGATATCTGCCATAATGATCATGCGCACTTATGCAATGACTGAATGTGACATTTGCCATATTGCTGCATGCTGCCCCTCATATTATCCTTTTTTCAGGCAGAATGATATGATAAAGCTATGGTGCAGCGGCATACCGAACCCGGACTTATCAAGATTTTTAGAAATTACTGCGGCTTTGCGCTGATTTACTTTCTCGCATTTTTCATTTTTACGATCGTCAAGATCGGCGGACTTTTCTCGCCTTCCCTGATCCTCTTTTACATCAATATCGCCATTTACGCCCTGTTATTCGGTTATCTTTCCTGGATACAGCTTGAAAAAAAGATGGGCTATTTTTACTTCCCGGTCGCCATCTTTCTGTCCACTATTATCCCGATTTATTCCACTACGATTTTCTGGCCTTTAACGGCTGCAGATCCCCTGACCGATGTCATTTACCGCAGCTGGTATTTATTTCCGCTGCTGGTTGTGCCCATTACGCTGATTGCCTGGCAGTATGGCTATAAGCTCACACTTATTTTTGTGGCTTTCACTGCATTCTACGACCTGCCATTTATCATCTTCGGGATCAAGGAACTAAATTTTCAGACGATCCAACTATTAGGTGTGCCGATCCAGCGGGCGATCGCTTTCGGGACTGTAGGGGTTATTGTTGGCTTGATCATGAACACCCAGCGCCTGCAGCGCCGCAAGCTCATTCAGGCCAACATCATGCTCAGCCAACATGCCAATACCCTGGAAGAGCTTGCAACCAGCCGGGAGCGCAACCGCCTGGCGCGTGAATTGCATGATACGCTCGCACACACACTCAGCAGCCAGATCCTCACGCTTGAAGCCTTGCGCCTGTCACCGCCAGCTGATATCGGCGAAATGGAAAAAGCGCTTACCCGCCTTATCGAGAATTCGCGCACTGGCCTGCTGGAAACACGTCGTGCACTTAAAGATCTACGCTCCAAACAACTGGATGACTTCGGCCTGAGAACTTCGCTTGATCTGCTGCTGGTTGACGCGGCTTCGCGCACTGATTGTAAAACGAGTTTGGATTTCAGTAAGGATATCCCGCCCATTACCAGTGATATGGAGCAGCGCCTGTACCGTGTGGCTCAGGAGGCGATTGGCAACATCATCCGCCATGCCAATGCAACACAGGTCAGCCTCGCTTTAAAATTTGAAGATGGCTTTATTAAACTGGCAATCAGCGACGATGGCGTTGGCTTTAACCCGGATGATGTGATGGATATTGAAAAGCATGGCATTAAAGGGATGCGCGAACGGATTGAAGGTGTTGGCGGTCGATTTAATATCAGCAGCCGTCCGGAAGGCGGCACAATGATCATTGCGGAACTGGAGGTGCCAGATGATACGCGTCTTTCTGTGTGACGACCAGATAGTTGTAACCGAGGGGCTGCAAAAGATCCTTTCCACAGATCCGGAGATTAAAATCTGCGGTGTGGCGCATGATGGGGCCGACCTTTTAGAGCAGATCCCCGATACGAATCCGGATCTGATCTTGATCGACCTTAAAATGCCGATCATGAACGGTATTCAGGCCACCCGCCGCATCCGTAAAGAGCACCCAAAGGTTCGAGTTCTGGTGCTTACCACTTATGATGACGATGAATGGATCTTCGATGCGCTGCGCGCCGGCGCGGAAGGTTACCTCCTAAAAGACTTGCCGCCGGAACAGCTGATCGCTGCCATCAAAGGTACAGTCCAGGGTAAATCGTACATTGATCCCAAGGTGACCGCCAAAGTAATGGAAAAAGCCACCTCCATGCCGCAGGCCGATCAAAGCCGCGCGAATTTTGACCTGAACGAACGTGAAATGCAGATCCTTAAGCTCATTGCCCAGGGTTTCTCCAACTCCGAGATCGGCGACCGTTTATTCCTGTCTGAAGGTACTGTGCGTAATTACACTCGCGGAATTTTTTTGAAGCTGGGTGTCTCCGCCCGCACCCAGGCCGCTGTTACCGCGATCAAGTACGGGCTGGTAAAGATAAATGAAATTTAAACAGCCCTAAATAACAAAATAAACTCGAAATACCTTTCTAATTAATAGGTCATCCTCAACCGGTATTGTTCTCCTGATGCAGTACAGCGCCTGCCCTGGACACTTACCCTGAGCCAGTCGAAGGGCCTGGTTTGATCGCATCCCCATAGCTGTGATATCTTTGGATTAATTCTTTTCAGGAATCACAGCCAAAAAACCAACTGTGACAACGAAATCAGGCGAATAGTATTGACATTTTTGCGAAATGATATATGATTACGTTAGCGCTAACGGTAACGCTAACGGAGCCAATATTATGTCTTCTACTATGAGTGATATTGCAGAACAATGCGGCGTCTCATTGACGACGGTTGCGCGCGCATTAAAGAATAAGGGTGAGATAAGCCAGACAACCAGGGAAAGAATCCTGAAAGTCGCGCAAGATATGGAGTATACGGCCAATATCCCTGCACGAATTTTGGCTGGTGGTAAAAGCAATATCATCGGATTGGTCGTGGCGGATAATTCCAATCCTTATTATGCCAGACTGATACGCGGTGTGGAAGACACCGCGAAAGCGAATGGCTATAGTGTCATCCTGTACAATACCGACGAAACGATGGAGCTCGAATTAAGCAGCCATCAAATGTTGAACAAATACCGCGTGGATGGGCTGCTGATTACATCCATTATCAGCGGGTCAGAACCACTGGAAGACCTTAAAAAGCGCAATACACCGTTTGTACTATTAAATCGTTATATCGAAGGCTACCCGGCTGATTCCGTTCGCAGCGATAACCGTTTGGGGGGATATCTGGTCACTTCTCATTTATGTGAAAAAGGTCATAAGCGCATTATGCATATCACGGGCAGTGAAAAGATTTCGTCTGTACGCGAGCGTATTGAAGGGTATAAAAAAGCGCTTGCCGAACATGGGATTGCCTTTGACCCGGATTTGGTGACGCACTGTGATCTCAAACTGGAGGGCGGTTACAGATGTGCATTAAACGCTCTAAAAAACCAAATCCCCAGGCCTTCTGCCATATTTGCATACAGCGATCTGCTGGCAGTCGGCGTCTTGAAGGCACTTAATGAAAGTGGAATTCGCGTTCCCGAGGATATCGCTCTTGCCGGGTATGACAACATTGATTTTTCACCCTTCCTTGAACCGCCTTTGACATCAGTTGATCAATTTGCGTACAGGATTGGCGAGGAGGGAATGCAGATCTTACTGGAGAAAATAAATTCTGACCAAGCCGAGACCTGGAAGAACCGGGAATTGATTATTAGACCCGAACTCATTATCCGTAATTCGAGCATGTAAAAGAAAAGAAAGGAAAAATAATGACCACAAAAGCAATAAAGATCAGCCCATTTGATGTTGAAGTGATTAGTTTGTCCCAGCGCGATAACTACAAGTTGATTGATCCCACCACGGTTGGATCAAAGAATCTTACATTTGGCATGGTGATCGTTGAACCGGGAGGAATCTGTGAACCGGGCCACGATCACGATATTCAGGAGGAAATCTTTTTCTGCCTGAGCGGCAGAGGAACTGTTATCGTTGGAAATGAGCGGGAAGAAGTGCCGATCAGCCAGTACGACGCCGTCTTTTTCGCCCCGGGCACCTATCACAATCTTCGCAACCCATCCAATTTTCCGCTGCAGGTTCTTTGGATTCAATCTCCAGCCGGATGGGTCTTTGATAAACATCCGGATTTGAAAGAATTAGCCAAGAAAGGAGAAAAACTGGACGATAAAAAATAAACATTTGTTGAATTGACGGTCGAATAAGGATGGAGGGGCCAACACTTTTGGAGGAAAAAATGTTTAGATCAAAGAATAAGCTCATTGCACTACTATTGATTGCGTCGTTAATTGCCGCGGTGGCTTGCACCATGGAAGCCCCAACCGCTGAAAAACCCGCCGAACAGGCTCCCGCAGCTGCAGAACCCGCCAAGGAAGAGCCTGCCGCAGCGGCCCCCGAAAAAGCTGAAGAGAAGACTAAAATGAAGATCGGCATCATGACCATGGGTCTCTCTCAGCCCTATTTCGTTACTTTGAGCGAGGGCTATAAGGAAAAGGCCGCGGAATACCCCGGCGTTGAGGTGGAGATCGTGGAAGTTGATCCCAAACTGGATGTTGCCAACCAGGTATCGGGCATTGAATCCATGGTTTCACTAGGGGTGGATGCCATGATCGTTACCGCGATTGATCCAAAGGTAATCGATCCGGCGATTGCGGATGCCATGAAACAGGGGGTGAAGGTAGTCTCTCATTACAACAAATTGGGGGCGCAGGATATCCATTCAGGCATCAGCACGGTTGGTATGGGATTCGTTGCCGGCCAGGAAGCGGCGAATTGGATCAACGAAAAACTTGGCGGGACAGCCAAGGTGGCGCTTCTGGTATGGGACAAGACCGAATTCGATATTGACCGCACGACGGGCATGACCCAGGCCCTGGCGCTTTACGCGCCTGGAGCTGAAATTGTCGCTCAGCAGGCAGCTGACGCGATCGATACCGGCTTAACCGCCGCCGAAACCATCCTTCAGGCAAACCCGGATGTAAAGGTGTTTGTCTGCTACAACGATGAGGGATGCCTGGGTGCGCTGGCCGCGGTCGAAGCAGCCGGACTCTCAAGCGATGATTTTGGCATCTTCGGGGTGAATGCCTCACCCGAGGCGCTCACCAAAATCAAGGAAGGTACCGCGTTCAGGGGAACTGCCTCGATCGATCCATACAACCACGGCAAACTCGAGATGGAATTGGCAATCCGGGCTGTATTGGGTGATTTCCTGCCGGCAAATACTGAAATTTTGCCGAGCCCGGTCAGCATTGATAATGTAGAAGATTTCATGTAGAACAAAACCAAAGGTCAAGCTTGGTGGGTAGAATTGGCCCCGCCCCCAAGCTTGACCACGATTATTATAAGGGCAAGCCATGGCATTATCCGATAACCGTCATCAAGAACTCATTCTGTCAATTAGAGACATCAGCAAGGGTTTTCCCGGTGTTCAGGCGCTGCACAACGTATCCTTTGATGTGTTCAGCGGGGAGGTGCACGGGCTGGTTGGGGCGAATGGAGCCGGAAAATCCACGCTCAATAAAATTATCGGCGGTGTTATCGATCCAGATGCGGGGGAGATCCTTCTGAACGGCGTGCAGGTTTTGCCGCTCAATCCAAAAAAGTCACAGGAGATGGGCGTTCAGGTGATTCATCAGGACCTCAATCTGGTTCCTGGCTTACCGGTGTACGACAATATCTTTCTCGGGCATGAATACCGGAAGAGCGGCGTGTTCGTTGACACAGAGAGAATGCGCAGGGAGAGCAGGCAGATTCTGGATGATCTTGGAGTAAATATCAATCCCGATGAACTGGTTCAAAATCTGAGCGTTTCCCTCAAGCAGATGGTCGCGGTTGCCGCGGCACTGCAAAGAAAGGCATCGCTGCTGATTTTCGATGAAACTACCGCGGCGATCACCCAGGAAGAAACGGAGCACCTGTTCGCACGTATCCGCAAGCTGAAGGCCAATGGATTGGGAATTATTTATGTTACCCATCATCTGAACGAAATATTTGAAATTTGCGACCGAGTAACGATCTTGCGTGATGGAAAATTTAATGGCACACTGACGATCAATGATACCAACATGGATGAGGTGATCTCATTGATGGTTGGCGTGAAATTAACCGAGCAATATCCCGCGCGCGAGGTAAAAACCGGCAAGGAAATGCTGGCGGTCGAAGAGCTCTCGGATGGCAGCCATTTTCACGACATTTCTTTTAATGTACTCGCGGGAGAAGTTCTTGGTTTTTTTGGCTTGATCGGCGCTGGCCGTACCGAGGTGTTTAAAAGCATTTTCGGCGCGAACCCATACAAATCGGGAAAAATTTTCCTCAACCAGACAGAAGTGCTGATCAAAAAACCGGCTCAGGCGGTTGGGCAGGGGATCGGATTTCTTCCGGAAGACCGCAAGCAGGAAGGGCTGCTCTTAATGATGTCAGTGTTAACCAACACCACCCTGCCGTCCATCCGCAGTATCAGCAATGGATTTTTCATACCCCGCAAAATGGAACGCCAGATTGTGAACAGGCAGGTTGAAGGTATGCGCATCGCCACCCCCAACGTTGAACGGGAAGTATGTTATCTGAGCGGGGGCAACCAGCAGAAGGTCGTGCTTTCGAAGTGGCTGGTTACAGAATCGTCAATATTAATTCTGGATCAACCTACGCGGGGTATTGACGTACGGGCAAAATTTGAGATCTATCGGCTGATCAACCAACTGGCTGAGGCCGGGCATGCCATCATCCTGATTTCTGATGAACTGGAAGAGATCATCGGGATGTGCGATCGGATTATCGTGATGCATGAAGGCAAAATCAGCGGAAGGCTTGCAAAAAAAGAAGCGACACAAAATTTATTATTGAAGATGGCGAATGCCTAAACCAAGAGGATGGCAGATGACCGACGAAAGATCCGATTCGAAAAAACAGGGTAAGTTCATATCCAGCGGCACCCGTGAATTCCTGCAGGGCTGGGGATTACTGATAGTATTTGGAATTCTGTGCACGATATTTGCGTTATCCACCCCGGTATTCCTGAAGGGATCAAACCTGATCAATGTGATCCGGCAGGTGTCCATTATCGGGACAGCGGCTATGGGAATGGCTATTTTAATGATTTCTGGCGGGATTGACCTGTCGGTTGGTTCGCACCTGGCATTTACCGGCCTGGTGGTCGCCATGATGCTGAACAAGTTTTCACTGCCGGTATGGGCGGCCATATTAATCACCCTGTGTTTCTCATTAATGGTCGGCGTCATCAATTCCTTGTTGGTGACTATGGTAAAAATACCCCCTTTCATCGCCACGCTGGGCATGATGAGCGTTTTACGGGGTACAGGGTATATCATGACTGGCGGGATTCCCGTTTATGATTTTCCGACCAGTTTCATCATCCTGGGGCGTGGCTATATCGGCCCGATTCCCATTCCGGCAATAATTATGCTGGCAGTGTTCCTTTTTGCCTATTTCCTGATTAACAGGACCTATCTGGGGCGCTATTTTTATGCGCTGGGCGGAAATGAAGTTGCTACCCGCCTGAGCGGCATTGATGTAGTGCTTACGCGCACAATTGCCTACGCTTTATGCGGATTGTTCGTCGGCGTTGCCGGTTTGATCCTGCTGGCACGCATTAACAGCGCCCAGCCATCCGCCGGAAGCGGATTTGAAATGGATGTCATCACCGCGGTCGTTTTGGGCGGGGTGAGTATGTCTGGCGGCCAAGGCAAGATCCAGAATGTGCTGCTGGGAGTACTGATCATCGGCGTTATTGCCAATGGGCTGGTTTTATTAAATGTGCATGATTATTATCAGATCGTCATCAAGGGGATGACCCTGCTGATGGCTGTTGCGGTCGATAAATTTGGAAAACGGGCATAAATCAAATCGGGAGAGAAAAATGGCAACTAATGAATTAAAGTATGTGAAGACCGGCGCTGTTCCAGGACGTGATGACCTGCTAATTCAGGGCGGTGACGTCAACCGAACCCGCCTTGGGCCGGTTCCGCTTTTTTATGTTCCTTTGAAAAACGGGATTTTGCTTGTCGACAGCAGTTTTTCTATGGAAGATGCGAAAATCCTGGGAACGCAGGACGCGGTAAAACGAAGCATGCCGGAGGAAGAACCGTTGTCCGCGCTTGCAGCTGCGGGCATAAAACCTGATGATGTGACGCATGTAATCCTCACGCATGCCCATTTTGACCATGTCGGCAATATTGACAAATTCCCGAGGGCCAAAATTTTCATCCATCGCCGAGAACTCGCCTGGGTGATGGCCCTGCCGCCATGGTCAGTTGGCTATGGCCCTTTTGCGGTTGAGAAGCTGCAGCGCGTTTGGCGCCAACTTGTTCCATTGGATGGCGATGTGGTGGAAGTCCTGCCTGGAATCCAAACGGTATACGCGGGCGGGCACTCCGCCGGCTCATTGGCTGTTTGCGTGAAAACCGGAAAGGCTGATGTCTGCCTGTGCGGCGACAATTGTTTTCTTTATGAAAATATTGAAAAAAATATTCCGATCGGATTGACGAACGATCTTTATGAGTCGATGGCCTTTATGGAGAAGCTGCCCACGCTTGGCGACATTCTTATCCCGGGGCACGATCCGCTGTTCTATGAACGCTTCCCAAATGGTGTTGTTGCCTGAAGCGTTGAAAACTGAGCGGTAACTCATGGATAACTGGGAAAGATTTAAAAAAACCGTCCGGCGGGAAAAGACTGATTTTGTGCCAACCGTATTGATCGGCACCAGTCGCTTTTTCGCCAGTATTGCAGGAATTGCATTGTCTGATGTGCTTCACCGCCCGGACAGGATGCTTGCTGCACTGAAGAAGACCTTCGAACTGCTGCCTGAAGTTACCTTCATTCCAGGCGCCTGGCCGGATTACGGTGTGGCCATCTTGTCCGCTTATGGCTGCAGGATATTTTGGACGGAAAACGGCATGCCGCAGGTCAGGGGGGAAATCATCCGCGATCGCGATGACCTGCGTTTGCTTGAAATACCCAGGCCCGAGACAGACGGGATGATGCCCCATTACCTTCATACCCTGCGCATGTTCCTGGAGGATGAGGCGCTGATCGATAATTTGCGCTTTGTTTGGAGCTTTGGGCCGGGCGAAATGGCCTCATATTTTTGTGGCGTGTCCCAGCTTTTTACCGGATTTATTATTGACAAATCCCTGGCCCATGGCGTACTGGAGAAAGCAACCGAAGGGATCATCAGCTGGGTGAGGGCGCAGCTGGATATCAATCCTCATGCTGAAGGATTGCTGCTGACAGATGACATTTCAGGAATGATCTCCAGAGAGCACTATCAGGAATTTATTTTCCCCTGCCACCGCAAGATCCGCGAGGCTTTTCCACATTTAATCATCGTTTTCCATAACGACGCAAAATCCGACCATATCTTGGAACCCATTGCTGACACGGGATTTGATGTATTCAATTTTGGAAAAACAACCGACATCCACAAATGCAAGGCTCAAATCTCACAACGCATCTGTCTGATGGGCAATATTGACCCGCTCGATTTGATGATCAACGGCAGCGCGCAAGAGGTTGCCGGTAAAGCTGCCGAGTGCTTGTCGCTGTTTTCAAAGCAAAGCGGGTATATGTTGTCGGTTGGCGGCGGGTTGAACCAGGGAATACCGCTTGATAACGTCAGGGCATTGGCAGCAGCAGCCAGAAGGGCAGGCTCGTCAGCGTGAAAACATCACAGCAAGATATTCAAAACCAATCGGAATTAGTAGCGTTTCTGGAAAAGAAAGCCGTCATTATCCGCCGGCATCTCCTGTCTGCAATTTTTGCTGCCCAGTCCGGGCATCCGGGCGGATCGCTTTCAATGGCGGATATCATGACCGTTCTATATTTTCATTTCATGAATATTAGAACAGACGAACCCAACTGGGCAGATCGCGATCGGCTGATCCTGTCCAAGGGGCATGCCTGCCCGGTCTGGTACGCATGCCTGGCTGAACTTGGTTTTTTCCCGACCGAGGAATTGCTCAGTCTGCGTGAAATTAACAGCCGGCTGCAGGGCCACCCGGATATGAACAAGACCCCCGGGATCGATTACACCACCGGTTCGCTGGGGCAGGGATTATCCGCGGGCCTGGGGATGGCGCTGGGATTGAAAAGTGAGAAGAAAGCTGCGTCGGTGTATGTGATCATCGGCGATGGGGAATTAAATGAAGGCCAGATCTGGGAAGCGGCTTTGTCAGCGCCCAAATTTAAGCTGGACAACCTGATCCTGTTCATTGATTATAACAACCTGCAGCTCGATGGCACTTGTGATGAAATCATGCCGCTTGAACCGCTTGCCGAAAAATGGCGCGCGTTCAACTGGGCGGTGCAGGTGATCGACGGACATAATATTCCCGAGATTATAGCGGCGGTAGAAAAAGCCAAAAAGACCAGAGGCGTCCCTTCGGTGATCATCGCGCATACGATTAAAGGAAAGGGCGTCTCCTTTATGGAAAATGATTGCGACTGGCATGGCAAGGCGCCCAACCCGCAACAATTTATCCAGGCGGTCACGGAAGTGGATAGCCAGGCGGAGCGGGATCCGCTGGTGATTAAGGCGCAGGCTAAAGAACAAGCGCTGGTTGCGGCGTCAACCATCGAATCGCTGGCGATAGACAGGAAGGCGCAATCGCGGGGCACTCCAAAACCGACCCGTGACGCCTATGGTGAAGCGCTGCTTGAGTTAGGCGAAGAATTTCCGGAGCTGGTGGTGTTTGAAGCGGACATTTCTAAATCAACGCGCACCAACCGCTTTGCCAGGCAATTTCCTGAAAGATTTTTCCAGTTCGGCATTTCCGAGGCAAACATGATGGCTGCCGCTGGCGGGATGGCGACAACCGGCAAAATACCGTTTGTCAGCACCTATGCCATTTTCGCCAGCATGCGCGCTTGCGAGCAAGTACGCACGATGATCGCTTACCCCAGGCTGAATGTCAAAATCGCGGTCAGCCATGGCGGCTTAACACCCGGCAATGACGGGGTGACCCACCAGGGAACCGAAGACCTGGGGGTGATGCGAACGATCCCCAACATGACGATCATCATGCCGGCAGATTTTTACTCCGCCAAAAAGCTGGTGCGCGAGGCACTGACATACACCGGGCCCGTCTATCTGCGCTTTACGCGGGATGCCGTGCCGATCATTTATGACGAGCATGAAATCTTTGAAATTGGCAAAGGCAAGCTTCTAAGAGAAGGCGGGGATATTTCCATTTGCGCCATTGGCGATATGGTGTATGTGGCTCTTGCAGCGGCGGAAATGCTGGCAAAAAAAGGAATTCAGGCGGAGGTGATGGACATGCATACCCTGAAACCGCTGGATGAGGCGCTTGTTTTGAGCAGCGCGGTAAAAACCGGTCATATGCTCACTGTGGAAGACCATCAGATCAGCAATGGGCTGGGCTCGGCGATCGCCGGGCTGCTCGGTGAACAGCAGCCGTGCCCAATGAAGCGCATTGGTTTACAGGATACCTTCGCTGAATCGGGAAGATATGACCTTTTGTTAAAAAAATACCAGATGGATGCCGAATCAATTGTAATAGCCGCAGAAAGGATGCTTCATGCTAATGGATAGGCTAACAAGCAGGGAACTCGAAAAGATTTGTACTGATGTCCGCAGGGATATCCTCCGCATGCTCCACCATGCCGGTTCCGGTCATCCCGGCGGTTCGCTTTCGGCTGTTGAGATCCTGGTGGTGCTTTACTTTGCTTATATGCGTATCGATCCCAAAAACCCAAAGTGGGCCGGGCGCGACAAATTTATTCTTTCCAAGGGCCACGCCGCGCCATTAATTTATGCCATTTTGGCAGAGCGCGGTTTCTTCCCGCTGGAGGACCTGCTCACTTTCAACGCTCCAGGCACTTCGCTTCAAAAGCATATTGATATGCATCTGGTTCCCGGCACTGAGCTTTCCACCGGTTCGTTGGGGCAGGGCTTGTCTGCCGGGCTTGGCATGTGCCTGTGTGATCGGCTGGATAACCGGCCGGGCCGCACTTTTGTGCTGCTGGGAGACGGCGAATGCCAGGAGGGGCAGGTCTGGGAAGCCGCCATGGCAGCTGCCCAGCACAGGGCTGGCAATCTGGTCTGCTTTCTGGATAACAACGGCTGCCAGGTGGATGGATACACCAAAGATATTTGCATGCTCGAGCCGGCGGATGCCAAGTGGTCCGCTTTCAGGTGGCATGTGCAGCGCATCAACGGGCATGATATCGGCCAGATCAAGGCGGCATTATTGAATACAGAATCAGATCAGGAACGCCCGCACATGATCATCGCCGACACAATTAAAGGGAAAGGCATATCCTTTATGGAAAACAAGCCTGAGTGGCATGCGAAAGCATTAAATGATAATGAATATGCGGCAGCACTACAGGAACTTGATGGGAGAGAGGGGGCGGTTCAATGATTGATCGATATGAAGACCGGCCATTCGGGCATTGCCTGGCTGAATTGGGTGAAAAGTATGCCGACATTGTCGTTTTGGATGCGGACCTGCAGCGCGCCACGGAAACCAGCTTCTTTCAGGAACGCTTCCCGGAACGCTATTTTGATGTGGGCATCGCGGAAGCGAACATGGTAAGCATGTCAGCCGGATTTGCGCTGATGGGCAAAACGGTTTTTTGCGGGACCTTTTCCAGCTTCATCTCCCAGCGGGTTTGCGATCAGGTGGTCGTATCGGTCGCTTACTGCAATGCCAATGTGAAATTAATGGGCATTGAACCAGGCATCGCTTCAGGGCGCAACGGTGCTTCTCACCAGGCGATGCTGGATATTGCCATCATGCGCTCAATTCCCAATATGACCGTTTTTGAACCTGCGGATGCCGTTGAAACCCGCGCGATCATGGCCTGCCTGGCAGAAACAAAAGGCCCCGCATATATGCGCGTTCCGCGCGGAAAAGTGCCCGTCCTTTTCCCGGCGGATACCTATGCCTTTACTCCAGGAAAAGCGGTAACGCTTCAGGATGGGGATGACGCAACCATCATCACTTCGGGCATCCTGGTGCGCGAAGCGCTCAAAGCCGTTGATGTGCTGCGCAGCCAGTACGGCCGGCAGGTGCGCCTGCTGAACATGAGCAGCCTTAAACCTTTTGATACAGAGGCAGTCATCCGGGCGGCCAGAGAAACCGGACGCATTCTCACCGTGGAGAATCATAATCATTTTGGAGGCTTGGGCAGCCTGGTGGCTGAGACGGTCTGTGAAAATTTTCCGGTCCGTGTAAAACGCCTGGGTATAAAGGACAGGTTTGGCGAAGTCGGGCCTGAAGACTGGTTATTATCCCGTTTTGGGTTGGACGCGCATCAGATTGTGGCATCCACGCTGGAACTGATCGCTTAATGGCATCCATCTACAGAATGTTTCAGGGAGGCTCGGTGCAATGAAGATCTATTGGGCAACACCCGGATTTGACGACTGGCCGTTACAGCGCTGGCATGCAGTGCTTAAAGACCTGTCAGCTGCCGGATTCGCGGGCATTGAGCCGCTGATATCCGGCCCTTATGAACTCG
Organism: uncultured Pelolinea sp.; assembly: GCA_964493155.1. GTDB lineage: Bacteria > Chloroflexota > Anaerolineae > Anaerolineales > Anaerolineaceae > Pelolinea. The sequence continues at coordinate 14,187 of CAZBNE010000042.1, forward strand.
AACCCGCCAGGATCAATGAAATGCTGCTGGCGTATAACCAGAAAATATTTGGCGTCAGAACCGGCGGGATCGCGCTGAAACATCATGTTTTCTTTAATGATGCCGATGGCGCGCGCAGAAAAGAAGCCATTGAACGGTTTGTCGCGATGACGCGTTACGTCGCGCAGTTTGGCAAGCCCAGGCTGCTGGTGGGCTTGATGCAGGGCAATCTTCAGGCCGGGCAGGCGCGTGCTGAGGCCTTTGCCGGCATCAAGGCCGCCTTGCTGGAATGCGCCCGGGTAGCCGAAAGCTGCGGCATGCAGATCGATCTTGAAGCGGTCAACCGGTTTGAAGTCAATCACCATAACACCGCCGCCGAGGTGCAGGATTTTATTGCCGAAATTGGCGCGCCGAATATCCGCCTGCTGGTCGATACCTTCCATATGAACATCGAAGAGGAGCGCATCGACCAAACCATGCGCCTCTTTCAGCCGGCCCTCGGGCACATTCATCTGGCGGACAGCAACCGCAGGATTCCCGGCAAGGGCCATTTTGATTTTGCCGCTTTTTTTGCCACATTAAAAGAGATCGGATATCAGGGCAGCCTGACGATAGAGTCGCAGACAGACTCATCCAAAGAGGATATTGAAAGCGCGATGCTTTTCTTGCGCAAATACACAGAATTTGAGGTGGAAAAATGATCGTGATCGAAAGAAGCGGGCTGCAGACGGAAAAACTTCCCGGGCGCAAGATCCAAAAAGCGGTTGGCAAAGATGGTTTTTCAGCCAGTACCAGAATGACAATGGGTTTTGCCAATTATTCCGCCGAAAGCGGCCCAATAGCGCCGCATCATCATGCGGAAGAGATCATTTTCGTCCTGGGCGCTAAGGATGCCTGGGTGCGCTTTGGTGCGGGTGAAGATGAACTGACAGAAAAGGCTGATCTGCAGGCCGGCATGACCTTGCACATCCCGCCGCTGGAATGGCATGTGTTCGAATTTGAAGATGCCGGTTTTCTGGATGTCCTGTTCTTTTACGGCCAGGTGGATCAGATCAGGCCGGAAGAGATGAAAGGGTGATGGCTCAGCGGCGGATGCCAGAGCATATCTGCGCATAGCCGAGTATTCTCTCCATCCCATTCTCAACAGATTGTTTCACCTCACTGCGAGGGGTTCGCAATGGCTGTCAATTTGTCATTGCGAGGAGCGCAGCGACGAAGCAATCTGTAATATTATTAGGATGAGATTGCTTACCCTACGGGTACGGTTCCCAGTCGCCCAATTGAGGGGCTCGCAATGACAGAATGATAATTATTCCTCTTCCGTCTATCGCAGGTGCGGGAAGAGGATCACCTCGCGTATGGAGCGCTTGCTGGCCAACAGCATCACCAGCCGGTCAACGCCCATGCCGACGCCGTTGGGGGCGGAAGCACGTCATTGTGTCTGTCCTGGTGGACAGACCATCCTCCGGATATCTTGACCTGAGAAAGACGGAATCGCTCGCGAGGAAGCTGTAATACGAGAACAATGCCGCCATTTACGGATTTGCTCTGCCTTAAAAGGTCCTGCGAGCAAGCCGTGATTTATTTCCATTTTGGATAATGAGAAGTTCTAATTGACTTGATACTATGTTTATTCGGTCTTGATCCTGCCGAATGTATGGTCACGATAATTGAAATGATCTTGTAATAAAATGCGCCCCGGGATATTCGGGGCGCTTTTGGATTCCATATCTAAAAAATCTAATTCAGGCAGGCAGACCGCAGCCCGGATACACATTGATCATTGTAATACGGCTCCGGGGCGGTATTTTTCAGATAACATACTGCTTTATCACCGCCCTGGTTTCCGGGAAGTACGAAGGAGTAGGATACACAGTTCGGATCATTTACACAGGTCTGCATGCATGGAGTGGCGTCATACCCGTCCAGCAGGAAGCTGTAATAATCGGAACCATAGCGGTCAGTGTTGGGGCTCATGCATGCGCCTGACGCGGACGTGGATGAAGATGCCGGAAGCCACCAGTTGTCACTGTCGCAAGGGTGTGTTTTTGAGGAGGGGTAGGGGTTTCCGCACCATTTTCCACCGATCCCGCCGGCTGCGTCGTCACAGGTCTTTACAGTATCGGTCCTCCCCAGGAACTCTACGTTATTCCAGGGATCGTACCCGCTGTAAATCGAGCCATTAAGCACATTGTGATTCATTGTGGAGTTTGATTTGGCTTCTCCAACATTATAAGCAAAGGTCACATCGATATACATTTCCTCCCCGCCGCTGCAGTCTTCCATCTTCGGCGTTACCGGGATGTAGATGAAGTCCTCCAAAAAACCAGGTACCAGGTATCCGGCAGCGCCCTCCAATTTTTCCTGTACCACATCCGTCTCATAGTCCTCGCACATGTCATGAGACGGGTACATTGCGTGCTTGTCCTCAGAAATATAAATTACCGGGTGTGTTGCGCCAAAGCCGTCGTTAAGATCTTTATACAAAACCGCGTTCTCGGGTGTCTCATAATATGGGTCATAATGCCGTTTCCAGTAAATGCTTTCCAGGCGGGTATATGTCCAGTCCCCGTTATTGGAGACGAAAAAATAGATCGCCTCCGTATCGCCGCAGTGTTTTCCGAAAAATTGGTCGAAGGGATCCATGATCAGGCCGGCAGTAGAATCGATCGGGTCGGTGAACCAGTCAGTCCAACTCCTGTCGAAATCAGCGCCGTCATCCATGTCGTAAAGGAGGACATAGACAAGCATCGCGCCTTCCTTGCCGCTGTGGTGGCGGAGGGGTGACACCTGGTGAAGCTGCATCACGGTATGAACATTCTCCGTTTCATCTTCATCAAAGACATAATAAGGTGTGTATTTTCTCGCGAGCATGAGTTCTGTGGCATCATCGATCCCATCCTCATCGGTGTCCCCCGGGATAGGAGCTGCCTTTACCGGCAGGTCGGGATCTTTGCCGGGCTCCGCGCCTGCCGTTGTGATACCGCTGACGAGCAGGATCATCA
>CAZBNE010000043.1:0-16792 GCA_964493155.1 uncultured Pelolinea sp.
ATGTAAATAAGTTGCGGTATATCTATACTGCAGTGGGTGGATTCTTGGTTGGACTGGCGGGACCGATGTATTCTTTAAGCGTAAAAGTTGGTTGGAAAGGATCTCTTTCCGGTCTGGATGGCTTGGGTTGGATTGCATTGGCGATCACTATTTTTGGTGCCTGGAATCCGATTAGGGCTGCGTTTGGAGTTTACCTGTTTGTGTTTTTACAATGGCTTGGAATTGTGCTACAACCTGTTCTGACAGACTTCCCCTCTCAAGTTTTACAAGTAGCACCTTTCCCATTGATGATCCTGACTCTGTTATTAGTTAATATTGGAAATACAGAATGGGTGGAAAAAATGCTGGCCCCAACACCAGAAAACTTCCGCCGTGCGATAAAAAAAATGATACGTATTGTACGCTCATCACCGCCATCATCACTTGGATTACCTTTTGAGAAAGAATGAGTAAATAGATGCGAGCATTTAATTCTTACAGTTGTTCAATCTGCAAAAGTGTCTACGATCCTTCAGAAGTTACATATACATGCCCAAAGGATGGCGGTAATCTGGATATCAACCTGGATTATAAAAGCATTGCGAAAACAACCAGACCTGAGACAATTACTGCCTCGAATGACTTTTCAATTTGGCGGTATCTTCCACTCCTGTCTGTTGTTGATCCTGGATGTTCAGGAACGCCATTACGGTCAGTTGGATGGACACCACTTTATCAGCCCAAAGAATTGGCACAAAAATTAAATTTAAATTCTTTTTGGATTAAAGACGACGGGCGAAATCCGACAGCTTCTTTTAAAGATCGTGCATCTGCGGTCATAATTGCCCGAGCAAGAGAAATAAAAGCTGAGGTTGTAGTGACAGCATCCACTGGCAACGCAGGTGCAGCTCTGGCTGGCATGGCAGCAGCAGCCGATCATAAAGCGGTCATTTTTGCTCCCAAATCCGCACCACAGGCCAAAATAACACAACTGCTGGTTTTTGGCGCGATTGTCTTCCTTGTTGATGGAAATTATGACCAGGCTTTTGATTTAAGTATCCAGGCAGCAAAAGAGTTCGGTTGGTACTGCCGTAATACCGGATTTAACCCTTTTACAGTTGAAGGTAAAAAGACTGCCGCTTTTGAAATTTGGGAACAATTATTACAAAAAGCCGAACTGAAAAAGCCCCTGAATATATTTATACCGGTTGGTGATGGCAATATTATTTCTGGAATTCATAAAGGATTTAAAGACCTTTATGAAATGGGATGGTTGAAACAGATGCCCAGATTATTTGGGATCCAGGCTGAAGGATCAGCAGCTATTGCGAATGCTTACCGTGATGGTGGGGAAAACATTCAACCAGTAAGAGCTACGACTCTGGCGGACAGTATTTCGGTCGATCTACCGCGTGATGGATTACGCGCTTTGCGTGCGGCAACCCTAACTGGTGGCAGTTACATTACAGTAAGTGATGCTGAGATTTTAGCGGCAATAGCATGCCTTGGAAGGGAAGGCATTTTTGCAGAACCAGCTGCGTCCTCAGCATATGCCGGCTTAGTAAAAGGAATGAAGGATGGACTTATTCTTAGCGATGATCCTGTACTGGTGATGATCACCGGCAGTGGCTTGAAAGATATAAAGGCTGCGACCAATGCAGTTCAACCGGCGCCAATTATTGAACCAACGCTTGAGGCACTGAAAAAAGTTCTCAAATAATATTGTAGTAATCAGATAAAATAGAATCATGCCCTCAAAAAAAAATGACTTAAAACCGGTCTTCAGTATTGTCGCTCCAGTTTACAATGAGATTGGCTGTGTTGAAGAATTTTACAAATCAATAATTTCAGTTATGGTGCCACTAAAAAAGCCATGGGAATTATTGCTTGTGGATGATGGATCCACTGATGGCTCAACCAACAAGATCCGTGAACTGGCATCAAAAGATCCACACGTCAAACCAATCATTTTTGCCCGTAATTTTGGGCACCAGATAGCGGTTACCGCTGGTTTGGACTATACATCAGGTGATGCGGTAATCATTATTGATGCCGATCTTCAAGATCCGCCAACTGTTATGCTTGACCTAATCAGTAAATGGAATGAAGGATTTGAAGTTGTGTATGCGGTTCGGCGGAAAAGGGAAGGGGAATCCTGGTTTAAACTAACTACTGCATCATTGTTCTATCGACTGATCTATCGAATTACAGACGTCAAGATCCCTTTGGATACTGGTGATTTTCGATTAATTGATCGAAAAGTAGTGGATGTATTAGGCCAAATGCGTGAACGTCATCGTTTTCTAAGAGGTATGGCCGCCTGGGTGGGTTTCAGGCAGGTGGGTGTTGAATATGACCGAATGGAACGATTTGCCGGCAAGACCAAGTATCCATTCAGCAAAATGCTTAAACTGGCATTGAATGCAATCACCAGCTTTTCATATTTCCCTTTGCAGCTGGCAACCTATCTTGGTTTTATTTTTGCAGGGATCAGCATACTGGCTATCCCCATTGTTGCTTATTTGCGGCTTTCCAACCAGGGGGCGCTGCTTGGGCAGGCAACCACTTTGATAGCAGTTCTTCTTTTGGGCGGTGTTCAACTGATTACGTTTGGAATCCTGGGTGAATATATTGGCAGAATTTATGATGAAGCCAAGGGGCGCCCTCTATATATCGTCAGTGAAGCACCGGAATTAAAAAAGATGTCTGGAGGTCTGAATGGCAAAGATTGACCTGACCATATATCCTGATCGCCTTGAAAATACTATAAAACGCGCACGGGAGAGAAATATCATTATCCCGACTTTCAAACAAATGAAAAATCCTGCCTTAGCGCCGGAGATTGTAAAACGCGAATTGAGGTCAATCGGACTTTGGGAGTTGAATCCCCGCAACCTTTTCCGGATTACCTGGAAGAATGAACCAACGGAGACGGGGGGTGGCTTTGGCCGAGTAAATTATCTTGAACTACCCAAGAGCTTAACTGGCGTAGAGGCTCGAATCATTGTTCTTATTGGCAAATGGTTCCCAACCGGAGCACACAAGGTTGGCGCATCATTCGGATGTTTGGTGCCGCGATTAGTAACCGGACAATTTGATCCTGTAACTCAAAAAGCCGTATGGCCTTCTACCGGAAACTACTGCCGTGGTGGTGCTTATGACTCTAATTTATTAGCTTGTCAATCGATTGCGATTCTTCCGCAAGGGATGAGTAAAGAACGATTTGACTGGTTGAAGACGGTAGCAGGAGAGATCATTGCCACACCTGGAAGCGAGTCAAACGTAAAAGAAATATTTGATAAATGCTGGGAACTTCGTGAAAGTGGCGAAGACCTGATGATTTTTAACCAGTTTGAAGAATTTGGCAACTACTTATGGCATTATGAAGTCACCGGTCATGCTATGGAAGAAGTCCTTCAAATTGAACTAGGGCCGCGAGACAATTATCGCGGAGTAATATTGACAACTGGTTCTGCAGGCACGATTGCCTGCGGTGATTATCTTAAACAAGTATTTCCAGGCAGTCTGATTGGAGCCAGTGAAGCGCTGCAATGCCCAACTTTGCTTGAAAATGGATTCGGCGCCCATCGGATCGAAGGCATAGGCGACAAGCATGTTCCATGGATCCATAATGTTAAAAACACTGATCTGATTACGGCAATCGATGATAACGCTGTGGTCAATATCTCGCGACTCTTTAATGATAAAGCTGGTCAGAATTATCTGGTTAAAAAAGGTGTGCCACAAGAAATTGTAACTAAACTTGAGTTGCTTGGTTTTTCAGGAATCGCAAATATGCTGTCTGCAATTAAGATGGCAAAGTATTATGAAATGGGAGAAAATGATGTAGTTCTGACAGTTTTGACAGACTCGATGCAGCTATACCAAAGTCGCCTGAATGAAATGCATACAGAATTTGGCCAATACAGCGAAGTGGATGCAGCAGCTCATTATGCCCAATACCTTTATGGACAAAGCATAGATAATTTGCTCGATCTTACTTATCAGGATCAACGACGCATCCACAACCTTAAATACTATACCTGGGTTGAACAACAAGGTCGGGCATATTCGGAAATTGTTGACCAGTGGTACGACCGGGATTATTGGACTGGATTTCAATCGCAAGCCAATGAAATTGATGATTTGATCAATGGTTTCAATAATAAAGTTGGATTAATCAAAGAATAGAATGGGAATTCTGGAAAACGAGGACACAAATAACTCTCTTCTTCCCCCATTTGCGTTGATCCTGGTCGGGGTGATCCCTGAACCACGTGATCTTGAGATTGCAAGACTTTTGGGATGGTATCGAATTCCTTATCGATTCGCACCAAAGGTTGTGCGTGTTGATTATTTGGCTTTTTATCAACCTTCAAGTTTTGGCCAAGGTCACTCAAGTCGAATTGAAGAATTCGCTGAAGTATTGGGAATTGAATTAACGACCAGAGCTGAATTGATAAAAGATGAAAAGGAACACCCCAGAGCTCATGAAGAGTATTATAAAATCCAGCTTGGGCCGCTGCAAAAGTTGGCAAAACCAATCCTGGCGGAAAAGTGGAAGCGGATAACTTTTCTATATACAACTGGTGAATTATTTTCTTCGGCGAATACAATTCAAGACCTCGTTGTTAAAACTGATGAACGAAAAATATTATGGCTCTCTCTCAGAGAGAAGGCTTCTCAATATCAGGAATATCGGCAGCCAGAATTATCGGAAATTGCTCTTGACCCAGATCTCTTAATGATGTTAGGAGATTTGAGTTTGATCGGTGATCTTCACGATCGGTATCAATCCATTTAATGATATAAGTTCTTAAACACAACCTTTTAATATTTTGGAGGTGGTTATGAAAACCCTCATAAAAAATGGCACGATCATTACAGCCGCCGAAACTACAGTTGCAGATATTCTAATAGAAGATGAGATCATTAAAGCTTTAGGTTTTGGTTTTCAGGAAGACGATTGTGCCACAGTCATCGATGCTTCTGGAAAAATTGTCATGCCAGGTGGAGTTGATGTACATACGCATTTTGATTTGCCGATGTTAAATACCGTGTCTTCGGACGATCATTATACCGGGCATAAGGCGGCGGCTTTTGGGGGAACTACAACAGTAATTGATTTTGTCTCCCTTGATAAACGAACTTTGGAAGAATCCATAGAAACGTGGCATAAAAAGGCAGACACCAAAGCAGCCATCGATTATGGTTTTCATATGAATATCACAAAATTTGACAAGGATGTTGCAAATGAGATTCCACGATTGCGAGAATTCGGCATAAACAGTGTAAAAGTGTTCACGGCTTATAATCACAGGCTGCGATTGGATGATGGAGATATCTTCAAAGTCATGCGTATAGCAAAAGATAGTGGGATCCTGGTAATGGTCCATGCAGAAAACGGGGACGTCATCGAGGTGATGGTTGATGAAGCGATTAAGAATGGAAATACCGATGCAATCTGGCATGCACGAACCAGGCCAAGCCTGGGGGAAGTGGAATCAGTTTACCGGGTGGTCAAATTATCCGAAATGGCTGGATCGCCAGTATATATTGTGCATATGAATACAAAAGGTGGTGTTGACCATGTCCGTGATGCACGTATGAGCGGGCTTCCGGTAATGGGAGAGACCTGCCCGCAGTATTTGTTCTTTACTGAAGATAACCTGCTTCAATCAGACGGTTCAAAATGGATATGCTCACCGCCAGTTCGTTCCAAGGCAGATAATTCAGGATTATGGCGTGCAATAGAAGACAATACTTTGCTAGTGATGGCGACAGATCATTGCCCATTTTTTTTTGAAGGTACAAGACCTATTGTTTATGAGGGAGAAGAAATCGCGATACCGGGAAAAGAACTGGGAAAGGATGATTTCAGAAAGATCCCTAACGGCCTTCCAGGAATTGGGGACAGGATGATGGTAATGTGGACTAAAGGTGTTGGAGAAGGACACATAAGTCCCAATCAATTTGTTCAGATTATGTGCACAAATCCGGCCAAGATATTTGGAATATACCCTCAAAAGGGTACCATTCAACCAGGATCAGATGCCGACCTTGTAATTTGGGATCCCAACCGAAATTTTGAATATGGTGTCAAGTTTTCGCAACAGCGCACGGATTACAATCTTTACGAAGGATGGCAATTAAAGGGAATCATCGAAAAAGTTTTTCTTCGGGGAAAATTGATTGTTGATGATCAGGTTTGGCTTGGAAAAAGGGGAACCGGCCGTTACCTCAAACGTAAAGATTACTCGATCCTGTAAATTCAATGCCTAGTGTATTATTTTTCATACTTTGTTTATTATCAGCCATTGCCTGTTATTTTTTAAAAATCCGAGGCGTGAGAACCGCATATATTTGGATGGTTCTTGTATTCATTTGTATTTCAATTTGGTTCACGCTAATTCTTTTCCCAATTGACAGATTATCCCCATTAATAATAAAGGATTGGTTAAAATTTCGAGAAACCAGTATAAATTTACATTTTGCATTTACTTCTCAAAATTGGTTGCTTGTTCTCTCTTTATTCACAATAAATATTTCATTTCTCCTCACAGGCATTGCACGGCTAGATATAAAGAGCGACCTTAAAAATTGGATCTTCCAGCTTTTATTGATTGCATTTTCATTTTTGGCTTTAATTTCTGCTGACCTTTGGTCAGTCGTTCTGCTTTGGACTGCCCTGGATTTGTTGGAGCTCAGTTTTCACCGTTTGGTACTAAATGATGCAAACGAGAAGGTTTATTTTCGAAAATTCATTGTCAAATCTATTGGCAGTATTATTTTGATCTGGAATATCGCCTTTCTGTCAAAGTCCGGATTTAATCCTTTGATCAATGGGATTGTGTCCTCCTCTCCGAATACCTCAATATTTTTGGCCTCACTGATGCATTCGGGAATTCTTCCTTTAAATGTTAAATCCAGAACACTTTCAGAAGAAAAATCGTCTGATTTATTAAAGCAACTATTTGATGTGATTAACTTTTTGGTAAGCTTTTCGCTCGTCTCTAATCTTCAGGTAACCGAATTGCCATTCGTATTGTCTTTTGTTATAAGCATTGGTTCATATATCTTAATTATTTTTTCATCCATGCAATGGGCTCTGGCAAAGGACAATTCGCAATCATTTGATTTCTTTCTTTTATATGAAACTGGTATTTTCATTTTTCTGTACTTATCTGGTGCAGCGCGATACATTATTTTCTTACTCGTCATGCTTACAATTTCGATTATGTGGCTAAAAATGTTTTCGCATCGTTCGAAAAGCCTATTAGTTTTTCCCGTTATTTGTTTATTTTTAATCACCGGGCTACCACTATCATTAAATGCCTACGGACCTCGTGGATTTATTGGAGAAGGGCTTTCTGTAGGATTGATCGTTTCTTTTTCAGCGCATATCCTTTTGATATTTGGATTTTTAAGACGCGCGTTTGATGGGAATGAGAAATTTCATGATTTGGAGAGTTGGTATCAAGTTGCTTATTTGATTGGCTTATTCTTACCTTTCCAGTCAGCGGCAGCAATTATTTTTAAATCAAAAATAGACATGGCCGTAGAATTCCAACATTGGTGGATCGGATTGGTTATGACAATTCTTGGAATATCTGGATACCTTTTTTCAGGGAGAAAAATCAATAAACAAGTTCTTGAGATTAATAATCCCCAGAAAAGGCCAATTTTCCAATTTTTGTCATTTGATTGGATTTTTGACAACTTAACATTTTTTGAAAACAGGGTCTGGGGCTTCGTTAACAGGTTTTCAGGATTAATGGAAGGGGAAGGAGGAATTATGTGGGCTTTGGTGTTTCTGATCCTTATCTTCTCATTGCTCTCATAATCAGGATGCAAGTGAGATGATTCTTAATACTATTCTTATTTTCATTTCCATCTTTATATCAGGGGCTATTTTTATCCTAAACGATTGGCGCTGGAAAATGGCAGGTTTGGCAATAATTCAATCAATTGGCTTTATCCTGATTTTGCAGAATTGGCCAATATCACTGGCTTCTGTAAAACTTATTTCTGGATGGATGAGCATTGCTCTAATGAGCGCCACAATGGCGTTGACCAAAGGCTCAAAAAATATTGAATTACAGATTTCTGAAAGAATGTATAAACTAATGTTAGTTGCGTTTAGCTGGGTCGTTATTGCCGCGACTGTGGAAAGTCTTATTTCCTGGCTGCCTATACCTTATACGAATTTATTTATCGGCTTAATCTTTTTTTTCTGTGGAATTTTATATTTCAGCCAGGAGCAAGATATCAATGAGATCGTTTTTGGATTGTTGATCTTTCTTTCAGGATTTGATTTGATTTACTCCTCTCTGGAAGGATCTGCTCTGGTTACTGGTATTTACGGAACAATTGTTGTGCTCATGAGTATTATTAACAGTTATCTTCAAGGGGTTTTGCACACGGAGGATATTAATTGAGCGCTCCTCTGCTTTGGATAATTTTGCCGTTAGCAACATCAATCGCACTGTTGATTTTTAGAAAAAACTATTTTTCGATCTGCCTAGTTCAGATCATGCTCTGTTTATTCATTTTAATTACTGCTATTTTTGCTCGTTTTGTGGTTCTCGAAAACGAATCGATCTTAAATTTTCAAATTACTCCTTCTATGAACATATTAGGTCGAAGTCTGGTTTTTACCACAGGATTAAAAACCACAGCGATACTATTTTATGGAGCTCTTGGAATTTGGTCGCTGAGCTTATATGTTTTTAAAATAAAGTCAAATATTGTTCCATTCGGATTTGCTTTTATCGGATTATTAATTGCTGCATTATCAGTTGAGCCCTTTTTATATTCAGCATTGATCATTGAAATTGCAGTTATAGTGAGTATTCCGGTTATTGCCAAGACAGCAAATCCAAGGATCAAGGGAGTTTCGCGTTATCTGGTCTATTTCACAATTGGAATGCCATTTGTATTACTGGCAGGCTGGTATCTGGCTGGCGGTGAAATTTCACCAGTCAATGATGAACAACTGATTCAAGCTGCTTTATTGCTGGGATTAGGCTTTGTTTTTTGGCTGGCAGTATTTCCATTCCAATCTTGGATACCTATGCTGGCTGATGAAACAGAGCCAATCGAAGGATTCTTTGTTTTAACAATTCTTCCTATGGCAATTGCACTACTTTTAATGAAATACCTCAATGGTTTTGCCTGGCTTCGTGGATTTAGTACAGTTTTTCTGGCGCTGCGTTACTTTGGATTGATAATGGTTTTTATCGGTTCAATCTGGTTTACTTTTCAGAGAAGTCTACGCAAAGCAATAAGCTATTTATTATTGGTTTCATCTGGCATGATTGTGATTTCCATAAGTTTTAATACTTCAAATGGGTATATTTTTTCATCTTATTTTATGGTTTTAAGAGTAGTCTGCTTTTTTCTGTTAGCTGTAATTCTTATGGTAATCGAGAAAACATTAAAAATCTTCTCAGTTGAATCTTTGAAAGGATTCTTTATAAAAACCCCAATTGTCTCAACAGGTTTTTTTATTTCACTTTTCTGTTTAGCCGGAATGCCCTGGACCTTTGGATTTCCAGTTACACAAGGCTTTAATTCTGAATTTTCCATTTATGTAACTAGATTTGTCATTTTCCTGATTCTCAGTCAAATTGTTGTTTCAATTACAATCATAAGATGGGTTTTTATTTCGTTTATAAAAGAAGAGAATGAGAATATCACAATAGAACTCAGAGTATGGGAAAATATTTTTCTTCTAGGTTGTGTTATCGGCATTTTTTTCCTTGGATTATTTCCAAACCCTGTTTATTCCTACATCAGTGGTATTGTTAATGATCTTCAATTTCTCATAAGATAAGATTTGCGCAGCGTAATGAAATCATCCGAAAATTATTATAAGGAATTCAAATGGATCTTGAAAAGGTTGTGAAAAAAATTGATGAATTGGAAAATCAGCTTGCTTCTATTAAGAAAGCAATATCAAACCAGAATACCAAGGCAAACCTTGTCGAAGAGAAAACATCTGGTTTTTTGGATAAAGTAAAAGAACAGAATAATGAAATATCCCGAATTAATTCGATTGTTACAGGACTGGGACAATTTGATACTGCGATAACGAAAACTAGAATAGATTTAAACCATCAAATTGAAGAAGCAGAAAAGCGTATTCAGTTAAATCAGAAACTTCAGGAAAAATTAAGAGTTGATGAAATTAAATCTGTTTTTGCTTCTATTGAAAAAACCAAAAAAGAGCTGAATCAAATTTTCGACCAAAAACTATCTCGCATAAATGATGAGCATGCCAAACAATCATCAAGAATAAGCGAAGTTGATCACAAAATCGAAATGAAAATGAATAATGATGATGACTTAAGGATAAATTTGGGTATTCTGCAGCAAGAGATTCGTCAATATAAAAAGGTAGTGGAAAGTTCAGCCGCTGATAATGAGGTATTAAAAAGAAGAAATGACGAATTACGAACTAAACTTGACATTATGAATAGAGATATGAAAACTTTTGACAATCGATTAAGTGAAATCCTTGCCACAGAAACAGAAAGAAAACAAACCCATATTTCATTTCTTGAACAACAGACGATCATTAAGAATGAACGAGATCGGACCTGGTCAGAATGGACAACCCAATTTGAGGACATAATTAGCCAGGTTTTGAAGATACTGCCTGAACTGCAAAGTCAACAGTCTGAAATGAAAAAGTTCAAGGTCCTGTTCGATGAAATGTCACAAAAATTTGACCGGCGGACAAACGAAATTACCGAGTTATATCGATTAATGGATGAAAAATTTCGCAAAGAATGGTCAACCTTTAAATCAGATTTGGAAAAACGTTGGTCGAATGTATCATTGATCATGGATGATAAACAAAGCGGATCAGATGAAAAATTTTCAAAGATCAATGAGCGAATCGTTGAGGTTGAAGACAATACGCAAGAAATGCAGGAAGCATTGATTTTAATGAGTCGCGAGATACAAAAAGGGATGCAAAGCCTGATGAATATGGTTAATGGGTGGATGGATGCTTTCGGCCAAATAAAATCACCGAAATAAAAGGATATCTAATTGTTTGTCATTGGCACAGCCGGTCATGTTGACCATGGAAAATCAACATTAATCAAAGCTCTTACAGGAATTGATCCTGATCGCTTAAGAGAAGAAAAAGAACGCCAGATGACCATCGATCTTGGTTTTGCATGGGTGACAACTCCTGCAGGCAAAGAGGTAGGAATCGTGGATGTCCCTGGTCATAGGGATTTTATTGATAATATGCTGGCAGGGGCGGGAGGAATAGATGCAGTGCTTTTCATTATTGCTGCAGATGAAGGGATAATGCCGCAATCACGAGAACATCTTTCAATCCTCGATCTTTTAGAAATCAAACAAGGCCTGGTTATTCTAAGCAAAGTAGACCTTGTCACTGATAAGGAATGGCTTGATCTCGTAAAGATGGATATAAAAGGTTTTACAGCCGGAACCTTTCTTCAAGAATCGCCGATAGTTGAAGTTTCTTCAGTGACCGGACGTGGTATTGACACGCTTATGACCTCAATTGACGAAATGCTGAATAATGTTATGCCAAAAAGAGACAACCACCGTCCAAGGCTCCCGGTCGATCGCGTTTTCAGCTTAAAGGGTTTCGGAACAATCGTTACCGGGACTTTATTGGATGGTCAATTTTCAGTAGGGCAGCAAGTGGAGATTCTCCCTCAAAAGCGTGAAGCCAGGATAAGAGGTATCCAATCTCACAAAAAGAAAATGGAGGTTGCATTTGTCGGCAGCCGAACCGGCCTCAATCTCACTGGTATAGACATAACTGAGGTTCTCAGGGGAAATGTGATTGCACTAAAAGGAACTTATTTGCCAACTCGCAGGATTGATGTGCGTTTTTCCATGCTTAAGGATACAAAAACAACACTTAATCATGACGATCAAGTGAAAATATTTTGTGGAACAAATCAGACTCTGGCAAGAGTCAGAATAATTGGAAAAAACAATATAAATCCAGGAGAAAAGGGATATTTACAGCTTGAGTTAGCGAATGAAATTGTGGTATTCAAAGGGGACCATTATATTTTAAGAAAACCTTCGCCTGGCGAAACGATTGGTGGGGGAGTAGTTCTTGATGAAAACTCCAAAAAAAGGTTCAGACGTTTTCATAGACTATCGCTTGAACATTTTAAGCTTTTGGAAGAAGGATCGTTAAATGATGTTATCCTGGCGATTCTGCAGAATGAGGGTCCGATCACACTTCGTTCATTAGGAGAAAAAACCGGGATAATGATGGATAAGTTAAAAGAAGAAATCCTTGTATCACCCGATCTTGAAATATTGGAGTTCCAGGATGTGCAGCTTAAGGATGGCTCGTACATCACTACACTAGCCAATTGGAAAAAACTTTCAGATTCTATTTTTGAAATTTTAAAAAGTTATCATAAAAATTATCCACTACGTCAAGGTATCCCAAAGGATACTCTCCGCCGTGCGTTAGAAATCCAACCAAAATTATTTGGGATTTGCATAGATCAGCTAATTAATCGCAAATTATTATCACAAGCGGGGGAAGTGATTTTTTTGATTGGGTACAAGCCAGAATTTGATAGCAGTTCAAAAAAACTGGCTGATGAAATATTATCCAGAATTGGAATGACGCCATTTTCGCCGCCACCTCTCAGCGAACTCATGAATGAGTATGACGAAGAGGTTATCAATGGTTTAATTTCGATGGGATACTTGATCCAAACCTCAGAGGATATTATCTTTAGAAAGCAGGAATATGACCAGATGCTTTCAAATTTAACACTATTTTTTAAAAGCAATAAAGAAATCGCTTTAAGTCAATTCAGGGATATGTATCAAACCAGCCGAAAATATGCACTTTCATTTTTAGAACACCTTGATAAACAGGGGATCACAATCAGGGTAGGTGAAAAAAGAAAATTTCGTGACATTGACAAGCTTTAGATGACCTTGTATAATTCTGCTCGCTTGCCCCGGCGGTAGGTTGCTGGGGTAAAATTATGTATTCCAACTTCCCCGTTGACGGGCGAGGAATTCGCGCGGAAGATGGCGAAGTGAAGATTGGAGAATTGATGATATACGCAGTTATTGAAAGTGGTGGTAAACAATTTAAAGCAATTGAAGGCGAATTTCTTGAAGTTGATTTACTACCTGAAAAACTAGGCGCAAAAAAAGTTTTCGATAAAGTCCTCTTGCTTGTTGATGGAGAGAATACTCAAGTAGGTTCTCCTTATTTACCTGATGTAAGTATTGAAACCAAAGTATCGGAACACTTTAAAGGTCCCAAGATTACAATTTTTAATTATCGGGCAAAGGAACGCTACCGGGTAAAGACAGGACATCGTCAGAAATACACCAGATTAATGATTGAATCGATCAAATTTCCCGGTAAAGTAAAGGATTTAAAAGCTTCTGAAGAAGTCGCAGTACCAGTAAAAAAGGTAAGGACTAAACCTGCTGATTCAACCAAAAAACCAACCGGGAAATCAGATAAATCCAAGTCGGATGCTGGAAAACCGGTTAAGAAAGCAGTAAATAAAACATCCCAAACAAAAGCAAGATAATATCTTCTTTTAAAGAACCAAGAATAAAGGAAAGTGAACAATGGCACATAAAAAAGGTGGCGGGTCAACACGCAACGGGCGTGACAGTAAAGGTCAACGGCTTGGTGTGAAGAAGTTTGCTGGTGAGTATGTTTTAAGTGGAAACATACTTGTCCGCCAACATGGCACCAAGATTAAACCAGGAGATTTCGTAGGTGTTGGTAGAGACTACACCCTGTTCGCAACTTCAAATGGTATTGTTGAATTCTTAAGACTTCCGAATGGACAAAAGAAAGTAAGCGTCCAACCAACTGAATAAGGATTTTTCGGAAAGCAGATCGAAAGAAAGGTGTAATAAAGAATGAAAAAAGATATTCATCCTACATATTATCCTGACGCGATAGTTACCTGCGCCTGTGGAAATACATGGACAACTGGTTCAACACAGAAAGAAATTCGTACAGAAGTGTGCTCAAATTGCCATCCATTTTTCACCGGTGAGCAAGCCCGCTTGATCGATATTGAAGGTCAGGTTGATCGCTTTTATAAGAAACTGCAGGCTCGTCAGGAATTTGTTACTGAAGAAAAGCGTAAAAAAGCAGAAAAAACTTCACCTGATCGCCTGGTTGCCGATTTAGAAATCGGCGCCCGAGCCACCGCAGCATTGGCTGAAGTTGGAATTACCAATGTTGGCCAAATTCTTGAGAAACTTGAGGGCGGTGAGGCGGCTCTGCTTGAACTGCCTGGCGTTGGTCGCAAGACTTTAATTGACATCAAGAAGAACCTGCGAAAATTTGGTTATAAATTACCAAAAGCCGCAGAAGAAATTTCTGTTTAGGCAAAAGAAAGATCAAATTAAAGAAGGCAATTCAATGCCTTCTTTTTATTTTTAAATTTTTGATAGTGTAAAATCTGATTAATTCTTTTTAGGAGACAACTATGCCTTCAAAGACTGGATCGGTCGAGATAATTTGCGGTTCAATGTTCAGCGGGAAAACTGAAGAAATGATCCGCCGCTTGCGGAGAGCAGTCATCGCGAAGCAAAAAGTTCAGGTGTTTAAGCCAATTATCGATATTCGCTATAACGCGGAACGAGTGACTTCACATGCTGGTTTGGATTTTGAAGCTCTTCCTATAAAAAATTCAAGTGAGATAATAAAAAATCTGAATACTGACACAACAGTGGTCGGCATTGATGAAGCGCAGTTTTTTGATGATGAGATTGTAGATGTGATCGAGAGTCTTGCTGATTCAGGAAAAAGGGTTTTAGTGACTGGCCTGGATATGAATTTTAGGGGTGAACCCTTTGGCTGCATGCCAATTCTTTTATCCAGAGCGGATAAGGTAGATAAACTCCAGGCAATCTGTATGGTATGCGGCGAGCCTGCGACCAGGACGCAGCGCTTGGTAAATGGTAAACCAGCTCATTTCGACGATCCAGTTGTAATAGTTGGGGCTTCTGAAATGTATGAAGCCCGCTGCCGCACTCACCATGAAGTACCAAAGGATAAATGAAATGAAAGATTACAAAGATTATTTACTCGAAATATTAATTTCAGAAAAAGATTTAAATAATCGAATTTCAGAATTGGGTGAGGAAATAAGCAAGGATTACCGTGAAAGCAAAGATTTACTGCTGGTTTGTATTTTACGCGGTGCAGTAATTTTTCTGACTGACTTATCCCGCAAGATTTCTATTCCTCACGCGATCGATTTTATGGCCATCTCATCTTATGGTGCAGGTTCCAGAAGTTCGTCTGGTGTGGTGCGAATCACTATGGATCTGACGACCAATATCTCCAATAAAGATGTCCTGATTGTGGAGGACATTATCGATAGTGGCAACACCTTATCGTATGTTCTTGAATTGCTTTCCACACGCAAGCCAAAAAGCATTAAAGTATGCGCACTTTTGGATAAGGCAGAACGACGTGAAGTTGATGTACCGATTAGTTATACCGGCTTTAAAATTCCCAATAAATTCGTTTATGGGTATGGGCTTGACCTGGATGAATATTTTCGTAATTTACCTTTTATTGGGGTTGTTGATCTAAAAAAATATGATAACTAAAGTTCCTGCTTCGAAATGAAATTGCAGGAAAATTATTTTTACATAATACGCGATATTTTACTCACCCGGCAGGATGAATTCGGAGAGGTTTATGCTGTCGGTGGTTATGTACGTGATCAATTATCAGGTTATTTTAGTAAAGATCTAGATTTTTCAACAACAAAGAATTCTATTAAAGCTGCACGCATTATTGCTGATTACTTCAGGGGTGATTTTTATACGCTTGATGAAAAGCGTCAAACCGCTAGGGCGCTTATTCGCTTGGATGACCAACAATTAATCGTTGATTTTGCATTATTAAATGGAAAAAATATCAAAGAAGATCTCAAGAAAAGAGATTTTACGATCAATGCAATGGCAGTGAATCTCCTTGAGGTAGATAAAGTTATTGATCCCCTGGAAGGACAAAAAGATCTTCAGCTAAGAAAATTAAAGCCGTGTAGTGATAGCTCATTTGATGATGACCCAATCAGGACAATGCGTGCAGTACGATTTATCCAGAACCTTAACCTTGATTTTGACCAAAAGATTAAACCTGCGATCATTTCCGCATCAAAGAACTTGCATTTAATTTCTGCTGAACGTATCCGTGATGAAATTTGCCAAATTCTTGGACTTTCCGATTTAGGTCGAAGCTTAAAACTACTAACAGAATTTAACATTCTAAATTTAGTTTTGCCTGAAGTAAAGAATCTAGAGAAAATTCCACCAAAATCTCCTCATATCCATGACGGCTTAACCCATTCGTTAAGAGTAGTCGAAATTAATCGGTTTATACTGGATTGTTTGTTCAATACAACGGTAGAAAGTGATAATCGATATCTGAGTGACATCCGATCCCTCATTGAGAAAAATAGAAAATATTTTAATGATTATTCAGAATCATTAAATAGATATAAATTTTCCATTTATCCATTAATGACATTGGCAGGGCTTTATCATGACAGTGCCAAGCATGATATTCCACCTGTAAAGGTGGAGAGAAAATTTTCATATCCAAACCATGCAGAAACCAGCGCTGAAATCGTTTTTACACGAATGAAAGCTTTGTCTTTTTCAAATGAAGAAATAAAATTTGTGGCAGCGATCATCAAATATCACATGTCAGATTATCTGAAATCCATTGGCGCAGAAGGAAGTAAACGGGATATTTATCGATTCTTTCGGATGACTAATGATTTAGGGG
>CAZBNE010000044.1:0-16325 GCA_964493155.1 uncultured Pelolinea sp.
AATCTTTCCATAAACGCGACCGCAAACCTGTCTGCGGTTTTATCCGGCCTCTTCATCCTGAAAGTATTGCCATCGATCTTCCCGAATCCCAATCCTGTGATTTATATTGGCGCGACTATTTTGGTTGCATTATTGACCGGGTTCATAGCGGGGGTGATCAATGGCTTTCTGGTCGCTTATGTGGAAGCTCCTCCTATTTTGGCCACGCTGGCAACAATGGGACTCTTTACCGGCCTGGCTGTCGGATTGACAAAAGGATCTTCCCTTACCGGTTTTGATGAATCAATCGGGCTCATTGGCAGCTCGAATATATTCGGAATTCCGTTACCTTTCCTGGTTTTTGTGGCAGTGGCAGCGATTATTTTTCTATTATTGAACTTCACCATGTTTGGCTTTAAGACACGCATGCTGGGCACAAATCCACTGGCTTCAAAATTCTCGGGAATAAATAACAGAGACATTATCTTAAAGGATTACATCCTAAGTGGAATCTGTTCATCTATTGCCGGCTTATTGGTCATGAGCCGAACAACATCTGCGTCTTTCCAATATGGAGATTCCACCTATATCATGTTGACTTTGCTCGTTTATGTACTGGCTGGCGTTGTATCCGGCGAGGGAAACGTGATCAATATATTTATCACGGTTCTGATCCTTCAAGTTATTTCAACTGGCTTCCATATGCTTCTGGTCGGTACCCGCGGCAGTTCATTCTTCAAGGATTTTGTTTGGGGGCTATTATTGATATTTATCCTCATTGTTAATTATTTCAGCCAAAAAACCAGGTTGAATGAATAGTCTGCTGGAATATCAATTCATACATTTCATGTAAAAAGAAAAAAATTGACTAAGAAAGATAAAAAAAACCGCTATTTTTTTGGCATCGATATTGGCACATACTCATCAAAAGGCGTTTTCGTTGAAGCCGATACTGGTGACGTAATTGCCGAGCACTCCATTGAACATGGCATTGAAATGCCAAAACCTGGTTGGGCTGAGCATGATGCGGATGCTGTTTGGTGGGGTGAATTTGCCCAAATCTCCCGAACACTGCTAACCAAGAGTGGCATAGATCCTAAATCTATAATTTCCGTGGGGATCAGCGCTTTGGGCGCCTGCATGCTTCCTGTTGGCTTTGATGGACGACCTCTGCGTAAAGCAATTCTCTATGGCATTGACACTCGTGCGGAAGCCGAGATCGAGGAGTTGGAGCGAGTTTTTTCAACGGAAAAAATTTTTCAAGTGAGCGGGATGAAACTGTCCTCCCAATCTACTGGTCCAAAAATTTTATGGGTAAAGAACCATGAGCCGAAGGTTCATGAGCAAGCCCAGTATTTTCTGACGAGCCAGGCCTATATTGTTTTCAGATTGACCGGCAAAGCGACGCTGGATATTTTCACCATGGCCGACTTTACCCCCATGTGCGATATTCGCAATAACCGCTGGTTCAGGGAAACAACAGAATACATTGCGCCTTTGAAAAAATTACCGGTGCCAACCTGGAGCTGCGATATCGCCGGGCATGTCACCAAAGCGGCAGCTGATGAGACCGGGCTGGCCGAGGGTACGCCTGTGATCGTTGGCACCACCGATGCAGGCGCGGAAGCAGTCAGCACAGGCATCAAACAGGCTGGAGACCTGATGATCATGTTTGGCAGCACCATCTTCATTGTCATGTTGGCCGACCGGTTGATGCCATCCCCAAAACTCTGGGCTACTGCCTGGCTGGATTCTTCGGCTTACACACTTCAAGGCGGCACATCTACTGCTGGCAGCCTGACGCGTTGGTTCAGGGATAATTTTTCACCTGAGGAAATGGCGGCTCAAAAGGCCGGCGGTGAACCCGCTTACGCGGCGCTTGCTCACCTGCTTAAAGATTCTCCTCCCGGAGCAAATGGACTGATTACACTGCCTTATTTTGAAGGAGAACGAACGCCGGTCTATGACCCTCAGGCGAAAGGCATGCTGTTCGGCCTGACGCTCAGCCATACCCGGGCGGATATTTACCGATCGCTATTAGAGGGAATTGGATTTGGAATACGGCATATGATCGACACCATGATCGATGAGGGAGCCGAACCAAAGCGTATTATCGCATCTGCCGGTGGCACCAGGAATCGTGGCTGGATGCAGATCGTTAGCGATATCGCCAATATCGAGATGGTCATTCCCGAACAGGAAAGCAGCGCTCCGATCGGTGATGCATTTATTGCAGGAGCGGGAGTTGGATACTACAAAGACCTTAAGGAAAGTTCTAGAATCATTAAAAAAACCTCAACACTTAAACCCAATCCGCAAAATAAAAAGCTCTATGATGAGGGCTATCGTATCTTCAGGCAGTTGTATGATCAGAACAAAGGTCTTATGCATGAAGTCGAAAAAATTCGGCGGATTTAAGTTGTTAAAAATTCAGCTTAATTGAATGTTTTTGTTTTTGGTTTTTTTCGGTATGTTCTGAAAATCAACTGCCCGCGCAATAATCCTTTTACCCCGATTGCTTGACAGGATCTTCCATTGTGATAAAATTGTCCCATTATATATGGGACGCTGTCCCAATATACGGGACATACGGTATGGCGGATAGAAATCAATCATTAGAACGCTCGGTTGCGATCCTGGATTGTTTCACGCTTGAAACTCCGGTTTTAGGTGTGCGTGATGCTGCCAGGAAGACCAAGCTTTCATCCAGCACCACCGGTCGGCTGATGGCTGCCATGAAAGAGCTTGGCATTCTCAATCAGGATCCGGAAACACAGGCTTATATGATAGGTTCAAAAGTATTAGCCTGGTCGGGGATATATACAGTCACATCAGATGTCCGTTCACTTTCTTTACCGGTTATGGTTCGTCTTCAGGAGCAGACTCGCGAAACTATCAGCCTGTATGTTATGGAAGGCAACGACCGTGTCTGTATTGAGCGTCTTGAAAGTCCTGAAACGGTCCGTATCGTGGCGCGTGTCGGCCGGCGTATCCCGCTATATGCCGGCTCAGCAGGAAAGGTCTTTCTCGCTTATCTGCCTGAAGCACGCCGGAATGAGATTCTGGCGTGTATTCAATTAATTCCCATGACCAGGTACACAATAACCGACCTGGATGAGTTAAGGGCCAACCTGGGCAAGATTAAACGGCAGGGGTTCGCGGTCAGCAAGGGGGAGTGGGTGGAGGAAGCGTCTGGTGTTGCCGCGCCGATCTTCGATCAATTCGGACGCATCACCGCCGCCCTGACCATCTCAGGCCCTTCTCAGAGATTTACGGATGACAAGATCCATGAAATCGCTGCGCTGGTGAAACCAGCCGCAGAAGGTATCTCGCTGGAGCTGGGATTTTCCCCTTCATAATTCATATGTTTGAAACATTTTGCTTTGAAAGGAAAATAAACAATGTGGCTGCATGACAGAATGGAACCCAAGATCGAAGCTGCGCGGGCGCGCATTGAGCGCGTCTCAATGGAATTCAGAGACCGAAAGATAGGTGATATCCACCTCAACCAGCTATTCAATGGATTGCGCGGTATGGACATCCTGCTTAGCGATGTCTCATTTGTTGATCCCCAGGAAGGTGTGCATTATCGCGGCCACAAGATCAAGGACGTCTTCCAGCTGCTCCCCAAGGCTGATGGCAGTGATTATCCTCTGGCAGGCGGATTGTATTATCTACTGTTGGTTGGTGATATCCCAACTCGCCAGGATGCACTGGATGTTGAAGAGGAGTGGCGTCGTCGCAGCGACCTCCCGTACCACGTGGCGGATATGCTGCGCGCCATGCCCAAGGATACTCATCCAATGACCATGCTTTCACAGGCGATTTTGGCGCTTGAATCCCGTTCAGAGTTCACATTGAACTATAAGAACGGCCTGCAGAAAGAAAAATACTGGCGCCCAATGTTAACCGACAGCCTCAGCCTGACCGCCAAAGCCCCTGCCATTGCGGCGGCGATCTACAATATTAAGTATCATAACCGCGGCCTCATTCCTCCCAGCCAGGCTTCAGACTGGAGCGCCAATTTCGCCTACATGATTGATAAAGACTGGGATGATACTTATAAGAATCTCAGCCGCCTGTTTTTCATTATCCATTCAGACCAGGGCACAGGCAATGTCAGCGCTCATTCGGGATTGCTGGTCAATTCCACTTTATCCGATGTCTTCTTTTCCTGTTCGGCTGCGATCAACGGGCTGGCAGGGCCGCTTCATGGTCGGGCAAACCAGGACTGCCTGGAATGGCTGCTTGCAGTGCGGAAAAAATTCGGCAAATGCCCGACTGAAGAGGAACTTGAAGAATATATCTGGGATACGCTTAATCGCGGCAAGCTCATTCCCGGTTATGGCCATCCGATCCTACGCAATATTGATCCGCGCTTTCAGGTGCAGTATGAATTTGGAAAGAAATATTTCCCTGATGATGAACTTTTTCAGCTGGCTGAGAAGGTATATCAGGTGGCGCCGCGGGTGCTGAAGGAACAAGGTAAAGTCAAGAATCCATGGCCAAATATTGACGCGATCTCCGGGACGCTTCAGTACCACTGCGGGATAAAGGAATACGATTTCTATACAGTGCTTTTCGGAGTTGGTAGAGTACTGGGTTTGACCGCGAACCTGGTTTGGGCGCGCGCGCTTTATTCACCATTGGAACGCCCGCAATCGATCACCATGGATATGCTGGAAAAAGCCATTGAACAATCCGGTTAAAAAATGATTATTGAAAATTGATCCCCCGATTTGGGAGATTTTAATTAGAATTGGGCAATCACTTTTCCTAAGAGACAATGATGAAAGTCTTCTGCCCGGAATGCGAAAAAAAAACCAGTTTTGATGCCCATCAGTTCTGGTGTGAGTGCGGTGGTGCCTGGGAACCTGTTGAGAATGATTCATTGAATAAATCTGCAATTGAACCATCCAAACCCGGGATATGGCGCTACCGAAAGGTTTTTTCACTGGATGAGATTAAAGATCCTTTTTCTCTGGGAGCTGGATGGACGCCGCTCGTAAATGCTGACCTTTACGGGAGGAAGACCTTTTTTAAACTCGAATATATGGCGCCCACCGGTTCATTCAAAGACCGCGGCATTGAGCTGGAGAGCAATTATCTAAAATCTTCTGGCATTCAAGAAGTTGTGGAAGATTCTTCCGGCAACGCCGGCGCTTCGCTGGCTGCGTATGCAGCGCGTGCCGGATTTAAGGCAGCGATCTACGCACCGGATAGTGCCTCGCCTGCCAAACTGGCGCAGATTAGTTTTTTTGGCGCCAACCTCCATAAGATCCCCGGTGCGCGATCCGAAACAACAAAAGCCGCGCTTGATGAGGTCTCGCGCGGGTCCGTTTACGCCTCACATGCCTATAACCCGGTTTATCTGCTTGGGCAGCAGAGTTTTGCCTGGGAAGTATGGGAACAATTTGGAGAAAGTGTGCCTGATGCGGTGGTCATTCCTGTCGGTCAAGGCGGATTATTGCTGGGCGCCTGGTTGGGATTCCGGCGGTTGATATTGGCTGGGCTGGTTGAAAAAATGCCGAAACTTTTCGCCGTACAGCCAGACTTGCTTTCACCGGTCCATGCTGCCTGGATTAATGCATTATTGGAAATTCCTGAAATAGCTCCAAAAGGCGTCAGTCAGGCGGAGGGGCTTGCCATTATCAAACCGGTACGCGGGAAACGCATTTTACAAGCCCTGCGCGAGAGTGGCGGCGGAGCACTCACTGTCAGTGAGGATGAGATATTTGCCGCCTGGCATAGTCTGGGCATGAATGGCCTGTTTACGGAGCCCTCCAGCGCAGCCGCAGCGGCGGCTCTGCCGCAGGTTTTTGAACATGTTGGCAAGAAGGCTGAGGTTCTTGTCGCACTGACTGGCAGCGGATTGAAATCACCCCCGAAAGGATAATACATGCAAAAAACAATAGCCTTTATCCGCGGCATTCCGCCGGTTGAAAGCTTTCCAAAAGAAAAACTGGTTGCCTGCGCCAGAACTGTGATACTTGAACATGGCGATACGATCCTGCAGTATGCCGGAGCATCAGGTTATGCCCCGCTTCGGCAATGGATCGCTGACAGGCATCAAAGTGATCCGGACAGAGTGATTCTGGGGCAGGGTTCGCTGCAGCTGCTCGACTTTTTTATCCACGCCTGCTTGCTGCCCGGCGATCTGGTTTTTGTTGAGCAGCCAACTTATGACCGCACACTGACCCTTTTTTTAAGAGCGGGAATGAAGGTCAAAGGTTTTCCTCTGACCAAAGGTGTCATTGATCTTGGAGAAGTTGAAGAATCGCTTAAGAGCGGATTTGTTCCCAAAGCGTTCTATCTCATTCCGGATTTTCAAAATCCAAGCGGCGCGCTTATGCCTCTGGAACATAGGCAAAGATTAATTGAATTGGCGGATCAATATAATTTTTTGATTATTGAGGATGGCCCTTACCGGCATTTGCGCTATTCAGGTGTACCCATATCGACTTTATATGAAATCGACAGCAGCCGCATCCTGCACATGTCATCCTTCAGTAAAATGATCAGCCCTGGATTACGAGTAGGGTATCTGCTTGGGGCCAAGGATCTGATATCTACTATCCGCCAGTATGCCGAAGATTCATGCATTAATGCCAGTCACCTCAATCAGGCGATGGTGTTTGAATTCATCCGCAATGGTTGGCTTGATCCGCATCTTGAATCCCTAATTGCTCTATACCGCAACAGATTAAATGCCATGCTTGAATCATTGGAGACGTTTATTGGTGCTAAAGGCGATTGGATCAAACCTCAGGGCGGATTTTTTGCCGGATTGACTCTCAAGGATGAATGCATTATCCCTGATGCGCGGGCATGTGCGGCTGCCGGGCTTGCGCTGAGTGATAGCCGGGGATTCTTTTTGAATGGAGAAGAAAATTTTCTACGGCTTCCTTTCTGTGCGCTCACGCCAGAAGAGATTCGAACCGGCATTCAGCGCCTGGCAAGGCTAATTTAAAAAAATGCCCCGGAATTCCGGGGCATATGCGTTTAATTATTATTATCTCTATCTTCCGCCGCCATAACCTCCGCCACCATCTCTACGGTTGCGGTTATCGCGGAATTGCGGTCGCCGGTCTTCCTTTGGGCGTGCCACATTGACCTTGATCGGACGATCTTTAAATGTAAAGGTCTCGAACATTTTTAAGGCATTCTGCATGCCCTCCTGGTTTGCCATCTCAACAAATCCAAACCCTTTCGATTGACCGGAGAATTTGTCGCTGATGATTGTTACTGACTTGACTTCCCCTGCCTGGGCAAAAAGAGTGTTTAGTTCTTCTTCAGTTGTGTTGAAGGGCAGATTACCGACATACAATTTTGTTTCCATTTTTTCCTTTTCAATTATTTTAAAAAAACACCACCGATCCATTTGATCTGGTGGTTTAAAGCCAACTATGAAGATCGAAATTTATTTATTGATTATATCATTCCGGAAGGGTAAAAATAAATTTGCTGCCCTGGTTCTTTCCACGGCTTTCAACCCAAATCTTGCCGCCATGCGCTTCAACCAGCGTTTTGGAAATGGTCAATCCAATCCCGCTGCCTCCGCCGTACGCTCTTGAACGGGATGGATCTGCCCGATAGAAGCGTTCAAAAATATGGCCAAGATGTCTGGCTTCGATCCCCGCACCGTTATCACTTACCGAAACTTTAATCCCTGAATCTGATTGGGCGATGTTAATAATTACCTCGCCGCCGGAAGGCGTAAATTGCAGGGCGTTGCCCAGCAAATTCTGAAGCACCTGCAGGAGACGGTCCCGATCTGCGTTGATCTTTGGCAACACTTTTTCAGAGGTTAATGCCAGAGCGATATTTTTTCTTTGATAAGCGCTTTCCATGGCAGCCACTGCAGACGATGCGATTTCTTTAATTGAGACCTTTTTCAGGTTCAGTTTGAATTGGCCAGCTTCGACGCGGCTGAGTTCCTGCAGATCTTCAACCAGCCTTTGAAGCCGGTCTGCTTCCTGGTAGATCTGGGAAAAAGTTGACTGATTTTTGGGGAGTACGCCATCGATCAATCCCTCCATCGCGCCTTTGATGGCGGTCAGCGGTGTACGCAGCTCGTGACTGATATCGCCGATCAACTGTCTTCGCATGGTTTCAGTTTGCTCCAGTTTTTCAGCCATGTGGTTAAAATTGACAGCCAGCTGCCCCAGTTCATCACCCGGGATTTCATCGTTTGAAATGCGATATTTGTATTCACCTCTGGCGATGCTTTGGCTGGCTTTGCTTAAGGCGTTCACCGGACGTGTGATCAGGCGGCTGATGAATAGGCTGGCAACGATCGCGATAAGGAAGGCAACAGCGAATGAGGTTAGCAGGGATTCATTAACAGCTGCCCTTAAACTTCCGAATAGATTTACACCGCGGGGATTGCCCATCATGTTTTGCATCCCCTCGCCCATTCTGCCAAGATGCCTGTCGAATGCAGACTGGATCGAGATGTTCATGACAGCGATATAAATAATACCAGTCAGTATTACTATTAAAAGGAAAGCGACCAATATCTTGGCTGCCCAATGACTTCTTATAAATTTAAACACCTCTTTCCTCTTTATCCTCGAAGCGATAACCGGCACCCCGCACTGTTTCGATGAATTTTTCTCCAAGTTTCTGCCTCAGGTGGCCAATATGAACGTCCACCACGCGCATATCACCAAAATAATCATATCCCCAAACTTTTTCCAGAAGCTGCTGGCGAGTTAGAACCAGGCCACGATGTTCCGCAAGAGTTACCAACAGATCAAATTCCAGTGATGTCAGCTCAATTTCCATTCCATTTACACTAACCTTGCGGCTGCCGGAATCGATCCGTATCTGGTCAAATGTGTATATTTTTCGATCCAATTCAGCAGCAGGTTTCTGGTAGCGGCGCATGGCTGCCTTGACACGCGCCATCAATTCCCGCGGGCTGAAGGGTTTTGTCAAATAATCATCCGCCCCCACGTTCAGACCGACCAGCTTGTCGATTTCTTCAGACCGCGCGGTCAGCATGATGACATAAGCATTGGAGTCCCGTCGAAGCTGGCTGAGGACTTCTATACCATCCATGCCGGGTAGCATTACATCCAGAATGATCAGGTCAGGTTGGTAGGAATGGATCGTTTTTAATCCCTCTATGCCATCACTGGCTGTACGAAAATCAAATCCTTCAGATCGCAGGTAGGCAGTAACCACATTTAAAATTCCCGGTTCATCATCAATGACCAAGATCTTTGTTTTTTCCATATGACAATCCTGACCGCTTTCAATCGAGTAGAGGAGGTTTATGCCTCCTCTATTAGTATAAGGCGAACTTTATATCTATGGCTTTTTTTATTCCTTTTCCCATTCATCAACAAACTGCCCGTGCCAGGTGTGCGGCCAAACCTGGGATGAAAAGCCGTTGACACTGAGCATGCCGGCAACTTTCCCATCCATGCTGTAATCAAAAGTGTAATACCCATAAAAGGACATGCCATCATCAGCGGCTGTCGCGCCGTTTTCATTCGCGTCCAGATAAGCCTGTGCAGCGATTTTGGCGTCGGCTTCCGTAATTGTGTTTTCAGTAGTAGCTGATGGATTCGGATTCACATTACATCCCATCCCGCAACCCGTTGCGCCATTTCGTCTTTCGGGCATCATCCCGTATTTCAGGTTCCACATGTGGTTTGGCCCGAACTCGGGAAATACAGCACCCGAAGAATAATCCAAAAGCAGTTCCATAGCGCCTTTACCAGTGCTCTTTTCACTAACAACTCCATAGGCATTCTGATCAAAGATCATGATCTCGTACAATTCCAGGTCATCATTGCCGAACTTTATGAGATAGGCATTAAAGGCGGCTCGAGCTTCTTCTATGCTCGCGGGCTCATCGCTGTATGCGCCATTGAAAAATCCCCGTCTCATCATTTCCGGACCCTGCCGGAAGAGGTTTTGATCTGTAGTACCCTGTCCGAAGAAACCTCGTCCCATCATGCCTGGACCTCGCTGATAAAACTGCCGGTTGTCCTGCCTCTGCCTAAAGAATCCCCGCTCCATCATTCCTGGGCGCATGCTAAATGGCTGCAGGGAATCATTGAAGCGATAATTGGCGGCAGTATTGCGGAAAGCAAAAAAGCGCCCCAGCACTACGCCGCCGGTGACGAGCAGTGCCGCCCCAAACAGGATCGCGACGGCTATTAACGTGATTTTTAATGTTTTGTTCATTTTGTCCTCATTTCTGATCTGGATCAACTATAAATCCAGAACAATAAGGGGATATAAAGCGAATGTGAAGATTGTGTAAAGAAATAATAGAATACTCAGAGGATTTCTCATGTCAAAGAAATGTCAAAGATGAACGCTTGCGTTCATTTTCTTCACTTTTCTTGTATTCAACCATGTGCAATAATTAGATAAGAGTTGGAGGTAACGCAATGGCTAATTGGATGGATAAGATCAATCAACAGGCTCTCGATTGGCTGATCGAAGATGACAAGGTAAACGCATCAGTCAGGTTTCTGGCTCTGAGAGATATTTTTGACAGGCAAAAAGATGATCCCGAACTAGTATCAGCGCGACGCGATGCGATGGATAACGGGCTAATCCCGGCTATCCTGGCCAGGCAGCATGCGGATGGTTATTGGGAAAATAATAAAGGCATTTACGGCCCCAAGTATTTTTCAACTATCTGGCAGGTAATCATGCTGGCGCAGATGGGCGCGGATCCCGATCATCCCCGGATTCAAAAAGCGTGTGAATATCTGCTGCAGCATGGTATCGGGAAATTTGGAGGATTCAGTATTCTCGCCGGCCAAACCGGAGCAGTACATTGTGTTCAGGGAAATATAGCAGCTGCCTTGTTGGATTTTGGTTATCGGGATGACCTGCGTTTAAAAAAGGCTATGGACTGGATGGCGCGCAGCGTGACAGGTGAGGATTTTGAACCTGCAGGGGGGAATTCAACAGGCGATCATTACATTCGCAGCGCGATCAGTGCGCCGGGCTTTCCATGCGGGGCAAATGATCACCAACCCTGCGCGTGGGGTGCTGTGAAGGTTGCGCTGGCGTTATCCAAAGTTCCTGCCAAATTGCGCACACTCTCTGAAAAAAAAGCTGCTGAACAGTGTATCGACTTTCTATTAAGCGTCGATCCGGTAACAGCTGAATACCCGCACCCTTATACTACTGCTCCTTCGGGTTCCTGGTTCAAATTTGGCTTTCCGGTTTTTTATGTAACTGATCTTCTGCAGAATTTTGAAGCATTGGTTGGGCTGGGTTTAAAAGGCGATCCGCGGCTGCAAAATACTTTGGATTTTATTCTGCGAAAACAGGATCACGACGGGAACTGGCGGATGGAATACACTTATAACGGAAAAACCTGGGTGGAGGTCGAAGAAAAAGGAAAAGCCAGTAAATGGGTTACCTTACGGGCTTTGCGCGCAATCAAACGTTTCTATGATCAGGATCCTATATATGAACGAATACCCAAACGAAGTTCCTGAAAACTGGCAAGCATCCATGGAATGAACGCTTTAAATGATTCTCATATATTTAATTATACAATTATGAGAATAATTATCGTATACTAATGCGTGAAAAAATAAATCCAGATTCTTTTCTTCATTTATAGAATGAAAAATATTAATGTCATCGAAGAGAATACTTATGAAAATCGCACTTGTAACTGATAGCACTGCCGATTTGCCGAAGGAGATCGTACAAAAATACGATATCGGGATTATTCCCCTTTATATCAACGTCGGAGAAAAAGGGTATATGGATGGTGTCGATATGACCCGGGAAGAATTCTATACACTCCTTCCCGGTTTTAAACAGCACCCTACTACTGCCGTACCTGGTATCGATGCTTTTCTGGAGGTATTTAATAAAGCGATCGATAAAGGCGCTGATGCGATCCTTTCATTGCATATCGGTAAAGCGCTCAGTAATACAGTTGATGTTGCCCGTCTGGCGGCGGAAAAAATAAAAAAGATACCAGTGCATGTCTTCGACCCTGGCAACCTTTCGCTCGGCACAGGCTTGTTGGTCCGTGAAGCCGCAATGATGGCCGAGGCTGGAGAAAAAGTAAAAGATATCCTGGGAGCGATCGCGGAAAAAGCTAAACGAACTTATACCTTCGCAGTGCTTTCAACCCTGGAATTTCTCAGACGCAGCGGACGGCTATCGAACTTCATGTTCGGATTGGGCAGTTTGCTTATTTTAAAACCTATTATTAAGATGAACGATGGCGTCACCGATCTGGAGCGCACACGCACTGTCAATGGTTCTCACAAACGCCTTTTGGAACTGGTTGAGGAATTGGGAAAGCTGGAACAACTGGCGTTTGTACATACTCATGCGCTTGAAAAATTAGCCCTGCTTCAGCAGGAAGCAGCATACCTTGTACCAGAAGGTATTACACCCCTTATCGGAGAGGTTACTCCGGTGATCGGTTCACATATTGGACCGGGCGCGGTTGGTTTTTCGGTTATCAAAGCCGCATAAGGTGAGGAAACCATGTCATTTATCGGCATTTATTTAATCGCTGGATTAGCGATCCTTGGATTTATGACAATTCTGTGGCTAGCAAGCCTGGCGCTCAAATATTCAAGCATCGTCGATATTTTCTGGGGCGCAGGATTTGTCTTTTCAGGTTGGATCTATTACGCTTTAACCCCGGATGGATCCCCAACGCGGAAATTGCTTTTGATGGTCCTTGTTACCATCTGGGGGCTGCGGTTATCCTTTTATATCCTTTTCCGCAACTGGGGCAAACCAGAGGATTTTCGCTATCAGAAGTGGCGCGAAGAAGCTGGGCAAAGCTGGTTGTGGCGCAGCTTTTTTAAAGTTTTTCTGCTTCAGGGATTTTTTATGTGGGTCATTTCCATCCCGCTGCTGGCAGCGCAATATCCAGGTCTTCCGGTCGAATTAGGTTTTATGGATTATCTCGGAGCGGCGGTGTGGGCTTATGGTTTTTTCTTTGAAGCGGTAGGTGACTTTCAATTGGCTGCTTTTAAACGTGATCCCGCTAACAAAGGCAAATTACTGGATCGCGGCGTCTGGCGTTATACCAGGCATCCCAATTATTTTGGTGATGCCGCTCAATGGTGGGGATACTTCCTGATAGCGCTTTCAGCCGGTGGGTGGTGGTCTGTATATAGCCCGATATTCATGACTTATTTGCTGGTCAAGGTGTCTGGCGTTGCATTGCTTGAAAAATCACTCAAAAATGCCAAACCGGGATATGAGGAATATGTCCGGCGGACAAGCCCTTTTATCCCACTACCGCCTAGAAAAGTATAAGTAATGTGAGAAAAAAATGAAATTAGCAAAATTTGTGGCTTTATTCGGCGCACTTGCGCAAGGTGGGATTCTGATCTATGGATTCTCAAAAGGGGATTTTGCCGCCGCGGGTCAGTTCTTCTTTAATGATCCGTGGGGAATTGTCTCTTTGGTCGATGTATATGTTGGTTTTTTATTCTTTTCAGCCTGGATAATTTTCCGGGAAAAGAATCTAGGAGTTGCACTGCTTTGGATTGTTTCAATAATTATTCTGGGCAATTTTCCGGCAGGTGTTTATGCGTTTTTCGCTATTCAAAACAGCGGCGAATCCTGGAAGCGATTCTGGATGGGTGCGAAGGCAGATTTATAAACGGAGGTGTAAATGAAAAACAAGTTTATTCTGATAAATATCCTGACATTCATTGTTACCCTGGCAATAAATTATTTAGCAACCAGCCTTCCTTTGAATGGGCTTACAACCAAAGAGATCTCCGATAGTTTTAATATTTATTTTGTACCTGCAGGCTACGTTTTCTCGATATGGGGTTTGATCTACCTTGGGCTGATTAGCTTCATTGTCTATCAATCCCTGCCCAAAAACCGTGAAAATGAGAATGTCTCAAAGATCGGCATCTGGTTCGCGATCAGCAACCTGGCGAACGCGTTATGGCTTGTCAGCTTCCATTACCAGCAATTTCCGCTTGCGCTGGTGTTTATGCTGATCCTGTTGGTTTCTCTGATCGTCATCTTTATCAGGCTTGACATTGGCAAAACCAGAGTATCCCGATCTGAAAATTGGTTTATTCATGTGCCCTTTAGTCTATATATTGGCTGGATCACGGTTGCTATCATCGCGAATGCCACTCAGGTACTTTTCTTTTTAAAGTGGGACGGTTTTGGTATTGGCCCTGAGATTTGGCTGGTGATTATGCTGGCAGCGGCTGTGGTAATTTCCGCCATGATGAGCCTGACACGGAGAAATATCCCTCATGCGCTGGTACTTGTCTGGTCGTTTTCAGGCATCGCGGTTAAATTCCCCAATATGCCACTGGTCAATGTCTCTGCGTGGACTGCAACTGCGGCAGTGGTCCTCATCCTTCTTTTTGCGCTGCTTTCCAAACCTTCCGATGCCAAAGCGTAAAAAACCCGAGTGAAAAAGGTGCGAGAAGTACCTCTCGCACCTTTTTTGAATTTTTTATTAAAGCAATCGCCAGGGTTGTTCCAGGAATAGTGCCAGATGCTGCATAAAGCGGGCCGCTTCGGCGCCATCGGTAATACGGTGATCAGCCGAAAGCGTGGCTTTTACCCGCCAGCCAATTGCCAGAATCCCGTCTTTAACTACAGGCACCTGCATTACGCTGCCGATAGCAAGTATGGCCGCTTCAGGAGGATTGATAATGGCGGAAAAATCTTCCACATCGAACATCCCCAGGTTGCTGATGGTAAAAGTAGAACCTTCAATATCATCATTGCGCACTTTACCATCGCGCACCCTTGCTGCCATTTCTCTCATTTCAATTGACACATCCGATAATGGTTTCTGGTCTGCGTTCTTAACTACAATTGTCAACAACCCATTTTCCACAGCTACTGCCACACCGATATGGATATTCCCGCGGTGGGTGATTTGATTGCCGGAAATGGAAGCGTTCAGATTTGGGTATTTGGCCAACGCCAGTGCCGCCGCCCGGATGAAAAAATCATTGACTGAGATTTTCTCATCATCTGCTGCGCCTTCATTTAATTCTTTGCGCAAGGTGATCAGTGCCTCGGCATTATAACTGTGTGTAAGCGTGAAATAAGGTATGGATTGATGGGATTCGAGCATGCGCTTGCCGATGGCTGATCGCAAACGGCTAATTTCAACTATCTCATCTTTCCCGCTTGCCTTTGGTATTGAAGAATCTGTCTTGGCTGTCGGTTGCAGTTCTGCTTTTGCCGCGGATGCCTGGACTTTTTCCAAGTCGCGCATGACAATCCGTTCTCCAGGACCTGATCCGGAAATTCCTGACAGGTCTATCCCTTTTTCTCTAGCGATACGTTTCGCGAGAGGGGAGGCTTTAATCATTTCAGAGGTTTGTTGTTTTTCGGAAGGTTCTTCTTTTTTTTCTGCACTCATTGCCTCTGGCTTAACAGGTTTGGCTGCCGCTTGTTCAGTCTCAGGTTTCGGTGCAGTGCTTGCCTCCTGATCAAATGATTCACCTTCGGCGGTGATCACAGCAATGGGTGCTCCGACCGGGAGGATAGAATTTTCCTCAACCAAATGTCTGGCAACAACTCCGCTGAACGGTGATTCTACTTCGACGGTGGCTTTATCAGTTTCAATTTCTGCCAGAACCTCACCTTTTTCAATTTTCTCATTCTCGGCTTTGATCCATTTAATCAGTTTCCCTTCAGCCATATCAAATCCGAGCTTGGGCATTTCGACAGTATTGGCCATTATTTCAGTACCTCCCTGACCGCACTTATGATATCCGCAACCTGCGGCAATGCGAGCTGCTCAAGGCGGCGATTATATGGGAGCGGGACCTCCTTCTGGGCAACCCTTCTTATCGGCGCGTCCAGATAATCAAAAGCCTCTTCATAAATGCGACTTGCGATCTCAGCTCCGACACCGTAGGATTTCCATCCTTCCTCAGCGATTACGGCACGGTTGGTTTTCTTGAATGATTCTATGACGGGACCCATATCCAGCGGGCGCAAGGTGCGCAAGTCAACAACTTCGACATCGATGCTTTCTTTTTCGAGCTGGGCTGCGGCTTGCAAGGAATAATTGACCATTTTGGAATAAGTGACCAGTGTGACGTCTTTCCCTTCGCGTTGAACTTTGGATTTCCCGATCGGTATCGTGAATTCGCCTTGCGAAACTTCCCCGCGCTGCTGGTAAACTGTCGCATTCTCTATGTAAAGAACCGGGTCCTCACTGCGGATGGCAGATTTCAGTAATCCTTTGGCGTCTTCAGGCGTGCCGGGAGCGACAACTTTCAAACCGGGGAAATGCGCGAAGATGGCATCCGGTGTTTGGGAATGAGTTGCTGCCAGCTGACGGCCACCGCCGCTGGGCGCCCTGATTACAAGGGGAAGGCGAA
>CAZBNE010000045.1:0-15580 GCA_964493155.1 uncultured Pelolinea sp.
TGAAAGGGAAGGGCGATGGCCGTTTCAGAAACCGGAAAAGACTGAGTAAACGCCTTTTTTTATATAGAAAATAATTACTCTATCGACTTGATAAGTCGAACTTGAGGGATTAAAAAAATAATCAGCTTATCAAAAACCTTGGCATGAGCTGATTATTTTCTTAAAGGTAGTGATTGATTTTTTTTATGAACAACTTTTATTAAACATTTTTTGATCGAAAAATATTCTCATAGATCTGGCTTAATCCCCAAGTTGCAAGGGATGCACCAAAAGCGATAGTTCCTAATTTTCCGCCGACTCCATTATAGAGAGGAAAGCTGAAAAGATATATGATTCCAGTGATTAATCCAGCAACAAGGACTGGAAAAATTGTGGGTAGACGCAACTTGGATGACATCCCGGCAAATGAAGCACTATAAGCAATCACAGGCAAGACCTTTCCCAAATCAGGAAACAAAAGTGGTAAAACGAGCGCACCTATTAAACCAATAATACTGGCCCCCTTGACAACGCCAAGGTTTTTGTAATTGCTCAGTAAATAGGTGAGGAGGGTAGAAAGCGCTGCAACAAGAATTACAACCCATGAGAATTCAATTTTTTGGTCACCAATTGGGGTAATACCTTTACCGCCGTAAATCAAGCAAGTGATCAAAACACTCAGAAATGCCATTGTGCCCAATTTTCCGCCAAAACCGGCAAAAAAACTCTTTGCCAAATAAAAAATTAGACCAGCGATCGCACCTGCTAGAGTAAGTTCAAAATATTTTGGGACGACAGCGCCAGAGCACATGCCAACGAATGATCCGCAGAAGATCTCAACCGCCAGTTTGGGGAGTAGAAAGGCGCCCAAAAGGCCAACAAGGGCAGATGCTATTACCGCAGATAATTTAAACTGCTGAACTAGGAAATATGTGATCAAGGCGCTTAATGCATGGACGAGAATAGAAGTAAAGGCTTGTTTTATATCGAATTTCCATGCCACGTCAAAATGATACTGAGAGATATTTGTATAGATGGCAATGGCCAGACCGACCAAAATCAAGCCGACAAGTATGCTGCCAAGGACATTCACCTGAGCAGCCTGAAATAATGTAATTCCATAAAAAGCAATAACAGTCAAGCTGATCAATAAAAATGCCAAACCAATCGGAAATTTATTACCAAAAAAGGAATTCTTGATTTCGGGGGTAGGATTATTTGTTTTCATAATACCTGAATTATATCAAAAACGTTACGCTGTTAACCAAAATCGAGTAAATAATTCGGTAATTGATAAAAATAATTGAAAATATTTTTTTCTACTTATCCATGATAATTCGTTCGGGATGTGAAAAAACCCTGAATGAGTTCATGCGGGAGTAACCAATGAGTGTAATATTCCATCGATTTGCTAATTGAATGGAATAGTCATTCGTTGCGGTCAGAGATATGATCACTGAGGCACCCATGCGAGATGATTTTTGAAGCATTTCGGAACTGATCCGGCCAGAGGTCAGGATCACAGGCTGGGGAAGGGAAATCTCGTTATAAAGGCAGTAACCAGCTAATTTATCTAAAGTATTATGGCGTCCAATATCATCAGCCATAAATATTAATTCATTTCCATCACTTATGGCAGATGAGTGAACTCCTCCGCTTTCCAATAAATCTCTTTGTGTGGTCATGAATTTTTGAAGAAGGCAATATACACGATCTGGAGACAAGTGAATATCTTTGAGTATTGGTGAATCCTGGAATGATTTTGCAGCATCCACGGCCGTGATACCTCCCGAACACCCTGAGGTCTTTTTCCAGAAGCTGGGCTGGGTAATTGGTTGAGTAGTGATGACCTCAACATATTCACCACTCTTGCACACATGCACCTGAATCAATTCATCTTTTGAGCTGATCAATCCTTCATTAAATAAAAAACCAGCCATTAAAAAATCTAATTGGCAGGGTAAACAATATATATCCATCCAAGCCTGACCATTTACTTCCAGAGTAACAATTCTCTCAAGGGCAACGCTGGATTCTCTTTCATTTTGTTTAACGGATTCGAAATGCAAATATTTTATTGTTTTGCTGCGAATATTTTCCATTCAATACTCTTTCATTACAAATTTATTTTTAAATTGCTGCTTTATGATTAAGCTTTACTGGGATAAGCAATTCTAACAATAGTTTTGAAATTTTTTTTGCTTATGATTCACGAGATAAATAATCATAGCAGGTATGCTTATTCGGGGATATATAGTTCAATTTTTCAATTAATAATCTCACTGAAAATATTGACTTGTATTTTTGTTTGGAGAATTTATTTTTTAAAAAACATTTGTAATAAAAATCGTTTCGATGGCTTATTATCAAACGAATACAAAATATTTAATTTTCTCGGAGGTTCAAGTACAAATGAAATAGCAACTCCAGCGACACACCCATAAGAAAACTGTCGCGTTTTTAATGTTTATCCGATGGCGATGAATTATTTACCTGCTGGTGACTTTAAAAATAGGTACAGACGATATCGAGAAATAGCGGATTTTGGAGGAAATGGCCGCTAATATCCGGAAGTTTCCTCTTATATCGTAACCCTTGCGAATTGCTGGATTGAAAAATTAGAAGTTAGCACGGGGTAGTACTATATATGCGTAGAAGTCGGCAGTTTGTAAGCTGCAGCTCAATAGCAGAGTGCTTGACTGTGGATCAAGATGTTGCGGGTTCGACCCCCGTCAGCCACCCCTAATAAAAATATTCCAAAGATGTTGGGGGATTATCCTGATATGGTTCTTTGCTATTCCCCATCAGCCACATCTTGACATGTAATAAAATATAATCATATTCATCAAGTCAAAACAGTCCTATAAAATCAGGCCGGGATAAGATTTTTAAAAGGATCACGAAGCATGAAAATCAGACAAGCAATTTATTCTAAAAGTATTGCGCAAAAAAGAAAAAATTTCGAAATACTATTTTTATTCTTAACATTTTCGCTTTCATTCTTGATCCGAATTATAGGATTGCGCTTCAGTGAACCATTTCTTACATATGGGGATGAGTTTATTATACTTGATCCTGTCTTTGATATGACACTCAACCAGACATTGAATCCCAATAATTTTGCGCGCCCCGACCAAATTTTATATATCATAAATTTTGTATATCTAAATATGATCAGTTTTATTAAGACTGGACACAGTTTTGCAACCACTTTTGAATACGATCAATACAATTATTTTGTTTATTCCAGAATCGTGATCGCTGTGTTTGGTTCGCTGATCCCTGTTGTCGCTTATAAAATAGGAAAAGAGAGTACGATCAACTTCTCTATACCAGCCGCTTTGCTTTTTGCTTTTTTCCCCCTGTATGTGCTTTATTCCCATTACATCGCTCCGGATATCCCGATTACTCTTTTTACTATGGTGATCATATTATTTGTGATGCGCTATATACGGAAAAGGAATAACAGGGATCTTTATCTGGCAACAATTTTTTCAGCAATCAACACCGCGGAGAAATATCCCGGCTTAATTTCATTTGGATTGGTCGCATTTGCCATCATTTGGGTACAAGCAACCTCATATAAACGCCCGATTATATCAATCGTTAAAGATGCTTTAATCGATTGTATTAAATTATTTGGTATTTTTATTCTGACTCTTTTCTTAATATCTCCCTATCTTTTTCTTAATTACATGACTGTTATTAAGGGATTGGCAGGTGAAGCTCGCAGTACCCATCCTGGTTTTTATGGGCTTAGCTGGTTTGGCAATATGTGGTTTTATTTGACAACTTATATTAAATATTCAAATATTCTTGTGATACCGTTATTACTTTCAGGGATATATGGGATGATATCCAAGAGAAAATATGAACTTCTTCCCTGTTTTTATGGCCTGATTTATTGGATCTGCCTGAGTGTTCTTAATAAGCATATGGAAAGGTATGCGCTGCCTATGTACACCTTCCCTTTACTTATGGCTGCTTTTGGATGCGCCTATCTTTTACATATTCTTAAGAAAAGAAATATATTTAGATTATCTGTGATGTTCCTGATTGGGATAACAACAGTTTCGTCGTTACTGAATTCTCTTTCAATTTCCACAAGAATGACTTATGCCGATACCAGGGTAGCTGCAATGAAATACTTTGAAAAGGTTGGCATAACTAAAAGCAACTCTCTTTACGAAGGTTATACGCCGTTTACGCCAGGAAAATTTAGAAATATTAGGATTTCTAAAATTAATTCAAAGATAAAATATATTGTGCTTTCCTCAGATATGTATGCTCGTTATTATGCAGACCCACTG
Organism: uncultured Pelolinea sp.; assembly: GCA_964493155.1. GTDB lineage: Bacteria > Chloroflexota > Anaerolineae > Anaerolineales > Anaerolineaceae > Pelolinea. The sequence goes on from CAZBNE010000045.1 coordinate 4,290, forward strand.
CGATATCCAAACGAGATTCAAAAATATGAGACCATTAAGCAGGATTATCCACTCCTGACCACATTTACGCCAACTCCACCAGTATTACCAAATGATTTTTTTTCATGGGTGGATGATTTGAGGTATTATTATGAAAAGAGGATCGGTCGAACTACAGAACAGCGAACAACGGGACCGGTTATTCAGATTTACCAGGTGGATAAACCTTAAAAATCATTATAAGTGACAAGAATATCCTTGGTTTTTAAATTGTTTTTTATAACTCTTAAATAAATCAAATTTTCAGCAAAAATTAAATTCGAAAAGAAAAAACCATCATAACAACCTATCTGGCTGAAGTAACTCTCTGAAAAAAGCTTTTTCCTTAATAAGTTTTGATTGATGTTTTGTCATTTAATTATTGTTAAAATAAATCAAGGTATTCACTAAGCCCCTTGCGAATCAGAAAAGGATCAAAACGAATACAAAATCACAAGCAATCAATTCTTTAGTAATTGTGCAAAAAAACAGAAATTTTGAAATCTTCTTTTTATTATTAATTTTTGTGCTTTCTTTCCTGATACGAATTATCGGATTGCGCTTCGGCGAACCCTTGCTTACTTACTGGAATGAATTGAACATTCTGGATCCCGTCTATGAAATGACGGCCAACAGAACAATAAATCCCAATAATTTCAAACGCCCTGACCAAATTCTGTATATTTTGAATTTTGCTTATTTGAACATTATCAGTTTCATAAAGACCGGGCACAGCTTTGCTGCCAGTTATCCAACAGACCCATATAATTTTTTTGTTTATTCACGTATCATGATCGTTGTCTTTGGCTCGCTGATCCCGGTTGCCGCTTATAAGATAGGAAAAGAGAGCAAAATAAACTTTGCAGTGCCGGCGGCCTTGCTTTTTGCTTTTTTCCCCTTGTATGCGCTTTATTCACATTACATCGCTCCGGATATTCCTATTACCTTTTTTACCTTGCTGATCATTTTGTTTTCGATGCGATATATTCGTAATCGGAATATCAGGGATCTTTATCTGGCGGCGATTTTTTCAGCGATCAATACCGCGGAGAAATATCCAGGCTTGATTTCGTTTGGATTGGTTACTTTCGCGATAATTTGGGTGCAGGCAGCCCAAAACAAATCCTGCGTTTTGACCATAATTAAAAATTCCCTGATTGAGTGCCTCAAGTTTTTCGGGGTATACCTCATCGCGCTGTTTATTGTCGCCCCCAATCTCTTTTTTAACATCGGAGATGTTATTAAAGACATAAGACTTGAAGCCAGGAGTTCCCATCTGGGGGCGGATGGCTTAAGCTGGTTTGGTAATCTAGGATTTTATTTTTCAAAATATATTGAGTTCTCAAATATTATTGTTATTATTTTTATTCTTGCGGGGACGATCGGGATCATTAAAAAGAAACATTATGAACTTTTACCCTGCTTTTACGGCCTGGTTTACTGGATCTGTTTGAGTGTGCTTAAATTGCACTGGGAGAGATGGGCTTTACCCATGTACACATTTCCATTGCTGATGGCGGCTTTCGGATGCGGGTATCTTGATCATGTTTTCAATAAAAAGAATACGATAAAAATTGTTGCAGGAATACTATTTTGCGCGGCTGTTGCATGGTCGATATTAAACTCTTTATCTATCTCTATAAGAATGTCATACACTGATACCCGGGCAGCCGCATTGAATCATTTTAAACAAGTTGGGATTACCAAGGAAAATTCCCTTTTTGAAGGATACACGCCATTTACACCAGGCGGTCCGGGTAACTTCGAATTTTCCCAGATGAATTCGAATGACAAATATATTGTGCTTTCTTCGTACATGTATGATCGATTTTACGAAGAGCCTGTACGTTACCAACAAGAGATCCAAAAATATGAAACCGTCAAACAGAAATATCCACTTCTGATCCAATTTACTCCAACCTTGCCAGTATCTCCTGTCGGTGTCGTCTCCTGGTTGGATGATATTCAATATTATTATGAATATATAAAAGGAAAAAACAGGGAAGGACGTTTGACGGGACCAAGCATACAGGTCTATATAATCGATTAATCACACCTTGCGCCTCTGATAGATTTAGAATTGTTTATTGCACCTGATAAATCGCAATCTTGCGGTTGGTACTTTCAAAAACCAGTTTCCAATTGCCAGGAATATCGGATAAATATTCGGGTAGCCCGCGAAACGCAGGATTAAATCGCTCCCTGTCAATGATCACTTTTCCATAGGTGATCTCATCCGGTGACATGTATTCATTCCCGTAATTGAGGTATTTATATTGGCCTTCCCAGATCTTTCTGCCAAAAACGCCATGAGCATAGATGGGTAAAAGCCGGTCATAGGCAATAAAATTATCTCGGTTGATCCAAATCACTTCTTGCGGGCTGGATGTGCTTTTAAGGTACTCGCGGAGTTCAAGATAATGATCCTGTCCATTACGGATCAGGCTTTCGTCTGCGAAAACGACCATGAAACCTCTTACGCCAGAGACTAAGGCAACCAAGAGCATCAAAAAAACCACAATCGATTTTTGCAGGTCTTGCCGGAATCCGGTTTTTTTGATGATCCACTTCAGCAATGCCTGTAAAGCAGAGACTCCGCCGATGATAAAAGGCGGCAGGATCAACACCCAATAGCGCAAGATATGCAAACGCAGCAGGACCGAGTTTTCCCACGAAAAAATGACCGGGAGCAAACCGATGCCCGTGAAAAAGAGAAAGATATATAAAACCCATACAAAAAGAAAAATGAATCTTTTGTCTTTTTTAATTGTTTGAAAGATGAAATATATCAGGGCAATAATACTCAGGATCAGAATTCCTTCCCCGCCTTTCATTTTCAAGAAATTGGGGAGGTACAAGAGGATATCTTTTAATTGCTTTTCAATAAACCCAACCGTTTCTCGCGGATTAACAGCAGTAAGGCGCACTAGGAGATCCTGGTAAAAAATGAGATTGAACAGGGCTTCGGCAAAAAAGACAAAAAGCACTCCGGCCGCAACCGGAAGCAAATTCCGAAAAGAAATATTGAAAGCCCAGAAAGCGATCGGAACAAGCACAATGAAAATCAAGAAGTATTCCTTGATAAGATACGCATAGCCGAAAACCAGACCGATTAACAAGTAAAGGAAAAATTGACTTCTTTTTGTATCTGAATTATCTCGATGCCTTGGGATTTTTCCCAATGAGGCAATTAAAGCAAATCCTGCCGTTATACAGGCTGTCGCCGGGATATCGGGCAGAAGCTGCGCTGATTGGTATAAAAAACCCGGCGCCAAAGAGATCCACAATGCGGATACAAATCCAACTTTTTGATCAGCTAATCCTGAACCCAGGTAATAAACTGCAGCAACAAGGACGAGAATGCTTAAAAAGGGGATGGCATAATATGTAATCTCGGCGTGGCCAAAGATCCGAAACAAAACTGCGACCGGGAGGATTAATCCGATGCGCATGCCCCAATGATTGGGAGGCGACTGAAGATGCGGAAATTTTGTGGCAGTGAGGTAATACTCCATTTGATCGCTTAAATATGGCGGCGTCAACAGGATCAGTTGAACGGACAAGGTGATAATTATTAAAACTACGAGATAGTGAGCATCAAGCTTCGAGGATTTTCTTTTCATGCTTAACGGTTTTAATCAAGAGAAAAATAATCAAAAAAACTATTTTGCTTGACCATAATCAGTAAATGAGAAATAAAAAAATATTTCTAATGACAACTTGCATTTTTATTTTGAATTTCTTTTTATGAAAATCTCATTATTCTTTTAAGAATTTTGCACTTTAAAAATAGGAAAAGAGACAAAATCAATTAGATAATTGTAACTTATCAAATGGTTAAATAAAAAAATGCTTCAGGATATATTAGATTGCCTATTAAATTAGTTCGAGTAATGTAGATATGCTGAATAACCTGGAAATCTACGTGTCCAATCAGTAGCATAAAATAATGAACATTACCAAAAAAAGTATAGATAGTGGCTAAGATTGAATACTCGCGTCATTTGTAATACGCTTTATTGATGAATAGCGGAGAACAAATTGATGAATATGTTGGAAAAATTCATGCAGATAAAAATTTATTTATATTGGTAGGGCAGAAATCAATAATTCAAGAGGGTCTGCATTGTTTTCAATGTTTAAAACACATTAAGAGTAAATGCAATTTACGAAATAAATAAAAAAATAAAAAGCGAAAGAACACAAACTATATCCGTTGATAGTAAATCTCATAATGGGCCTTCACACTTGAAGAAATTGATTAACTATTAGTATGGAAAATTAAGGAAATGCAGATTTTGTTAGAATACATAAAGAAATCAACCCTGTTTTGGAAAAGAAAAATAGTTTAAGAGCATTAATATATACTTTAAGAATATAATGATGAAGAACTAAAATATTTTTCCTAAGGTTGGGATAACAAGGAAAAACTTATGAACGACTCAAGATTAATATTTAAAATAAAAGAATTTCTATTTAATAACAGTGCTCAATTAATATTGAGCACTGTTATTACCCCTCCAGCCATAGTTACTTTATATATCATATACCTATCCATTGTTGATGAGGCTTATTCATTTAAAAATATATTTTTTGGAGTGCTTTTTGGTTTGATTATTTTTACTTGGGTAACATTATTCATCATAAAAATATTGTATAGCCGTTCTGTTATTCAAAAAATCGAAAAACATTGGAAAGAGATCTTAGTAATACTTTCTATTTTATTAACAATTTTAATTTTTCATACTCATAATATCAACTTACCTCTGAAGAAACCTAACTATAAACACGAAATTAGTATTACCCCCACAGATGCTTCATTTGGTAGCATTTGTATAGTGGAATTATCAAATCAAGGAAAAGTGTCGGACCAAAATGATTCAGTATTCGATTTTGAGATTTCAGGCGAATGGGAACAAAATACTAATAATTGCCAATTCTATCTTGATGATAATAAGACCGGTTCAATAAGATTTTTTAACATTGGATCATTTGATGATGAATTGTCATTAATTTACAGGGCAAGCAGGGGTGCGGGAAAAATGCTAATCAGCATTGATTCAAAACGCGAAATCATTATTAATACCGATTCTGAAATTTCTAGCGCTAATTCGAGAATTATAAAATTAGCGGAAAATTACCAGTTCATATTATGGAGGAGCATCATTTTTTCAGGTTGCCTGATGATAGGACTTTTTTTCTTTTTTATTGTATTTGGGATATTAGAAAAAACTGGTATGCTGGCAAGAAAAAATGTTTTTTCTGATTTAATTATAAAAAATGTTAAATTAAATCCTTTTTTTCTCATTTTCATGGTGATAACTTTGCTCTTCATTCATTCACTGTGTTTACGGTCTGATTCGTTTGGTACTTCAATAACCTGGTTGACTGCGTCAACAATTAAATTTGTGAGGAATTGGTTAAAAGAAAACCCTTTTAATATATATTTTTTACATTTACATAATCCAGCCTCAATAGAATTTACTACCTTATCAGAAAGGGATCCTTATCTGTCGTATCCGGTTGGTACAACTGTTCCTATATATTTGATTAGCCTTCTAAATTCAAAAGTTGTTTCCCTTAGACTTGTCAATGCTGTTAATCTAATTAATCAGTATATTATTGCCCTTACATTATCCTTAACAATATTTCTTTTGTTATTAAAAACAAGAATTCAAAAGGTTTATTCTTTCTTAATGGCAGTCTCCTCAGGTTTTTATTATATTTTTCTCCCAGGGAATCTTAATTTTCATCTAAATTACTATTGGGCTGACATGGCAGTTATGTTACCTTTCGTACTCTATGTTTGTATTGAAATGATAGGAAAATATATTGAAACCAGTCCAAACATAGCAAAATTATTAAAGTATGGGCAATTTTTATTGGCTTTTTATGGGGCTTTATGTGACTATCTTTTCTACTTGGTCGGCATCACCATTTTTCTTAAACGAATTTTATTAAAAGAATTTGGAGAGAGTAAAAAGACAATAATTAATAACGTAATTGTATTCTCAATTCCATTTATTGTTGCTTTGTCTACCTTATTAATTCAAATACTTTATGCGAATGGAATTAATAAGATAATTAAAATTTTTCTATTCAGAACAGGGATAAGCGAAGCAGGCGCAAAATACACACAATCATTCTTTCAATCATTTTGGGTTGAAAAATTTTCCTCATATTATGGTCTTTTTGGTTCAATAATTTTCTTTTCCAGCATTGGAATTTTGATATTTATTTTATTGTTTTCAATCCTGAAAAAACATAAACTTAATAAAAATATCACGAATATTCAAATGCTTATTGAATTTTCGAGTATGGTTTTATTACCATGCCTTCTACAAGTATATTTGTTAAAAAATCATTCCGCTATACACAACTTTTCAATTCTAAAATTTTCTCTTTATCAATCAATAGTCCCATTTGTCTTAATCCCAACAATATCTTGTTTGGTAATGTATGATGGAAAATTATCCCAAAGATATTTCTCAAATATTTTTTCTCTTACACTCATATTGAGCTCTATTTATACTTTAACTGTTGTTCCAAGTTTTAAAGACCTTTTTCCATCGCACACCGCAGGTTATTCCAGAGAATTATTTATTAGAGATAACACATCTTATGATGATATTGTTTTTTCTTCAAATTATGAAATTCCAGCTAGTCCTCCTGAAAAGATTTCCTTCTCAGATAAGAGAGTATATAAAGTAAACACGATAAACAAAATCGTGGAAATGGTTGATGATCTTAAAGGTGATTACACAATAAATGTGTTTATTGATTCACGTTGGACGTTAGAAGAAAATGAAAATTATCAAAATATTTTGCCATTAATAGATTTTGCCGACAACATTGTGAACGAAGGTGACTATTCCTTATATAAAATTTCCAAGGAAAGGTTTTTGGAATATATATACCTAAACAATGAAAAATAAAGATTTAATAAATACACTGATAATAAAAAAAACCAATTCAAGCATCCTTCAGTTTTCTCGATATTTTTTCGTAGGTGGAATTGCGTTTATTTTAGATTTCATTTTCTTATATATTTTTAAGGAATTTATTAGATTCAGCTACTTGATATCTGCAAGCCTTTCTTTTTTAATTGGTCTTATTGTTAATTACGTCATGAGTATTTCTTGGATATTTAATAAAGAAAAGTTTACTTGGGATTCGCTTATAAAACATGATTTTATTGTATTTATCATTACAGGTTTACTCGGAATGGGACTAAATGATATTCTTATGTACACTCTGACTGATATTGCCATGATTAATTATCTCTTTTCAAAAATTATTGCAGTACCTGTAGTTCTATTATGGAATTTTTTGTCAAGAAAATATTTTCTCTAGAAGGGGTTTATGCAAAAAGGTAAGAAAATTGTCATCATTGGTGCAGGACCTGCTGGATTAACAGCAGGTATTGAGTTATTAAAAAAAGGCTTTCAGGTTAGCATTTTTGAAAAGGACACCGAATATGTTGGGGGGATTTCAAGAACTGTCAAATACAAAGATTATCGATTTGATATAGGCGGGCATCGTTTTTTTACAAAGAACCATGAGATTGAAAATTGGTGGCTAAATATTATGGGAGAGGACTTATTAAAAAGACCAAGAATATCTCGATGGTTTTATAAGAAAAAATATTTTTCATATCCAATAAATATTTTTGAAATAATCTCAAAATTCGGTGGTTTCTTTGCAGTAAAAATTATTTTCAGCCTAATATTTCGAAAACTATTTCCAATCGACCCTGAAGAAAACTTGGATTCATGGTTTAGGAATAATTTTGGTGATTTTCTCGCCAAACCATTTTTCATCAATTACAATTATAAATTATGGGGAATTCCTTGTGAACATCTATCAATGGATTTTGCTGAGCAGCGGATCAAGGGTGTTTCAATAAAAAATACGATTATTGAGTCGCTAAAAAAACTGCTTCATTTAAAAGGAAGTGTGAAAAGTTTTGTCCAAGAATTTTATTACCCAAAATTTGGTCCCGGAGAATTATGGGAGAGGGTTGCTGACCTTATTATCGGAAATGGCGGGGAATTGTTTTTAAATCATGAGGTTATTAGTTTTAAAGCATCTAAAGATAAAATTAAATCTATTATTGTTAAAGTTGGTGACAAGAAAAAAATTATTACGGGAGATTACTTTCTTTCAACGATTCCTTATAAAGAGCTTGCACTTAATATCACACCTCGATTGGAACGAGAAGTGATCCAAGCTGCAAATAATTTAAAATTTCGTGCTTTTGTAACAGTAGCACTAATAGTTAAAAAAGAATTTTTGACAAAAGATACTTGGATTTATACTCACGATGAAGATATGAAACCAATCCGATTTCAGAATTTTAATAATTGGAGCCCATTTATGTCGCCATGTAAAAAAATAAGTGTAATTGGGCTTGAATATACATGTGACCTTAATGATAACTTTTGGAACAAAACTGATGAGGAATTGAAGACTCAGGGTAAAAAGGACTTTCTCAAAATGGGATTTGCCAGTAAAGAGGAAATAATCGATTCGGCAATTGTGAGAATGCAGGACGTATATCCAGTTTATGACATTGGGTATTCTGAAAGAGTAAAAGTTATCAGGAATTCATTACAAATATATAAGAACCTTTTTGCTTTTGGGAGAGGAGGGATTCACCGATATAATAATTCTGATCACTCAATGATGACTGCATTTTTAACGGTTAAGAATATCGAAAAGGGGGAAAAGGCCTTTGATGTTTTTAAAGTCAATAACGATGCTGAATATCACGAAGAGTAATTATTGAAATAAGTTTTTTTATCACATTAGGTTTATCAAGATCATTGTGGTTTTTTCATCCTTGGATTCACCAAACGCGTAAAATACTCCAAGTTGAATAATTAAATTCACACCACAATTTTCATGTAATTCTATCGTACTAATTCCACAGCTCCAACTCACCAATAATGGCAATAAATTTTGCGCAATCATATCGGAAATAAAAAATATAAAAACAATTTCACTTATAATACTGGCTGATTTGTTACTCACGGAGGATTATGTTCCAGATCAAAAAGAGGATTTCTGTAATTTTATTTGGATTGGTTATGATTTCAGGCGGATGCCAATTACCAATTAAGTTCGACAACAAACAAAATAATTCCCAGATTACCGCCTCTGCAGAAACAGCATTAATTCCTACGCAGATCCCGGCTACACCTGAACCGACAGAGATTCCGCCAACCCCAACCCAGGCAAACTTTAAAACATCTGAAATTGACCAGATGGAAATGATCCATATTCCAGCCGGTGAATTTATCATGGGAACCGATGATATTGAAGCGCAGCGTATTCTTGAGGGAAACGGGAGGCAATTTCCAGAAGTCCCCTCCCACAAGGTCACTATTGACGGATTCTGGATCGATAAATTTGAAGTAACTACCGGTCAATACAAAAAATGTGTAGATGCCGGTGTATGCCAGGCTGCAGCCCAGAATAATGTGATCTTTGCCGGTGCTGAGTACTACATCAGTCCTGAGTTTGCCAATTATCCGATCATTAATGTTACCTGGTACAAAGCCAGAGCATACTGTGAATGGGTGGGAAGAAGGCTGCCCAGTGAAGCTGAGTGGGAAAAGGCTGCCCGCGGAACAGATGGACGAAAATATACCTGGGGAAATGAGCCGGTGAGCAGTGATGTGGCCAATTTATGTGATAAAAAATGCACAGCCCGATACCCAAATCCTAAATTTGATGACGGATTTCCGGAAACTGCACCTGTGGGTAGTTTCCCGAAAGGCGCCAGCCCTTACGGCGTGATGGATATGGCAGGAAATGTTTGGGAATGGACGAGCAGCATACCCACTCTCTATCCATATGTCGCGACAGATGGAAGGGAAGCTGATCAAGATATCGCGTATGATTCAAAATGGCCGGAACGTGTCTGGCGAGGCGGGACATGGACAAATGGCTACTCCTGGTTAAGGGCATCGCTTCGTTATCGCTCGGTTGCAAATTATTGGAACAATAACCTTGGATTCCGCTGCGCGTCTTCAGAATAAACTGATTGATGAACAGCATTGAGCATTAAAATGCGATCTTTGCAATGAAAGGTATTGAGAAGCGAAAGATCCAGGAAGAATTATTATCGATCGCGTCCAAACCAATCAAGAAGACCGCGAATAAAACTGCCAGGATACCCGCTCCCAGCAAAAAATGGAAGCAGCTGATGGCGGCGTAATAACTCATAAAAATTCCATTCAAGCCCCAAGCCCACAAAGAAATGGATCAATATAAACCAGATTACTACTCAAAATTTTGTTTACGTTTCAAAATCCATTGATTTGATTTTGCGTTTAAGATCTTTCATTTTCCTGGCTCGAAATATTAATAATATAAATAATCCTTTTGTTACAATAGTACCCTGATATCAATAATTCAAGGATAAGAATCGTGATTGAAAAACTTAAGTCGATCAAATGCTTTATGCTGGATATGGATGGCACGTTCTACCTGAGCGACTATCTGCTGCCGGGCGCTTTGGAGTTTATGGATTTTCTTGCAAAAAAAGAGCTAGATTACCTTTTTTTAACCAACAATTCATCCAAAAACAAGGATTTGTATACTGATAAAATCAGGAAGCTTGGTTTCAATGTCGACGCTGACAAGATCTTTACATCAGGTGAGGCGACCTGTATTTACCTTAAAAAACATTCAGATTTTCGAAAAATCTACCTTTTAGGTACGCCTGCGTTAGAGAAGGAGTTTATACAAGCAGGATATGAATTGACTGCAGAAGATCCCCAGGCAGTCGTACTGGGCTTTGATACAACCCTTACTTACGAAAAAATATGGAAAGCGTGCGATCTTATCCGGGAAGGATTACCTTACATTGCCACCCATCCTGACTATAATTGTCCGACCGAGACCGGATTTATGCCGGATATCGGTTCGTTTATGGCCATGATCGAAGCATCGACAGGTAAATGGGCAGATGTGATCATCGGAAAACCCCATAGGCATATCGTCGATGCCGTGGTCGAAAAAACCGGTTTTTCTCTTGATGAGCTTGCGATGATCGGCGACCGGTTATATACAGACATCGCTCTGGGAAAAGCCGGCATAAAAACAGTGCTGGTATTAAGCGGTGAGACTAAAACAGAAGATCTTGCAGGCAGCGAATTCAAAGCGGACGTCGTAGTGAATGATCTTGCGGATTTATTGAATCAGATGAGAGAATAAGAGCGGGCGATGGGGCTCGAACCCACAACCTTCTGCTTGGGAAGCAGACA
>CAZBNE010000046.1:0-15516 GCA_964493155.1 uncultured Pelolinea sp.
CCGGGCGGCCCCCACAGGATGATGGATGAGAACAGCCGGTCGGCTTCTACCGCGCGCCGCAGCAGGCGTCCTTCGCCGATGATATCTTCCTGCCCGACGAATTCATCCAGGGTGCGCGGCCGCATGCGCGCTGCCAGCGGCGCTTCCCGTTTCAGGTTCTCCTGCATGGCGTGGTCAAACAGGTCCATGTCACCCTCGCTTTCATTTGAATAACAACTCTATAGAACGCATGTCCAATTATATCAGCGGGCGGTCGATGCAATGGCACAACACTATAATTTGTACTTTACAATTAGTACAATGGAAAACGCAGCACTTGAAATGAATCCCATTGTCCGCTTTATGGTGATTGCCGTAATTATCGCCATACCCTTCCTGCTGGTGATCCTGACACGCCTGGATGTGTTACGCGAATTATTGAATCACCCTGGTGCTCAAGACCAGGAAAGGAAGGATTTACATTGGATTTTAAAATTCGGTGCAGAAAAAAATGTTTCCATCTGCCCCAAATGCTGCTGCCAGAATCCACCTGAAAACAAATTCTGCGGTCAATGCGGCACTGAAATTGTGCAAAAGAAGGAGAAGTAAATGAGATATGTCAGTTGGCTGTTTGCGCTGCCCACGGTGTGCCTGGGAGCGCTGATCCTCGCCTCTTTTGTGATCTTCTACGCTTTCCGGCGCGGCAGACAGGTCATTAAACAGAATAAGGAAAGTAACACAGATGGATCGCCAGATCCAGATGCCGTACTGGCTGCGGATACGCGCTGGGCACGCGGTGACCTGGCGGATAATGATGTGCCGGAAAATAAGATCGAAATGTCCGCCTGCCCGGCGTGCGGCGGAGAAAATTTGGCGGGCGCGGGTGCCTGCGCCTACTGCGGGAGGAAATTATGATCACAAATTTCGCGACTGTAACCCTGTGGGTCGAGGATTTTAGCAAAGCCATCACGTTCTATCGCGACATGTTGGGGCTGGAGCTGCTCACCCAGCCTGGCGATATGCCACACTTCAGGGTTGGCAGCAGCATGCTGGTGCTGGCCAAAGGCAGGTTCACACAACCGTCAGACGCTTTTCCGCCCGAGTTTCCCCAGCTGGCCCTGGCTGTGGATGACCTGGACAAGATGGCCGCACGCCTGCATAACCTGCATATTCCGCTGGAAGCCAATATCGAAGAACGGCGCGATTCCTGCTGGATAAAACTGCGCGATCCGGATGGCAATCTGATCGAGCTGGTAGAAATAAAATCCTGATCCATACATTGAAAAAAGAGGAAGCATGCCAAGATCATTAAAAGAATTTCTGCCTGAAAATGATTACGCCGGTCGGCTGGCGCTGGGATTGGGGCTGCTGATCCTTGGCCAGGTCATGAAGCTTTACAATGGCGCGCTTTTCACCGTGCTGCGCTGGGTGTTCTTCACATCCGCGTTCGTCAATTACGGCATGGTCCTTTTCCTTTACCAGCGCCAGAAACAGGACAAGATCAAGGCCAGGGAAGATGAGGAATCAAAACCAACCGAATCTGACGAGCCAAAAGACCAGTAAATTCTTTATTTAGCCGCTTATTCTTAAGCGACAGCTTGCCGACATTAGTACTGAGTGGGGCATAGCGCCCGGGTGCAGCAAACCCGCCAGCGTGAAAACGGTTACAAAAGGAGCGGCGCGAGCATGTTCGCCAAGGCAGTGTATTGACGGCCATCCTTTAGCCTTTCTCCCATCACGTGCTCCCAAAATTGATGTTGCATGATCGATTCTATTGCAGTTGAGATCTAAGCTGCCAGAAATGATCAGGAAAATTCCTTTTTTCGGTCAGCGCATCCTTTTTTAATGACCTGCGTATATTAAAGCAGAAAATATGAGCAATCAAACCATTACAAGGTGAAGAAATGAAAAATAAAACTCTAGTACTGACATCCTTGATGCTGGCCTTATCCGTCCTGATCTTGGCTTTATTAGTCCTGGCTTTGACCGGCTGCACGCAGGGCCCCATTGAAACCCGCAAGGAAGACGTCAGCGGATTCAACAAAGTAAGAATTGAGACCTACGGTGAGGTCCTGATCAGCCAGGGAGACACAGAATCCCTAACTATCGAAGCGCCGCGCGATTATCTGCGTTATATCACGTCCAAAGTTGAAGATGGCACCCTTTATATCAAAACCAGGCGCGGTTTCGTAGGCGGGCCAGTGCAGCGTGTTATTTATACCCTGACCGTTAAGGACCTGAACGCTATCTCGTTTTCGGGTGCGGGTTCCATCAAGGTATATTCACTGGAGACCAAAGATTTCAGCATTGACCTTTCGGGTGCGGGTAGCATCGAGATAGATGAGCTTAAAGCAGATGATCTTTCCGTCAATCTGAGCAGCGCCGGGGCAGTTGTCATCGCTGGTACCGTTAAAACCCAGGATGTGAATTTGAGCGGTTTGGGCGGTTATGAAGGCGGCGATCTGCGCAGTGATGATGCTAGGGTTAATCTTTCAGGCGCAGGCAGCGCGGTAGTATGGGCTGAGAACTCGCTGGATGTGAATGTCTCGGGTGTGGGATCAGTCGCGTATTTCGGTGATCCGCGCATGTCCCAGAACATCAGCGGGCTGGGATCTGTCAACAGTAAGGGTGAACACTAAGGGCTCCTCCCCTAGTTTCCGAAGCCGGCTTGCATAAGCCGGCTTTTTTTTTAAAGTTACCGCTCTGACCATGTAAGGCCAGCATAACTGTAAAAACCGCTGGTCAGCCGGTAAGATGTTTCCGTTTCAATTTCAAAAATATTCACCTGGCTGCCTTCAGAAGTATCCAGGATATAAGCAATATACTTGCCATCCGGCGACCAGGCTGGCGAATGTACTGTGCCGTCGAAATCGGTTAATTGCTTTTCCACGCCGCCGATCAGTCCCATCTGAAAGAGCTGAAAATGAAGCCCGCGTTTTGAAATGAAAGCAAGCCGGGTGCCATCCGGCGACCAGACCGGCGCGGATTCATAACTGGTGTTGCTGGTTACCTGTTCCAGCGCGCTGCCATCCGCCTTCATTTTATAGATCTCAAAATCTCCATCACGATCTGAAACAAAAGCGAGCGATGTGCCATCCGGCGACCAGGCTGGCTGGGTATCCTGAGCGTCTTCCTCGGTCAAACGAATGGGTTCACCGCCGGCAGCCGGGATAACAAAAACATCATTATCGCCATACGAATTCGCCTGAAAAGCGATTTGCGTGCCGTCTGGTGAAAAACGCGGTTCGGTCTCATCGGTTGAATTCTCGAATAACATGATGGGGCTGCCTGAGGGCAGATTGATTGTGAAAATATCATAGGTATCCACCCGGTCAGAGGAGAAAACCATTCGCATGCCATCCCTTGAAAAATCCGGTGCGATGTCGGAATGCGGATTTTCGGTCACCTGATAAAGTTTTCCGGTGTCGAGGTTTATAAAATACAGGTCAAACATGGCATCTTCTTCTTGCTGCGCGGCAAATGCGATCTTCCCCTGTCTGTCCTGAAAATTCGGAAACCTGAGCTGTTCTACAGCAGGCGCTTCAAAAGATTGCCCCTCGCATGATGCTGTCAAAGTGAACAAGGCCATGGTTAAAACCATCGCGAATATTTGCCTGATGTGCTTAATCTTCATTTGAGCTCCGATCCGGTTGAATATATTTTTTAATAATACCTGATTAAGAAGAAAATATCATCCTGGGAAAAAACCATGAAAATAGTTTATGATTAACAGCGCCACACTCACATCCAGTATTGGAGGTTAATATGGCAATTGAGCTATTGAACGGCAGCCTGACCATTGATATCTACTTTGACAAAGGGGATAAAGAGTATGATGATAATATCTGCGTGGTTATGAAAGAATTTGGTCCGGAAGACGAAAAGATCTTGTACGCGGGGGAAACCAATATTTTTATCACCCCGGAGGAGGCGCGCAAACTGGCTGAAATGCTGATTGCCGCGGCAGAAAGCAGCAGCCAGGGCAGTCGATGACCATCCGTAAAGGCTTTTGGAAACACAAAAAACTCAAGGACTTTTCACTGGAAGAGTGGGAAGCGCTGTGCGACGGTTGCGGCATCTGCTGCCTTTACAAACTTGAAGATGTTGACTCGGGCGAAGTGGAGCTGACCAATGTTGTCTGCCGCTTTCTGGATCTGGAAAAAATCCAATGCCAGCTGTATGACGAGCGCCACAGCGCCATGCCCTCCTGCATTAAGCTGACACCCTCCAAAGTGGAATCATTGAAATGGCTGCCCGAAACCTGCGCCTATGTGCTCATCATGCGCGGCCAGCCGCTGCCCGACTGGCACCCGCTGGAAAGCGGCAACCCCGAATCCATTCATAAACGCGGCATCTCGGTTAAGGGTAAGGTGATCTGTGAGAACGAAGTTAATCTCGATCATCTGGAAGAGCATGTGATCGACGACCTGTATCATCAAGAATAGAAGAAGCGGAAAAAATCCAAAAAAGACCGCCCGAATTATTTTCAGGCGGTCAATTCATTTTTGGATCGATCACGCTTTTTGGATCAACGTCTGAATCTGCTCGTGCATGTAAAGCTGAACGTAATACAACCCGCCGGCGTTCTTGCCGCTGGAGCCGGAGCCTTTCCAGCCGCCGAAGGGCTGGAAGCCGGGCCACGCGCCGGTGGTGGCGCCCTGCGGGCGGTTGGCATAGGTGACGCCCGCCTGGATGCGCTCAAAGAACACTTTAGCTTCGTCCGGCGAACCGTAAAAGCCGGCGGTCAGGCCGTAGCTGACGTCGTTGGCGTAATCCAAGGCCTCGTCCAGCGATTCCACCTGAGCCAGGGTGGTGATAGGTTCGAACATTTCCTGTTTCCACAGGCGGTGTTCCAGAGGCAGGTCAACTGTGATGGTGGGGGCACAGTAGTATCCCTTGACAAAATCACCTTCGGTTAAAACTTTCCCGCCGGTCAGGAAGCGTGCGCCGGCCTCGTAGATCTCTTTGATATAACCCTGGTAATCCATGTATGAATTCTTGTTCACCACCGGGCCCAGGTAAACGCTGCGTTCGGTGGGATCGCCGATGGCCAGCTTGTTGGTCAGCTCGACCACGCGCGAAACGACCTTCTGGTAGACCGGGCGCTCAATATAAACGCGCGAGCAGGCCGAGCACTTCTGCCCTTGCAATCCGAAGGCCGAGCGCATAATGCCTAATGCAGCTTCTTCAATATCCGCATTCCTGGATACGATGGCAGGGTTCTTGCCGCCCAACTCAAGGATGGCCGGGCGCACATAAGCACCCTGCGCGAAACTGCGATATATGCCCATGCCTACATCATATGAGCCGGTGAAGGTGATGCCATCCACATTTGGGCTGTCGATCAGCGCCTGGCCAAGAGTGCGGCCGGGACCGGTGACGTAATTGACTACGCCGTCCGGCAGTCCCGCGTCGCGGAAGCAATCCGCCAGCAGGCGCGAGGTCCATGGAGTATCGGAGGCGGGTTTGATGACGATGGTATTGCCGGCTGCCAGTGCAGCGCCGGCAGGGCCGCCCGTTAGTGCGGCGGGGAAGTTGAAGGGGCTGATGACCAGCCATACGCCGTAAGGGCGCAGAACAGAATAATTGACCGCCTTGTAGCCCTGCAGCGGGTCCTCGCCCATTTTCCTGATGAAACCCGAATTGGCAGTGACCTGTTCGCAGGCATAGCGGATCAGGTCCGCGGCTTCCGCCGCGTCGCCCAGTGCTTCCATGCGATTCTTGCCGACCTCCAGGGCGATCACCGCGCCGAACTCAAAAATGCGCTCATCGATCAGGTCAGCCGCCTTACGCAGCAGCACCAGCCGTTCCTGCCAGGGGCGGCTGCTCCAGGCAGGAAAAGCCGCTCGTGCCGCTGCAATCGCGTCCGCCGCGTCCTGACTATCCCCTTGTTGGAATCTTCCCAGCAGCCAATCTGTATTGATCGGGCTGCGATCTTCAAAGGTAGCTTTGGCTTTACGTTCCATGCCTCCGATGAGCATGGTATGTTCCTTACCCAGGCCAGCCTTAACCTTGGCCAGCGCATCCTCAAAGCGGGTGTGCAGTTCTTCGGGCGGGTTGAACATGGTCGCGTAAGTCAACTTAAAGGCCGTATCATTTGCCATACTGTTCTCCTGATTTCAATTTTCTTATATTTAATGAGTATATCCGAGCGGCGAATCCCCGTCAAAAACATCTGTCCCCCCAAGTTAAAAACAAAGATCAATAAAAATCAGAAAGCCCGTTAAAATCGGAGGCTATGCAGCACATAATTCTTATCCGCCACGGGACCACTGAAGACATTGAAAAGCGCCTGATGCAGGGCTCCTCGGACAGCCCGCTGAGCGCGCGCGGACGTGAAGAAGCACTGCAGACAGCTGAAGCACTCAGCGGAATCCCCTTTGATGCCGCCTTCTCCAGCCCGATGGGGCGCGCGTGGGAGACAGCGCAGGTTGTGGCGCTTGCTCATCCGGAACTCAAGGTGGTTCGGCTAAATGACCTGCATGAGATGGATTTCGGATTTTATGAAAAACGGGTGTATTTCGCTTCGCCTGAAGAAGTGCCGCAAGGTTTCAGACGAGTGCTGCTTTTGATGAAAGTTTTGTTCGCGCAGGCAACGGGAGAATCACTGCGCAGTGTAAGCAGAAGGGCAGTCAAGTGCTGGGCTGAGATCAGCGCCCGGGTGCCAGAGGGCAGGCTGCTGATCGTATCGCATGGTGTGCTGATTAACTATTTTTTGAAATACCTGCTGGATGTTCAGACGTTCAAGGGGCTTCAGACGACCGCCATTAAACCCTGCAGCATTACCGAATTGAAAGTTGTTGTTCCGGGAAACGCGGAATTGATACGCTTTAATGATGTCGCGCATCTCGCGAACCCTGAGCGTGTCGAAGGGTGAGAGGTAATTTGCCCAGAATAATTCAATCTTCAGTAGTAACCTATCCTTTCGCCATTGGCTTCGACAGGCTCAGCCAACGGTTTCATTTGCATGGGTGTGGGTCACCATCAGGGATGGCCATCCTACAATTTACGAACCCTGAGCGTGTCGAAGGGTGAGCGACACAAAACTGCCAAATGAACAGGGCCGGCAATACCGCCGATATCATGGACTTCACGCCGCGCTCTGAGCTTTAGTCTCAGCTTTTTCACCTGCAATCCTCATCAGGGTGCTGCGTGAAGGGCTTCGAGAATGCCAGCCCTACAAGGGGATGTTCTCATGCCTTTTTTATGAATTAATAGTAGAATATCCCCTGTTTGCCCAGGCGCAAATTTCTTTTTTAAATGGAGCATGATGACAACTTTCTTGTTGGTGCGGCATGGTTACACCGAATGGATCGAAAAAGAGATCCTGCATGGTATTTCAGACCTGCCTCTGAGTGAATTTGGTCTTAAGCAGGCTGAACTGACCGCCCAATATTTAACGGACACCAAAATCGACCGGCTTTATTCCAGCCCGCTGCTGCGCTGCATGCAGACCGCTGAAAAGATCTCCGGGGCAGCCGGTGCCGCGATCATCCCGCTTGCGGATCTGCGCGAAGAAGATTATGGTTGGCAGGAAGGCAAGCGCGACTGGTGGCCTTATATCCGTCAGCGCAAATCGCTCATCCCCGCCTATTTGATCACCCGCCTGGCAATAAACGCGCTCAGCGGCGAACCGTTCTGGAAATCCAAAAAACGGGTCGCCGATGTCTGGGAAAAGATCAAGGCGGACAATCCGGAAGGGACGGTGGCGGTTGTCGCACATTCGGGAGTGCTGCGCATGATCCTCATGTGTGAATTTGGCGGCTCGCGGCTGGATACAGGCCTTTACCCGATCTCCACCTGCAGCATCAGCCGCATCTCGGTCAATGGCAAAGGTATACAGATCGTGTCCCTCAATGAACATGACCACCTGCCGGAGGAAAGCGTCTCATGAGCATTAAAGCCCTGATTTTTGATATGCATGGTGTTCTCCTTTTTTCACCCGAAGCGACTATTGAAGAAGCCTTCGCAAGGCGCCTGAAAATTCCCGTGGAACAAGTTGGCAGGGTCTTTCACAGTGAAATTAATGACAAGGCTGATATCGGTGAGATATCCCAGTATGATTTTTGGCTTCATGCCCTGGAATATGTGGGGCTGCCCGCCAGCCGATTGCCCGATATTGTGAATTTCTTTGATGAAGAATTTTTCATCGATCCGCTCATGCTGAATGCGGTACGCGAATACCGCAAGCATTTCAGGACTGCCATGCTTACCAATTTTGCAGATGGTCTGCGCCCCAGATTATCGAATCAATGGGATGTCAGCGGCGCTTTCGATGAGATCATCATTTCCTGGGAGATCAAGATGATCAAGCCGCAGCCGCAGATCTTTGACTACACCCTTGATAAACTGCATGTTCGCAGGGACGAAGCGGTTCTGATCGACGACCGCATTGTGAACATCCGCGGGGCGCAGGAATACGGCCTGCATGCCATCCTTTTTAAAAATCGGAATCAGGCGCTTGCAGAATTGGATCATCTTATCGCGGGACAAAATCCTGCTTGCAGGCGGCTTGAGAACCTGGCAGTAGAATAAAGCACGAAAGCAATCAAATAGGGTCTTGTATTGAAAACTTTAATTTTAGTCCGGCACGGCACCACAGATTGGGTTGACAATAATATTCTGCATGGCATCACCGACATTCCGCTCAACGCGAACGGCTTAAGGCAGGCACGTGAGGTGGCCGAGGCATTGAAAGACGTCCCTGCCAGCCGCCTGTATTCGAGCCCGCTCCAGCGCAGCATGCAGAGTGCGCAGGCCATTTCCGCCAAGGTCCATCTGGAGCCCGTACCCATGGATGGGCTGATTGAAGTGAACTTCGGCTGGCTGGAAGGCAAACCCCTGATCAATGGCCGCAAACTGGAAAAGAGCCCTCTGGCGCGCTTCATCGACCATTCCCACTTCAATTTCGTGCGCACCATCAGCGGCGAATCCATCCGGCACCTGCAGCGCAGGGTGCTGGCCGCCTGGCAGCAGATAGTGGATGAGAACAGGGATGAGATCTCGATTGTGGTAGCGCATTCAGCGGTCTTCAACAATATTCTCATTCATCACTTTGGCAAGAATTTTCCCAAAGGATCCTATTATTACTCCATGCGCCCCTGCAGCATCAGTGAGATCGAGATCAACACTGCCGGGCAGGCGCGCCTGGTGCGCCTGGATGACGCTGCGCATCTGAGTGAATATCAGTAATGGCGATCAAAGCGGTTATCTTTGACCTGGCGGGAGTGGTCCTGTTCCCCATCCGCGGCACCTTTAATTCCCTTCTGGCAGAACGCCTGCAGGTACCCGAAGAAGACGTGCAGCGCGTGATGAGCAGCCAAACCAATGACCGCTGGGATATGAATGAGATCAGCAATGAAGAGTTCTATACATATATGCTGACCGAGTTGGATCAGCCTCTTGAAAAAAAGACGGTCATTCGAAAATTTGTGATCGATGATTTTTTCGTGGATCAGGAGATGTTGACGCTTGTCCAGGAGCTGCGCAAATCTTACACTACCGCGCTGCTCACCAATTTTCCGGCGCATGTGCATGATTTCATGCAGCGCTCCTGGCACATGCATGACGCTTTCGACCACATCATTGTCTCGGCGGATGTTGGCCTGGTCAAACCGGATGCGCGCATTTATCAGCTCACCCTGGAGCGCGTTGGCTGCCTGGCTCATGAGGCGGTCTTCATTGACGACCGCAAAGCCAATACGGATGCCGCGCAGGAGTTGGGGATCAACAGCATACTATTTAAAAGCAAAGCTAAAACAATCACTTCTCTCAACCGCGTTATCCGTTCAAGCCGCTGAGCCTAGAGTTTGACGATCTGCTCAACAAAGCCGCGGTATTTCTGGCGCACACCCCCCACTTCAGCCCTACCCTGGATCAATTCATAATTCTTCTTAAGCGCGCCAAGCCTAAGGCCTTCATCGGATGTTGCCCGGATCATGGCGTCCGCCGCTTGTTGCGGGTCGCGTGGATTGACCAGCAAGCCGTTGACGCCGTTATCAAGCCATTCCCTGAACGAGGCGATATCCCCCGCCACTGGAAAACATCCACAGGCCAGCGCTTCCAAAAATGTGTTGGGGGTGCCGTCGTGGCTGGAAAGTGAAACATAGGTCTGCGCGCGCGCGTACAGCCGCCAGAGCTGCTCCTGTGGCAGGTAGGGCAATAACAGCACATCTTCACCCAGCTTCAGCTCCTCCACCCAGCGCTGCGCCTGGGGCTGGCCCTGCATGGCTGTGCACACAAAGAAAGCTCCGGGGATCTTCTGCAGCACCAACGGCAGGCTCTTGAAAAAAACCTCCTGGTGAATGCTGCCCGGGCGGAAACCGCGCGGATTGACGATAATCGGGCGGTCTTCCGGCAGATGGAAAGGCAGCTCTTTTTTCTTTAATACAAGCTTGAGGGCGCCCAGGTCCAGCCCGCCGTTGCCGGGCAGTACAAGCTCCGGAAGCCCTTCCCGTAATCCCCACTGCCTGGCCAGGGTTAGGTCGCGCTCAGCATCCGCCAGCAGCCCGTCCGCACGGCGCAGCGCTCGGCGGGTATGTGCAGCCATTAAGGGGGAAGTTCGCGCGTGGAAAGTGAGGTCATTACCCCAAATGGAAATGATCAATGGGATATGTACGGGCGTGCATTCCGCCAGCATGCCTTCAAATGGAATGCGCAGCGCGTGCACCGCGTCTGGCTGCAGGTCATTCACGATGGAGACAAACTGCTTCTGGTAGCGGCTTAATATCAGCGGTGCAATGAAGGCACGCACTCGGAGTGCCAGCGGCCTGAAACGGTTGATCAGGCTGCGCTGCCAGCCGCCCTTTCCATCCGCGATGCCCACCTGCCCGCCGCCCAGAGCGGAAAATCCCACCGGCAGGCTGCCCGCCAGTTGTGCGCCAGCGACCGCTTCGCAGGGAAAAGTGGAGACCAGCGAGACGCGCCAGCCAAACCCGGAGACCATTTTGATCCAGCTGCGCGTGATCGAACTGCGCCCATCCGCGACGATCAGGATATGCATCAGGCCTCAGTCACCCTGCGGATGGCTCGCGTGAAAGCGTCTACCATCGTCTCGAGGTTGATCTCCTGGCTGACGATGCGGTAGGATGCCGCGCCCATGCGGCGCAGGCGCGCGATGTCTCCCAGGGCATTCACCATCAACTGGCTCAAAGCCTCATCTGACGGTTCACTCAGCGTCCAGCCGTTTTCTTCCCGCACCAAATCCGACTGGGTGCCGTCGGATTGGCCCACGATCACCGGCAGCCCGAAGGACATGGCCTGCTGTACCGCCAGCCCACCGGTGCCGGGCAGCACGAACAGGTCAGCCTCGCGCAGGATCCTGGCGAGGTCTGCCCCATGCTGCGCGCCGGTAAGGCGTACATCCAGGTCATTATTCTTTGCCAGAGCTTCCAATCGGGAACGTTCAGGGCCGTCGCCCACGATCACTACCGCCGGGCGCAATTCCACCGGCAGCAGCGCACAGGCGCGCAGCAGCATATCCACGTGCTTGCGTGCCTGCAGGCGCCCAACGAACACGACGTTCGCCTTGTCGCCGCGGAAGCCGTTCGGACGTTCCGGCAGGGGCTGCACAGGCCTGGGCGCCACCGCGTTAGGCGCGCAGAAGATCAGCTGCGCGTCGAAGCCCAGAGCGGCATATTCATCCGCTCCCTGCTGGCTGTAAGTAATCAGCGCGTCAAAACGTTTCACAAAGCGCCGGCGCAGCGCCAAACGCAGCTGCGACAGCTTTCCGGAAGGCAGCGGCGATCCAAGCCCCCAGCCGATAACCTTTCCGCCGTGCGCTTTCATCCAGTTCATAACCACGCCTGAACGCAGATAGCGCGGATTGGCTTCCATAATCAGCACATCCGGCTGCCAGCTGCGCAGCCAGCGCATGATGCCTGTCTGCCAGCACAGGTATAGGCGCCCGCCGAGAAGATGGATGTTCCGTCCGGGATAGAATTGCGCGATCGCCGGGCGGGCGCCGGCTTCCAGGCTTTCGCCGCTGCGCGGTTCGCCCGCGAAAACGCTTAAGCCCTGGGTGCACTCCGCTGCCAGCGCGTCAAAGAACGCGATGCGATAAGTGGGCAGCACGCGCTGTTGGATGGCGGTCTTCTTTTGTATTAGCGGCATCAGGCGATCACCTCCACGTGAGATCCGTTGTCATTCTTGGTGACCTCGATGCGCGATGAGAATGCGTCCTTGAGTTCTTCCAGATGGGTGATCACCAGGATCTTGTCAAAGTTACCTTTCACCTGATTGATGGCTTCGATCAGGCGCTGCCGTCCGTCCGCGTCCTGGCTGCCGAAACCTTCGTCGATCACCAGCGTGCGTAATCGCGCCCCGGCCCGCCCCGCCAGCACGCGCGAGAGCGCCAGGCGGATGGCGAAGTTGATGCGAAACGCCTCACCGCCCGAGAACAGCTCATACTCCCGGCGGCCGGAAGAATCGGATATTAAAATATCCAGTGTGGGCTTCCTGTCATCGCGTTTTTTGTCCCGGTATTCCCTTTCCGTCTCAAAGCTGAGCGACATGCGCCCGTCGCTCAGGCGGTCGAGCAGCTCATTGGCTTGCGATTCGATCTCGGGCAGCGCCTGTTCGATCAGCATGGCTGGAATGCCATCCTTGCCGAAAGCGGTTTCAAGCAGCTTCAAGCGCGTGATCTGCAGGTTCAAGTCTGCTATCTGGCTTTCATATTCCGTTTTCTTTTTACGCTGTTTGTCAAGCACCGCCACTTCCTGCTGCGCGCCGCCGGTATCCTGCCTGAGCTGGTTCTCATCACTCTTCAGTTTTTCCAGTTCCGCCTGAAGCGCCGCAAGGTCCGGCAGCGAAGCTTCCCGGGCAGACAGTTCCTTTTGCAGTTCATTGAACGCCAGCGATTGCGCTCCGATCTCTTCCTCAGTCGCGGCGCGGTTCTCTTCCAGCGTGTGCAGTTCGCGCGCCAGGCCGTCAACCGCCGCGCGCGCTTTCTCCAGGGCGCGGAACTCGATATCACTGCCGCGGGCGGCCAGTTCCGCCTGGCGGGCTGCCTCATACGCTTGAGCGTCATAGCCGCCAGCCAGGATGGCTTCATCCAGTTTTCGGAGCTCTTCCCGCTCATCTGCCAGGAATGATCCGTTCGCCAAAACGGCTTGCAGTTGGTCCAGCCGCGGGAGGTCTTTCTTGCGCCAAAGGTCAAGGTCCGCTTCCAGCTGTTCGATGCGGGCGGTCAGCGCGCCCAGCGATTTTTGGGCGGCCGAAAAGGTCTCACGCAGCGCCTTCAGTTCAGCGATGCGCGCTTCCAGATCAGCCAAGTTTTGCTTAATTTTTGCGCCTTCCAGGGTGACTGCTTCGATCTGCTGCTCCAGTTGGGACAGTTCGCTTTCCAGTTCAGCATGCATCTCCTGCTGGTGGGTTTCGCTCAATGGCTGTCCGCATAACGGGCAGCTGCTGCCGGTTGCCGAGGCGAGGCGCGTCAGGCGTTCGGCGGTCTCCTCTCTGCCAGCCTTCTTTTGATTGTATTCAGCCAGAAGGTCAGCGCGCCTGTTGGCAGCTGCAGTGCGTTCATCCTCCAGCTGGTCAAGGCTGTCCAGCCGGATTTCCATTTCAGCCAGGCGCTCATTCAGCTCCTGCTGCTGGGCTTGCAGATCGGGCAGTGCGCTTTCAGACGCAGCTATCTCCGCCTGCCTGGCGCGCAGCCCGCGCAGCTCCTGTTCAATGCGCGCGCCTTCTGCCTGGATGCGTGCATCCAGGGCGTCTTTTTGCCTCTGCTGCGTGTGAAAACCTTCGGCCAGGTTGTCCCAGCGTTCCTTTTCAGAACGCAGTTCCTGCCAGGCGAGCTGCGCTTTTTCGATCGCACCTGCCCGCCCGATCAAATCGTCGTGTGCCGCTTTTTCCACCGAGCGCTCGCGGATGACCTTTTCTGCGGCAGCCAGCCGTGTGCGCGCGCTTTCGATCTGTTTTTCCAGCAGTGTTAACTTTTCACGCTCGTGGCGCAGCTCCTGGACTTTCTGCTGCGCGCTATTCCAGCGTTCTTCCACTTCTGCACGCAGCGCGGAGGTTTTTTCCAGCGAGAGCGTCAGCAGCCTCAGCCTTTCAGTGCGCGTGGCTTCCTGGTCCAGTTCCGCCAGTACCTCATCCAGCCAAACGCGCAAGGCTTTGACCTCGCCCGCGGCATTCTTGCGCCGTTCCGCCGCCTCTGCTTTATACGACTCCCAGATCTCCAGCCCCAGGATGGCGCTGAGGATCTCCTTGCGGTCTGAGGGCTTCTGCTGC
Organism: uncultured Pelolinea sp.; assembly: GCA_964493155.1. Lineage (GTDB taxonomy): Bacteria > Chloroflexota > Anaerolineae > Anaerolineales > Anaerolineaceae > Pelolinea. The sequence continues at coordinate 14,212 of CAZBNE010000046.1, forward strand.
GTGAACATATCCGCCTTGCCCTGCAGGAAAAAGGAGGCATTGATGAAGGTATCATAGTCCAGGCGCAGCACGTCGCGGATGCGATCTCCGGTGGCGCGCATGCCGGCTTCGGTCAGCGTTTTCCACGCGCCGTCCGCGGTGCGTATCTGCAGTTCCAGCAGCGTGCTCTTGCCGCGCGGCTTTTCGCGCTGCACGCGGTAGTGTTCATTTTCGTAGTCGAATTCCAGTTCCACGCGGCAGGCTTGCGCCGCGTCATTGATCAGCGCCTCCTCGCTTTTTCCGCGTGCCTTGCCGAACAGCGCCCAGGTGACAGCGTCCAGCAGGGAGGATTTTCCGGCGCCGTTGGCTCCGGAAATGCAGGCCACATCTAACCTTGAGAAATCAACCACGACAGGCTCTTTATAAGATAAAAAGCCCTGCAGTGTCAGTTTGACCGGGATCACAGCGGCAGCTCCTCTTCGCCGGCCGGCTGGCCCATATCCACCGTATGGATGATCTGCGCGGCCAGCGCATTCAGGACATCCGGCTGGTCTTCAGCGGGCGGCATACTGCCCCAGTACAGGTCGAGCAATTCCGCAGGCGGCAGTGAGGCGATCGGCCGATCACCGGAAATGCGCAGGCGGGCCTGCACGCGCGGGCGGCGGATGAAATGGAATTCAAAAGCGCCTTCCGCCGCGCGCCGGATGGCCGGTTCATCGATCAGCGTTTCCCACTCGCGTGGATAGACCACCACCAGCCGCAGGATGGCATCCCGCATCTCGTTTACGTCCGGCAGGGCAGCCAGCAGCTGCTCCTGGATGCTGTCCGCGTCGCTCAGTTCCACCGAGCGGTCAATGAACTTACGCCCCGGCAGGTCGAACTGCTGCCATGTTGTTTGATTGCGCTCCACCTGCGCGATGACATAGGTCTTGCGGTCATCCGCCTCGCCGAAATCCACACGTTCGATCGAACCGGGATAAATGACCGGGTGATGGCCGCCCTCATTCAGGTTCTGGGCTTTATGGATGTGCCCCAGGGCAACATAATCCAGACGATCATCGCGTACCAGCGAGCCCGGCAGAACCACATCGCGCCCCAGCATCACGCTGCGCTCGCTGCTGTAGCTGGCGCCCTGCACCGAGACATGGCTGGTGAGGATGGCGGGCAGGGCAGGGTCCAGCCCGTCGAGCATGTCTTCAATAATGCGCGACAGGTTGTCCTCCATCTGCCCGTTGATCGCCCCGGAATCCGCCGCCGGATCATCGCTGGCAGCTGCCAGCCCCGAGCGGTTGAGCCAGGGGATGCCGATCACCTGCACCGGCAGGC
>CAZBNE010000047.1:0-15345 GCA_964493155.1 uncultured Pelolinea sp.
TAACGGCACGGACTTTAACGGAGCGAGCGGCTTTTACCACCTGAATATCAACGACAGCAACCAGACCGACTTCCCGAACCAGGCGTACTGGGTTAACGGCACCGGCATTGAAGCCGGCGGCAGCGTCACCGTGCGCGGCATCAACTCCTCCAATAATTCGCTGGAGGGCCTGGGTATAACCGTGAAGGGCAATCTGAGCAACATCACCCTCTCAAACCTGCAGATCAATGACAACGGCACCGAAGGGGTTAACCTCACCTGCGGCCAAGCTCCGGATTACAGCGCTTCCGGCTTCGGCACGGGCTCCATCACCATCTCCGGCAGCAACAATCTCAATAACAACGGCTGGGATGGGTTGATGATGGCCACCAGCGGTAATGTCACGCTCAGTAATCTGGAAGCCTCGCGGAAGCAGCGGCATTTCCATCCGGGATGACCTTGCCGCCAAAGTGGTTACGCTCAGCAACATCAATGCGGGCGAGAACGGCTTGATCGGGCTGGACATCTTCGCCACCGGCAATATTACCCTGACGCGAGTCAACGTCTGGAATAACTTCAATGAAGGCGGCATCTTCCTGGATAACTGCCTTCTAATTGGCGACTACTGTACAGGCACCGGCAGCGTCCGGCTTACCACGGTGAACTCCGACAACAACCAGGGCAAGGGCATCGAGATCTTCTCGAAAGGCTATATCGCGCTGCTCGGCGTGCAGGCCAACGACAACTGGCAGACCGGCATCCGCGCCATTAATGACTTTATGGGTGCCACAGCCGGTATCACACTCGCTACAGTGCGCGCGGAAAATAACGGCGACAGCGGCATCACGGCCTGTACTAACGGCGCGCTGCTCATGTCCAACCTCAACGCCAATAACAACAATATGAGCTGGGGCGGGATCGATAACGGAAGCACGGTTCAAAACTACCTGAACCTGAACAAGGACACCGACCACTGGTGGTTCGAAGCAGTAGAAGGTGATGAAATCACTCTAACCTTATGGGCCGATGGGTCCGCTGATGGCGGTAGCAGTTGGCTTAACCGCTGGGATTTTGATCCTTTCCTGAAGATCTTCGACAGCGATGGCAACGAGATAACCGACAACCAGGAGATCGACGATCAGTACAGTAGCGGGAACTGGTTCAGTGATTACTACGAGATCGTCTGGACACCTGACACCGGCCAGAATGGCATGTATTACCTGGAAGTCAGCAGCTACAACGATGCCAGTGGCTTCTACCGCCTGTCGGTGGGGGACGACAATCCGGCTGACCCGAACATGATGTGGGTGGAGGGGCTTTATTTCAGCGCCGGCGGCAGCGTGGTCTTGAGCGGCACGAACAGCTTCAATGACAATGAGCAGACCGGGCTGTTCGGCTGGAGCGGCGGCGACGTGATGCTGGCCAACGTGGTTGCCTGGAACAACGGCTGCGAGGGCATCTACATCGATAACACGGCTGGCAGCGGCAAAGTAACGCTTTCGGGCGCCAATTTTTCGGGCAATAACGGCTGGGAAGGGCTGCGCGTCATCACTGACGGCGCGGTCAGCCTCAACAACCTGGAAGCCAAAAACAACGGACAGGACGGCATCCGCATCGTGGCGAATACAGATCTTAAAGCGGTTACCCTGAAGAATATCGTCACAATGTGGAACGGCCTCAGTGGCATCGAAATGGAAATGGACGGCGGCACCAACGGCATCACCACGCTCAACAACGTGCGCGCCTGGTTCAACAATAAGGACGGGGTCAATGTAAATACCAATCTATATAAGCTCGTCCTGTTGAACAGTTCCTTTATGTGCAACAATGACGACGGCTTTGTGTACTGGGACCTGCCGGATCTCCTATTCATTAATACCAACAATATTTTCCTGGGAAATGGAGACCAACAATTATATCAGGAATAAGAAACCAGGATCTACTCGAGATCAGGAGCGGGAATTCCGCTCCTGATCTTTTTTATTCCTTTTTGAAGAACTTCATCATTTCTATTGACAAACTCCATTCACAGTTATACACTGTACATATTAGTCTGGGCAAATTCAACCGGCATCGTACAGGAGGGGTGTGGTTGCATTAAAGCAAGGCTTCTTTCGGGGGATCAAGGCGCAGTCTGTCTTTCTCGGTTTTTACAGTAAAGTCTGTTTCCCGCTTATCCACATCGATATCGATTCGCCCGAAAAGGATATTTCTGCCTTGTCTAAAACCAATAGTTCAATATTTTGTAAATCGGAGGGAACTTAACCATGAAAACGAAGATCGTTTTACTGACGTCTGCTGCCATTCTGGCCGCCCTGTTCTTCAGCGGCATTGTTTTCGCCGAAGGCGAGGTGCCGCAAGCTCCTGCGGCCGAAGCGCCTCAGGCTGCCGCGGTAGACACGCCGCAAGTGGCGCCGCCTGAAGCGCCCGCGCCGGCTGAAGCACCGGTCACGGCCGAAACAGAGGCGCCGGCTGAGCCCGCACCTGAAGTGCCGGCCGGCGACACGGCAGCGGTTCCCTTGGAAGAAGAGAGTTCCGCATTACCCGAAGCAGAGCTGCCAGCGAATGAAGCGCCTGTTGAAGCCGCGCTGCCCGCAGACGAAGAGCCGCTGATCGCGGCAGACCCGGCGGCAATCGAAACGCCTGCACTGGCTGCCGGCGATACCACTGAATCGGCGCCAGCCGTAACTGAAGAATCCCTGCCGGAGCTGGTGCTGGTGGATCCCGCGGGCGCACCGTTGGATATGGCCAGCCAGGAAACCGCGGATGCCATTTCGACAGCCGACCCTTATTACACGGTGGATGGAATCACGTACCGATTTTCTGAGACGTTGAACTATTGTTCAAATAATTTTCCGGGTGACCCACATTGTTTTGATCCCGGAAGCGCTGATCCAGTTATCAATGCAATCCCTGATGCTATTGAATACATCTGGGATATTCTTGGAAAGGCCCCGGATGATGGCAAGATCTATGTGAAAAAGGCAACATACACCAGTGATGTGACCATCAATGGCTCAGATCATCCGGTTTTGGCAACCATCACCGGTTTGATCGGCGAAGCGGATGAAGGTGGCGTATTCCCCACCATCAACGGCAATGTGACCATCCGACAACTGACCAGCGGCTTTATCCTGTCTGGTTTTACCATCAACGGCCGGGTTAATATTGACGGAGTCACCGGCACGCTCGCGCTGACCGACCTAAATGTCAGCAAGGATTTAGCCGAGGTCACAGGCGGCGGCATTCGCATCTCCGCCCAAAAAGGCAACGTGGTCATGACCAATGTGACTTCCAGCCATAACGTATATACCGGCGCCGAAATTGAAAATACAGCCGGCGGCAATGTAACCATCACCAACAGCGCTTTTGATGATAATGGAACCACAAATAATGTAGATGGACTAAATATCTGGACCAGCGGCGTGGTTACCATCAACGGTGTTTCAGTTTCACGAAATTACGAAAATGGGATCTATGTATATGGTTTTTCAAGCCTGACGGTAAAAAATGCGGTCCTGAATGGATATGTGGGCGATATACGAGGCGATGGGTTGGATGCATCCACAACCAAAGCAGCCCCTGTGTTGCTCCAATATGTCACAGCTAACTATAACGTGTGGACTGGGATTACTATCTCAACCGCCGGCAGCATCTCGTTGAGCTCTGTTGACGCTTTATATAACCAAACTGGTATCAAAATTAACAAGAGCGGAATTGGAACAGTCACATTGAACACTGTGCGTGCCAGTAACAACAGCTTGACCGGGATTGATATTTCATCCACTGGCGCTATTACGCTGACCGAAACCTCAGCCAATAACAACGGCGTGGGTGTCAGATTGATATTACCCGGCACGCTGAGCATGACCAATGTTACTGCCAATAACAACAGCGGGGATGGCTTCTTTGTCAACGGCGGTAAAGTGATCACGATCCGCAACCTGACCGCTATCTCCAACAATAGCACAAATTCTTATTTGCAGCACAATGGAACGGACGGATTTGGTCTGGAGGTTTACCCTCTGATCGTCGCGGGCAGCAGCTTTACCCTGGATACGGCCACTATTAACGAGAACAATAACGGCATGATCGTCGGTGCTTTCTATAATTCAGGTAATCCTGCCAATACTCTCACATCCCTGGCCAACGTGACCATCCGGAACCTGACCGCCAGCAGCAACCTGGGTTTCGGGTTGTCCGTCAGCCGCACGAAAGGATCGGTATCGCTGACCAATATCCAGGCCAATGGTAACATGGACGGCGATGGGGTTCACATTGAAAGCGGCAGCACTGTGCTGCTGACGAGCATAACAGCTTCAGGGAATGGTGAAAACGGCTTAAATATTAAAGGCGTCGGTGAAGGATACACATATGTTTCTACGGAAGGGAGTCATGTCGCAACGTCTGTTAAAAGCCCGACCGCCATTACCATCACCAGCCCAACCAGCGCACTACTGGCAAATAACTTTGACGGCAATGGCGCCAACGGTCTCCAGATCGCAACCGCAAGCCCGGTTTCCCTATCCAATTTCAGCGCGTCCGCAAATACCGGCAGCGGGCTTATCATCGAAGACTACAGCTACTGCGAATTCGATGGGGGTGAACCCTGGCACTGCATTAGCAAACCAGTCATATACCCCGGGAATGTGACCATCGGCGCCAGCATTTTGAATTTTAATAATACTCTCAGCAATAACAGCACAGGAGATGGCATCAACATCAATTCAAAAGGATCGGTGTCCATCAGCAAAACGAACGTGGAAAGCAGCGGCAGCCAGGGTATCAGCATCACTAATACATACGCCTCCGGCAATCTGCCGATAACACTCACCAATTGCCTCGCGAATGGCAATGGATTGAGCGGGATCGAAATCGAAACAAACGGCGCTGTAACATTGACCAATACCGGGGCTGCCGGCAACACAATAGGCCACGGCGCTTATATTGCCAACACACTCAGCACTGCCTCAAGCGCTGTGACCATAAAGTCGAACCTCACTACAACTTATTACGATTTCAGCGCTAATGGCCTGGATGGGATCTATATCAGCTCCAAAGGCCCAGTTTCAGTGGGCAATGTTCTGGCCTGCGAAAACACGAATTATGGATTGAATATTGATCGCAATGCAGGCACTGGCGCGATTTCAGTCATGCGCAGTACATTTGACCATAATACCTTCGGCGGCGCCAGAATCTATACCACGCCAGGCGGCGTGACCCTGACGGATGTGACCGCCAGCTACAACGATCCAACCGTCGGGGGAACGGAATATTCCGGCGTTTATATTGAAAATGGCGGCACCGTGGTGGTGAAATCCTCGACCACAGCAGGCGTGTATGCATTTTCGCATAACACAGATCATGGCCTGGATATCATTTCAACCGGTTCGATCAGCGTCAGCAATGTGCTCTCTGAGGGCAACGGAAATACCAATATCAACCTTGAAAACCATGCCGCATTGGCCGCCAGCCCCAAACCGGTCAATGTATCGCGCAGTACTGCCAACAGCAGCACTAACGGTGACGGCATTTACATTACTACCAAAGGCAGCGTCACGCTGAACACCCTGACAGCCAATAGTAATCTGAACGGGGCAGGGCTGTATGTTGACGCGGGCGATGGATTTGTTGTTGCCCCTGCCGCTGTGACCCTGACGGGTTCGCGCAACGAGTTCAGCGGCAATAATACCAACGGCATTTTCATCGCAACTGAAGGCAATATTTTGCTGGCCAACGTGATCGCGGATGATACGATCAGCGGTGAGGGCATCAACCTTTATAATGCCGGTTATTCCGATGCGATCGGTAACGTCACCATCACTGCCGGCACGAATTTCTGGAACTCGACCAGCAATAATCACCTGGAGGGTTTGCTGGTCAACAGCAACGGCATCGTCTCCATTTCACGCCTGCGCTCCAATGATAATGGTGATTATGGGATGGAAATCAACAATTTTTATCCGAATCCGTTGGTTAAAAATGTCACCCTGACGAACGTTGAAGTGAACCGCAATGGCGGTATCGCCGGATTGGCAATATCATCCCTCGGCGCCGTTACGCTCAACAGCACCCGCGCTGATAGCAACGTCAATCGCGGTATAGTGATACAAACCAATGGGAATATTATCCTTAACGGCGTCAGCGCCTCATTTAACTCCCTTCTGTCTTCCACGACATATGGCGCCTACATTAATAATTCAGCCGGAACTGGCAACAGCGTCAGCATCCTCAGCCCTGCAAATTTCCGGTCGGAATTCAATGAAAATAATGGTATGGGATTAGCCATTAACACGAATGGGTCAGTCACCATCATCAATACGGATATTAGAGATAATAAAACAAATGGCATAAACCTGCAAAGCCAGTCGGCTGGCTTGACCATCCGCAATACGTTAACCACGCGAGAAATGGCAATTTCCGGCAACGACGGTTATGGGATTCTTGCTGAGGATATTCGCGGTGCGATCACGCTCAGGGGCAAGATCTCATTCAGCGGCAATGGCAATACAGGCGCCTATCTGGTCAACAGCGGCGTTCCAGACCTGACACCCATGCCAGTGATCCTTTCTTCTATTTCTGCCAGCGGCAACCAGGGCGCAGGCATCTATATCGACAGCAAGGGCACTGTAACCTTAACCAGCATCACCGCCGTTGATAACCAGTGCACCATACCCTCATTCGTATATGGTGTTTACATTCATAATAATTACACTGGCCTGCAGGGCAATGTGACCATCAATGGCAGCAATATCTTCAGTGAAAATAATGGTGATGGGCTGATACTCAGCACTAACGGTTTGCTCAGCATCAGCGGTGTGCGCGCCGAGAACAATGCAAAATACGGCTTGAATCTGACCTCATTAACTCCCGGCAAAAGCATAATCCTGAGCAATATCGTTGCCCAGTACAACGGCGATACAGGGCTTTATCTGGCAGCTTCCGGTCAGGTCACCATAAGCAATGTGCGCAGCAATATCAACGGCACCACAGGCGTCAGTGCAGACGGCATAAACATCAATATGACAGGCACTTACCACACCTACATCAATAACAGCACAGCCATTGGTAATACCGGATCCGGCATCGAGATCAACGTGCCCAAGTCTCTGCTGCACCTGCTTGGGACATTCTTCTTTGGCAACAATACAGATAATGTGGACAGCGAGCTGGACCTGTACTACTCACCGTCTTAGAAACCCCATTGATCATTAAATAAGAGCGGCTTCGGCCGCTCTTTTTATCAAAAAATCCTCTCCCCTCCGAAATCCTGTGCGAAGCCTCCTGTAAGGGATTGCCAGAGTAAAGGGTGAAGGCTATAGCACAGAGCGAAGTGTGGTGTACGTCGAATTCTGCGGCTTCTCGAAGCAGTTTGCATGAGCAAATCGCTGAGATCCCAACAACGAGTTCGCTTCAAGCAAACATCGTTGTAGGGACTAGGCATTGAATTCGGGGTAAATGGGGAGATGAAAGGTGAGGGGATTTAATATGCATTATGGATAAACCTGCAACTCCAAATCACTCTCACTGATAATAAATCTATTAATATTTACAGTATGTTCAGTATTTACAGAACGTTATAAATATGTTATATTCCGAACCCTAATTTATGAAGTACCGGAGAAGATGCCATGACCGAACCAGCCATCAATCATTTACAGCCGCAGGGCTTAAGCGAAGCGGAGGCGCAAAAGCGCCTGGCGCAGTACGGGTTAAATCAGCTCCCCAAAGAAAAGGGCATCTCACCCCTGATGATCCTGCTGAACCAGTTCAAGAGCCCGCTGGTGTACATCATCCTGGCTGCCGCGCTGGTATCGCTTTTGGTGCGCGAGATGGGGGATTTTTTCATTATCATGGCCGTGGTGGTGATCGATGCCATCCTGGGTTTTGTGCAGGAATACCAGGCCCAGCGCACCTATGAAGCCCTGAAAGGGCTGATCAAGGAAACCGCCACCGTCCTGCGCGGCGGGGAGCGCAAAGAGATCGATTCCAGCCAGCTGGTGCCCGGCGACCTGGTGCTGCTGGCCAACGGCGAGCGCATCCCGGCGGACGGCGAACTGGTGGAGAGTGTGAAATTAGCGGTCGACGAAGCCATCCTGACCGGCGAAAGCGAACCGGTCCTGAAAACCGCAGGAGCTGAAATCGGGAGACTGTTCATGGGCACCACCATTGCAGCCGGGCGTGGCCTGATGCAGGTCTCCCGCACCGGTTCAGAAACCGAACTGGGCAAGATCGCCAAAAGCGTCCAGGAACATCGGGAAACGGATACGCCGCTGCAGGCGCGTTTGAAAACCTTCAGCAAAACGCTTACGCGCGTGGTCGTCCTGTTCACTGCCGGCATTTTGATTGCCGGCTTGGTTATGGGGCATCCCTTCCTTCAAATGCTGCGCACATCCATCATTCTGGCCATCGCGGCCGTGCCGGAAGGCCTGCTGATCGCGGTTACGGTCATTCTGGTGCTGGGCATGCGCAAGATCCTGGCGCGCAACGCACTGGTCAAGAACCTGCTGGCCGTGGAGACGCTGGGGTCGGTCTCGGTGATCTGCACCGACAAGACCGGCACCCTGACCGAAGGGCGCATGCGCGTCTCGCGCACCGAATTCGTGTTTCCGGATGAGGCCCTGCAGACCACCATGCTGTGCAACAATCTGGAAGGTCCGGTGGATATCGCCTTGTGGGAATACGCCAAATCAGGCATCCAGGGCGATCCTCAGGAAAAAGTGGATGTAACCGAGCGTCTGAGTGAAGAGCTTTTCAGCAGCGAAACCAAATTTATGGCAACAGCCGTAATAATGTCCGACGGCAGCCAGCGGGATTTCCTCAAAGGCGCGCCGGAAATCGTATTGGAGATGTGCACCCTATCCAATGATGAGAAAGCTAAACTTCTTTTAAAAATTGACGAATGGGCAAGTGAGGGGATGCGCCTGCTTGGACTGGCATTCAGGCCGCATGATGACCTGGCGCATCATTCCGGATACACCTGGGCAGGGCTGCTTGGCTTGGAAGACCCGATCCGCCCTGAAGTGCTGGAAGCTGTCCGCACAACCCAGCGCGCCGGCATCCGCGTCAAGATGATCACTGGTGATTACCGCCTGACCGCTGAACGCATCGCCCGCAATATCGGTTTGATGGGTGAAGGTGAGGAGGTCCTTGAAGGCAGAGACCTGGAAATGATGGATGACCAGGCGCTTCAGGGGCGCATCCAGAACGTGGCGGTTTTCGCGCGCATCCGTCCTCAGGATAAGCTGCGCATCATCCAGGCGCTGCAGGCCAGGCACGAGATCACCGCCATGATCGGCGACGGCGTCAATGACGCGCCAGCCCTTAAACGCGCCAATATCGGCGTTGTGGTTGGCAGCGCCACCGATGTAGCCAAAGAGACTGCCGACCTGATCCTGATGGACAATAATTTCCGCACCATCGTGGCCGCCGTGGAAGAAGGGCGGGTGATCTTTGAGAATATCCGTAAAGTGGTAGCTTACACACTCTCCAACTCATTCGCCGAGGTGCTGACCATTTTCACATCCATGATGCTGCGCTGGCCGGCGCCGCTGAGCGTGGCCCAGATCCTGTGGATCCACCTGATCTGCGACGGACCGTCGGATATTGTGCTTGGTTTTGAACCAAAAGAGAACGGCATCATGGCTGAAAAACCCAAATCTATTAATGAACCTATTCTTCCCCGGCTGAACTTCATCTTAATCGGGATCATCAGTGCTGCCAGTGCTCTCGCGGCTTTGCTCCTTTTCGGGCATTATTACACTATTCACCTGGATGCGGTGGAAGGGCAGAGCATCGTCTTTGCCAGTTTTGCGGTCAATTCGATGATCTACATTTTTGCTTATCGCAGCTTAAGGCAGCCGCTTCACCGCATGCCGCCGCTCAGTCAGAATAAGCCACTTATCTTTTCAGTATTGGGCGGGCTTGGATTGGTGGTGATCGCCTTTGCCATACCCGGCCTGCGCAAGCTGCTGGGTATTGTCCCGTTGAGTTTACAGCAGTGGGCGGTGGTGGCCGCCATCGCCTTCGGGCTGCTTTTTATTGTAGAATTATCCAAGGCGATCAGCCACAAAATTCATCAGGGCGAATATCAAAAAAGGTAAAACAAATGCCAACTCAAGCGATGGAAGAAAAACATTTCATTGAAGATATCGGCCTGTTCTTTGAGCAGATGGGGCTTCCGCGAATGGCCGGCAGGATTCTGGGCGTGCTGCTGATCTCCGACCCGCCCCACCAATCTATCACAGATATCGCTGCCGCCCTGCGCGCCAGCAAAAGTTCCATCAGTACCATGGCCAGGCTGTTGACTGAATACGGCCTGATCGAGAAAGTCGCTGCCCCGCTCCCCCGTCGGGATTATTATCGCTTTAAGACCGGCGGTTGGATCCTGTATATGCGCCAGTGGCTGGGGCTGATGTCGGAACTGCACAAGATCGCCGAGCGCGGGCTGGTGCTTATGCAGGGCAAACCCGATGAGCTTAAGGAACGGCTGGAAGAAGCGCATGACCTGTTTTCGCTGATCGAAGACCAATTTCCGGCACTGCTGAAAACGCTGGAGAAAGAACTCAAAACGCGCTCTAAAAGCCAGGGAATCATTTAATCTGTCATGCTGACCCCAGAGAAAGGGGTGACTGGGAACCGGTGCGCTGCCTCTTCTAATGAGGATACCCTTTGGGCCTGCCCTGAGCACTTGCCTTGAGCTTGTCGAAGGGGCAAGCATCCCGCCTGATTATTGCGTTACAATCCACCTATGACGAACAACACCTACGACGATTTCAGCCAGGATTATGACCGCTTCGTCAATTGGACTTCGCGCCTGCAGGCGGAGCTGCCTTTCATTGAGGCGCAGCTCAGCGAACTGCTGCCGCACAAGGATGCAAAGCCGACAGTGCTGGATGCGGCCTGCGGGACGGGCATGCACGCCATCGAACTGGCGCGGCGCGGATACATCGCTGCCGGCGCAGACCTGAGCCCGCGCATGGTGGAAAAGGCGCAGGCCAATGCAACTGAGGCCGGTGTGGAAGCCATTTTCAAATCGGCGGGATTCACGCAGCTGGCAGATGCCTTTTCGGATGAAGCCGCTTTTCCCTTTAACGCGCTCATCTGCCTGGGCAACTCCCTGCCGCACCTGACCTCTGAAAGCAAGATACGCCAAGCGCTCATAGATTTCAACGCCAGCCTGAGTTCGGGCGGGCTGTTAATTCTGCAGAACCGTAATTTTGACGCAGTCATGGCCAAAAAAGAACGCTGGTTCAACCCGCAGTTAGCCCGCGCCGGGGATAAAGAGTGGCTGTTCCTGCGCTTTTATGACTTTGACGCCGATGGTTTGATCACCTTTAACATCATGCGCCTGAAGCGGGAGGGCGGATCGCCTTGGTCGCAGAGTATCTCAACAGTGCGGCTGTTTCCGCTGCTGCAGTCGCAATTAGTGTGTTTATTAACTGAAAGCGGATTCACTGACTTGCGCTTTTATGGGATGATGGATGGCAGTGCCTTTGATCCGGCGGACAGCGAAAACCTGGTGGCTGTTGCCCGGAAAATATGATATAGTACTAATAATATCTTTATTATCAGGTTTACAAATGTTAAAATCCCTGCCAAAACGCTGGCTGATTGTTACAGCCATCTTTGCCGTAATCACCATCTCCTGCTATGCGCTGCTCTTGAATCCGGTTTTTCAGGAGAGCGCCGGTTACCATTTAAACCTGTGGGCTGGCCGCCTGCGCGCCTTCCTCAATCCGCCCGCCGCCGTCGACTTCTCCAATGAGCCGCAGAGCCAAGCCGACGACGCCCTGCTCCCCGGTTCCGAAGCCGCCACTTCCGTTGAAGATGCTGCATCCATGGAAGATGATGAGGCGGAATTCAGCTTCGCGCCCGTACCGCCAGCCTGCGCCATCGAGGGCGGCACCTACTTCTCGCAGCACAACAAGTGGAATTACTGCGGCCCCGCCAACATCGCCATGGCGCTTTCCTACTGGGGCTGGGAAGGCACTGCCGATGACGCCGCCAGGGCGCTGCGCACCTTCAACAAGGATAAGAACGTGATGCCTTATGAAATGGCGGATTTTGTGCGCAATGAGGCGGGCCTGGGTGCGCTTGTGCGGGTAGGCGGCGATCTGGAAACGCTCAAACGCCTACTCGTGGCGGGCTTTCCGGTGGTGGTTGAAAAAGGGCCGCATTTCCGCGATATCAATTACAACATCACCTGGATGGGCCATTACCAGACGCTGACCGGCTACAACGACCCGGGCGGCTATTTCATCGCGCAGGACTCCTATATCGAGCCGGACTACCACCAGCCTTATGATGAGTTCATGGATGAATGGCGTTCCTTTAATTACACCTACCTGGTGGTATATCCGCCGGAAAAAGAGAACGATGTGCTCAACCTGCTGGGAATGGACGCGGATGAGACGCGCAATTACGAACGCGCGCTGAAAAAGACGCAGGCTGAGATCTATGAAACCTCAGGCGTCAACCAGTTCTTCGCCATGTTCAACTACGGCACCAATCTGGTCTACCTGCGCGATTATGCCGGGGCGGCCAAAGCGTATGACCAGGCTTTCTTAATGTATGATGCGCTGCCTACGGACGACGCCATCCGCCCGTATCGCATCCTGTGGTATCAGACAGGGCCGTATTACGCCTACTACTACACCGGGCGCTATGCGGATGTCATCGTCATGGCTACCAAGAACTCCATCGAAATGGTACGCGATGACGTGCCGGCGCTGGAAGAGAGCTATTACTGGCGCGGATTGGCAAAAATTGCCATTGGCGACCAGGATGGGGGCGAAGAGGATTTCAGTACCTGCCTGGAGTACCACCGGGACTTTACACCCTGTGTGGTTGAGCTGAACAGGCTGGGAATCTTCCCATAAGCGGAGTCCCAAGAGGAATACAATAAAAGCATCCATCGACACCCTACACTTCGCATAGGGCGAGTGCTCAGGGTGCATATTTTTTTCTTCTTGGTCAGACCTGGTATTCTCTAAACCGCTCAGGTATGAGTACATCACAATCTGTTTTTGCATTTTTGATCTTGCGTTCGAACTCCCCAAGGTCGATCCGCTTTATTGGCGGCAATGCCAGGCAAGGTGGTGCAAAGTAAGGACGGGTCGGCAGGGAAAGCGGGCGGAACATATCATCCCAGTGGCAGGGGATGACCAGTTTTGGCTGGACATGGTTCATCATGCGCGCGTACCAGCGCCCGCCCGAAACCGCACGGCAGATGAGCATATCCGCCGCTTCCGCATTTTCGATCCCGATACTGCTCCAAACCAGAATACGCCTGCCCCGCCAGGTGATCAGATAACTCAGGCAGGTGTCCGTGCGGAAATCGCGCAACCGTAAAGGCATATTCAATTCCATCTTTAACTGTCCGCTGGAATATCCCGGTATCCAGGGATGCAGCGCGGGGATCGTTTTCACGTTAATGCCCTCTATGTTAAATTTTTCATTTGTCGTGATTTGATGGATCTGGTTTGCAGGGACGCCCAACCTGCGTGCCAGCTGGCAGGTGTTGAATGAACCATGCACTGTCGCATTGGTGTTCAGCGCAATTTCCGGCACATCCATAAAATGGTCGAAGTGCGAATGGCTGACCAGGATATGACCGCTGTCATTTATATGCTTTTGTACAGCCTGCCTGTCAACCGCCGGCCTGCCAAAAATGACCTGCGCCTGCCTCGGTCGTGTCAAGAAAGGATCCACCAGCAGGATCGTTTTTCCCAGGCGGAATTCAAATCCGGCATTGCCGAACCAGCGAAACGCAAATTGCATTCTTATATTTTAACAAAGCATCCGTCCATCAAACACGCCCCATTTTTTGGCGAGCCGGTACGCCGCCAAAACCAATACGGTAAAATGGCAAAAGGATAGAATACCAGAATTAAAGTCAATTCGGGTATAATTTATCCAGAATATTCTTCAGGGAGAAATTATGATCGTGCGATCAGCAGAAAGCTTATCCAGATCCCTTCCCGGGTTGGAAAACACCTTGTATGAATACGGCGGGCAGGATTACCCGCGCGTGCAGAAAGTACGCCAGGACCTGCTCGACAGCGTGTCTGCGATCTGCCCGGAACGTGCACTGCTGATCACCGAATCCTACCGGCAAAGCGAAGGCGAGCCCTTTGTGCTGCGCAAAGCCAAGGCGTTGGATGCCATTCTGACCAATATGAGTATTTACATTGAAGACGGGCAGCTGATTGTAGGCAATCAGGCCAGCAGCCAGCGTGCCGCGCCGATTTTCCCTGAGTACTCCATCGACTGGATCATTGACGAACTGGATACCTTTGCCGGTCGTTCGGGCGATTTCTTTGTCATCAGCGAAGAGACCAAACAAAGACTGCGCGGTATCCAGCCCTACTGGCACGGCAAGACACATCAGGATGAGGTCTATGCCGGTATGTCGGCAGTCAATATGCAGGCCCAGAAGCAGAACGTCATCCATCGCGGCGGCATATCAATGTCGGGCGATGGGCACATCATCCCGCACCACAAAAAGATCCTCGCCAAAGGCTACCGCGGCATCCAGCGCGACGCACAGGCAGCCCTGAAAAAATCCGGGCTTGCTCAAGACCAGATTGATTTTTACCACGCGGTGGTGATCGCCATGGAAGCGGCCATTAAATTTGCACGGCGTTTTTCCAAACTGGCAACCGAAATGGCTGCAGTTGAAACCGACCCCAAACGCGAGGCAGAACTGCAAACCATCGCCAGGGTTAACGCGCGCATCATGGAAGGCCGCGCGCAGTCCTTCCACGAAGCTTTGCAGGTGATTTATTACTGCCATCTGATCATGATGATCGAATCCAACGGCCATTCCTTTTCCTTCGGCCGTTTTGACCAGTACACCTGGCCGTATTACGAAGCAGATATTAAAGCCGGCCGTCTGACCGCCGAAGAAGCGCTGGAGCTAATCGCGCTGTTCTTTATCAAGACCAACACGCTCAACAAGGTACGCCCGTGGGATCACACCAGCTTCAGCGCAGGTTATCCGCTGTATTCAAACCTGATGGTAGGCGGGATGAAAGCTGACGGCAGCGACGGCACTAACGCGCTCAGTTATCTGGCGCTGCGTGCTATGGACCTCAACCGTCTGCCGGAGCCCAATCTTTCGGTACGCTACTGGGCCGGCACTCCACGCCCGCTGCTGGAGGAATCCGCGAGGCTGATCCGCGAGGGCTTTGGCATGCCGTCATTGTTCGCGGATGAGACCGTTATCCCGGCCATGATGTCCATCGGCCTGCCGGAAGAGGTTGCACGCGACTATGCTTCGATGGGCTGCGTGGAAGTGGCCATCCCCGGACGCTGGGGGCACCGCGCCACCGGCATGACCTATATGAACTTCGGCAAGATCCT
>CAZBNE010000048.1:0-15019 GCA_964493155.1 uncultured Pelolinea sp.
GGTCACCCATAACCTTGTTTTATCTACACCCCATACATTTGTGAGCAGTTCCCATGCCCAGGCAATGGCCTCTTTTTTATAGTAATCACCAAAAGACCAGTTTCCCAGCATTTCGAAAAAGGTATGATGAAGATCATCACGGCCAACATCATCAAGATCATTATGCTTACCTGCCACCCGCATGCATTTTTGAGAATTGACTGCCCGGGTGTAATTGCGTTTATCCGTACCGAGAAAAACATCCTTGAATTGCACCATCCCCGCATTCGTAAATAAAAGTGTCTGATCGCCTCCCGGCACCAGGGAAGAAGAAGGCACAAATTGATGTCCCTTCTCTTTAAAAAAATCAATGAATTCCTGACGGATTTGATTACCTGTTAACATTCTGGATCGTAGTTCCTTTTTTTTTTAAAAAATCAATACTATTGGGGATTATAAATGAATTGAGATGGATTAAGAATAATATTACCGTGATACAGCCATTTTAATAACCTTGCCAGATTCATCCATAGTAATCCTGGCATACTGCTCATGCATCAATCTGGCAACACGGGTTTTTTGTCTGACCATCACTTGTGTAATGTCGATTAACATTGACCTATCAGTTTCATCCGGCTTATTGTTCCTGCCAGAATGTATGATTTTATCTATTCTAAATTTATGTTCGCGGATCTTGATATCCGCATTATTTAAACTTGGAATATAACTCTGCATGATTTCATCTAGTTCTTTTGACAGGTTTTTGGAGAGCCTTGGAGTTTTTGTCAGCATAAGATCCTGGTCGCTTATTGCTTTGATTTCCTTATCACTTGTTTCGCGCGCAAGGAGTTTCTTGTCCAAATAGATATTTTCCTCCAAATATCCTAATGGATCACCAAACAGAACAAAAGACATCAATGTTTTTTGATCTTCGCCATCCAGATATCCTTGTCTTTGGGTCATCACTTTGATCAATCCCGTCTTTGCCTGCAACAAGGATTCGCCAAAGGAGAATCCATCTTTAATATATTTCCAGAAAATAAAACCCAGCAGATCAGCACCAATCAATGGCGTAAAGACTGATCCATACGCAATACAGGTGGACGCGACCAAACCCTGACAATTCACAGATATTAGTTT
Source organism: uncultured Pelolinea sp. (assembly GCA_964493155.1). GTDB lineage: Bacteria > Chloroflexota > Anaerolineae > Anaerolineales > Anaerolineaceae > Pelolinea. The sequence goes on from CAZBNE010000048.1 coordinate 1,120, forward strand.
TAAAGCCATGGAGCTTTCAGTAGTTTTATCAATGATATTAGCGCCATAACAGGCTTCAGAAAATACCAGATCCACATTGTTGCGGATCTTTTCAACCCGATTTGCAGAAATCGCTACAGGAAAATCCGGACCAGTCGGTAATTCGCTAAAATCACGTTGTCCATACCAATCAGGTGTATCAGCAAGCCCATGAAGATTAAAATAACCGCATTTGGCTTTCATCAGATTATCCAAGTCGATAGTATCAGTATCGTAAGGAGGAGTCACGCGCAGTTCAGAACCTTTACCCAGCGGACGGAATGTTGCCAGGGATGACCTTCTCCAAACGGCTGCGGAATAACCAAAATCTTTTGGCGGATTTAAAAGGTCACGAAATATTCTTTGAAGGTCAAAACCCAATTCAGAACCTGAGAAAATGCGTTTTAGTAGCGAGGTCCTTTTTGAACGCATTTTATGGAAATTAATGATCTGCCGAATCTGTTCAAGAATTAAACCGGGATCCGAACCGGCTTCATCCGGAAGTCGACCTACCAACCAATCTGACCGTAAATAGTTTCCACTGGCCGTACTGTATGGATTGTCTGAAAATACGCTTTTATCAGAATCATCAGTTGGATTTGGCAAATTATGAAATGGGACAATTTCATGCCCTCCAACGATTAATATCGCACCAATCATCTTGTTTTGTTTTTGGAGAAGTGTCTCAAGGTCATTAACCGCAAGTTTGATCTGCCAAGCAGTTACCGATTTTACTGGATTGAAACCATATTTATTCATTGAGCCAAAATCATCCGGGAAAAATGTCATCGCTTCCCAGGTAGGTTTTAAATTCACAAGGTTTGCGAGTTCTTCTAATTGGTTGAAAATTAACTCTGTTGTCTTTTTTCCGTATTTTCGCTCCATTCCTGAGTAAGTTGACAGGATCACATAAACCGGCGTATTGTCAGCCTTTTCAGTGTCTTCTTTAGTAAATTGATATTGATTCGATGAAGGAATATTTATTTTTTCTTCTGAATATACACTTTCAGAGGTTTTCCCTGATGAATTGCTTCTTACACCTTCTGGAAGTAAATTCCATTTAAGTGCAACGGCTATACATGAAGGAATTTGTGCTTCGAGCTCGATTGATTGGTCGCCCTGCCATAGCGTAAGAAATTCATGCTTGGTACCCAGCATCCTCTTCGCGACGATCCCTTCAGGATCCAATGATAGACAATTATGAAGTTTTTTTATACCTTCCGCCTCCTCATTGGTTTTGACCATTGCCAAAGCTCCAAATATATTAAACTGAATACATTCAGGCCACCTGCTGCAATAAATTTCCGTGAGATGCCTAAACAATGGAATTTCGTCTTTTTTCGCTGATAATCTGCAATGTTCAATCGCCACCAGGGGATTATTGTTTTCCTGCCCCAGTAAGTTTCGTAAGAGTGTTTCAGAATGGGCCAGTTCTCCCTTCCGTATGCCATTTCTGACTGCACGCAATGTAACTGCCCAGGGAAAGATGGATGATATATCTGTAATTTTTCCTGATAAAACATGAATGAATGATGCTACAGCTTTCCTGTCTTGTATTCCATCTAACTTGCTGAGAAGTTCAAATCCCTCAAGGTTTTCTGGATCACGTAAAAGTAAGCTTGATAATTTTTCAATGGCATCATTTGTTTCATCTTCCAAAAAAGCTATATCTGAAAGAAAATATTCGCTTCGTAAATCGTTTGGATAATTTGCCAACCAGACTGCGATCAGTTCTTTAAGAAATGAAAATTCGCCGACTTTTATACCGGCAGCTATTATCTTCTCATAATCGTTTCTTGATAATTCCATATCGCAAATTATTATTGAGGATTCTGGTTGACCAAAGCAAAATTACTTATGTTGGTTACATTTTCTAATAATGATAGTAATTCTTTTGCTTCACGATGTTCTGGCTTAATTTTAATCGCCTCCCGGATATTTTTTTCTGCCTCATTGTAAACTCCTTGCTGGTAAAAATATAAGCCTGATCGGTATAATAGTTCAAAATTGCCAGGATTGACACGTATTCCATCTTCAAGAGTCTGCATGGCGCTCTTAAATGACTTGATATCATGGTAAATTTCTGCTAGCTTAATGAATTTTTCAAACGGAAAAGGATCAGCTTCTATGGATTTAATAAAATAATCTATGGCGCGATCTAAATCACCTTTTGTTTTTGATATTGAGCCTAATAATTCAAGTGCTTCAGCTCTAACATTTTTATGATTAATTAGCCCTTCAGCAATAAGCTCAGATTCACTTATTTTTCCCTGCCGAAGTCCTATTAATGCACTTTCGAGCAAAAGTTCTGGTATTTCATTGAAACCAGGATAAGTTTCGAGTACTTTAATCGCTTCTTCATCGCCGAGGTTTTCAGAGATCAACTTGACTTTATATCTAAGCAATCTAATATCATTAATTTCATTATTTGAAAGTATTTGATTAATAAAATCCAATGCCAGAGAATAATCCTTAATAATTTTTAATAATTCTGCCTTTTTAAGTATATATTTGACATTCATACCATCTCTGGTTAATGCTTCTTCTATATGATTAAGTGCTTTTTCAGGATTACTTAAGTTCAGAGCTATTTCGCAGAGCCAAAAATATGGATCTGCTTCCTGTGGATATTCATTTCTTGCTAATTCAAATATTCTGACAGCTTTTCTGTAATTGCCTGCGGTTATATATATTTTTCCCAGCTGGATCATCTGATCCAAATTCGTTTTTTGTGACAATTCTTTTTCCAGAAAAGGAATGGCATCCACTGATCCTAAGGTTAAAATGTGATCATCTAATTGATTATTAATTCCTTGTGAAAGCTTTATTCTTTGAGCTTTTTGGTAATGGCTTATCGAAGTGTGCAAATCGCCCTTCTGTTTACTCAAATCGCCCGCCATTATTTGCCACTCATATTCATCAGGACACTCTTCCAGTGCTAAACTAATGGCCGCATATGCGTTTGCCAGGTTTCCAATATTTTTTTCTATGATTGCCAATAGCGTATTTCGCATGGCATCTGGAACTGCAGATTGGTTTATTTTTTTTAGGTGTTCCAATGACTTTTCCGGGCTCAGATCTTTTTCTAAAACAGCAAGGAAGAATTCATTATCATCGTTGGTAGTAAATGAATTAAAAGCTATTTCAGCTGCTTCCAAACCCTTTGATTTCAAGATCGCAAAAATAATCGCATTAATGTTTTCCGGATTTGGCTCAATCAATTCGGCAGCTGAATTAATCTTGATATCATTTTTTAATAATATTTGACATTTTGTGATTAATTGTTCCAGTGAACCTTCACTGTTATGTGAAGTTGAATAATTCTTAATCACATTCGCCAGGATCTTAAGCCATTCTTCCTGGTTTGAATTAATGTGATTATAAATTTTTAGTTCTTCTCCTAATATTTGTTTTTCCAATTCTTCCGAGAGTGCTGATAGAAACAGAACCTCAAGCGGAACGAGATGCCCAAAACGACTGATCTCATCCTTACATAAAGCAAGTACCATGTTATTAACTTTTAAGTCATTTGCTGCTTGAGCAAGCCAAATTTTTGATTTGGAACCATAAAGTTCAACAGGATTGTTAAAAATATTTAATTCTGGTTTTTCGAGCAGTTCAACAATTTCGGTCAATATTCTTTTTGCGTCTAGCAAATTACCATTAATTGCTACCAACCTAGCCTGTAACGCTTTAACTCTTGGATTATCTGCCGCAAAGACCATTGCATTTGACAGGTACTTTGCACTCATAACCTCGTCGCCATTAGAAAGGGAGATTTCTCCTAAAAGACATAATAATGAAGGAGAACTTATTTCTGAATCAGAATAAGAAAGTTCTGCAAGAATTTTTTCAATGCTTTCATTTTTCCCAGAGAGGGTTAATAACTCAAGGAGATTAAACAGTAAATTCTGGTCATTTGGATAATTTCCCAGAGCACTCTGAAGTATTGAGATTGATTGTTCGATATTCTTTTCTTCGATATCATATGTAGCCGCCATTAGAAATGGTAAAGCAGGATTTTCTTCAACTTGCTTTACTAACTGAGGTATTCTTACACTATTACAATCCTGCAAATGTGTAACCTGGCCTTCATTTAAAATAATGTCATTGATTAATTTCTGTGATCGTTCAGTTTTACCAAGATCATTTAACAATTTTGCCTTATACATCAAAAATGCAATCCCTCGATCATCAACCTGATTTATCATGCTTAGGGCTTTTTCATGTTTTCCCATTTGATCAAAAAGGTACGAACAAGCCAGTTGATCGGATTGGTCAAGTAAATGTTTGTTAACGAGGAAAATTTCAATCAGCCGTTCCGCTAGTTGAGCCTCGCCACCATCAATAAGTATCTGGGCACATTGAAGGTAGAACTCGTCATTAACATTTAATTTTTCTAAAAAACCTTTTATGAGATCAACAGCTTCTGTTGTTTTACCTGTCTCCACATATGATTGAGCCAAGAAAACCTTGTATACGATTTCATCTGGTTTTCTTTGTGTTTGATTTTCAAGAAATCGCCACCAATCAGAAATCTCCTTGAAGTCTCCAAATGCTCTGAAATTTGTCAAAATGGATCTACAATCTCGGACCGAATTTTGCTCAAATAGTTCCTCGACTTCATTCCAAAGGCGAAGATGAGCGAAACAACTGACCAGCAGCCAAAATATTGCCTGGTTTTTCGGGCAAGCTTGGCGGGCATGTTTCAGGTTAATGATTGCAGAATCAAATTGTTTTTGATTGAAATACATTTTTCCCAAACCCGCGTAGATCCTCCATGTCTCTGGATTGCTGCTGCTCAAATACTTATTCAACAAGTTCTGATATTTTTCAAAGCGGCAATTATCAGCAACTTCAGCATCTAATATTTCAAGCAAGATACTTTTATTTGCTTCATTTGGAAGAATACCTGTTTCAAATTCTTCTAATTTGAAAGCGTTTTCATAATCGATGCCAATAGGGAAATCGTCAAATTTGCACCTTAGCAAAGCCAGGAAGTAAAAAAAGTTATATTCAATTGTTTGATTTTCACGTTTTACCAATGGTAAAAGTTTTTTTTCTGCTTCACTAAAATTCCCTGTTTCAATCAATATTCTTGAAGTCAGGTATATCATGCGGGGAGACAATTCCCATGATTTCTTTACATTTAAAAGAAAATGATTTGCGCATTCGATCTCGCCACATTGAATAAGAAAATCAAGATAAGTCTCCAAGTCATTTTGATTTTTAATGTGCCCTGCTTTAACAGACTTTAGAATAGCGTGGCTTTTTTCACGCTTTCCTATTTCCTGGTAGATCGAATACAGGCGATTAATATATGGGAAAATGAATTTGGAACTTTGCAGACAATTCTCCAAAATTTCTTTTGCCTTATCTATTTTTCCAGCTTTCCGCAGAAAATCAGAAGTTAAAAGAAAATAATATTGGTCCTTCTCATTGTAATAATCCGAAATCTCAAGCTTCTCAAGTAATGCAATGGTTTTCTCAGTGTCTTCTTCGGCAATCATCTGAAGCAGTGATGAATTCTTGGAAGAGCGGGTGAATTGTTCATTATCTGCAATCAAGTCTGGCAATAAACTGTTTTTTTCTGCATTAAATGCGCAGAGGAATAACTGCCGAAAATCATCCTCAGTCGAAATGTTGACTGAGCTTCGAATTTTATAAGCAATTTCCCAGAAGTCTAAATATTCCAGCGAAGCAGCGAATTTATTTTTTTCTTCGCGTATCAGCTCATCATAAACATATAAGATAGCAAATTCCTTTGAAGCAGTATCGTGGTCGCCTTTATCATGAGCGAAATTGGCTGCGATCCGTAATAATGAAATATTCTGAGGCCACAGCAAGAGAAATTTATTAAGGATTGCTTGCGCCTGTTCAAAAAGTCCAGCATCAACAAATGACCGGACAAGATTTTCAGGTTCAATTAAAAAACCTTGTTCATCGTCAAAAATTGCGCCTAAAAGATCAGGTTCATCTAATATGCTTCCTGCTAATTCAATTCCAAACTTGATCCCCGATTCATTATCTGTCCGTGAGATATCCTTAATCCGTTTGATTTTTTGGACTAAATCATTCCTGGAATTATTATTCGCAGTGGAATCAATTGACAGATCTTCGTTCTTTTCAAAATATGTTTTAAATCCAAGTTCTTTCCCAAAAATTGATAGGATTTCTTTCAAAATGATGGAAATCTTGTTAAAATTTTCAGAATCTCCAATGATCTGAAAAAGTGTCGCATAATTTTTATAGTATTGAAGTCTTATCAGATCAACTTCTATTCCTCGTCGTTCATTTATATTTTGGAAATTTTCTTCGTAAGGAAAAGAAGAAATATAGACATTTGCCAGATTATGAAATAAATCCTTATCGCCCAAAATTTGCATCTCCCTTATTAAGGAAACGATTTCTTGGGGGGATGGGTATAAAGATTTTTTATTGAGGGTTTCAATAACATAGTCGCTTACAGATTTGTCATTTAGAATCAACCTTGAAAGCAATTTATTGCCAGCATTTTCAACAGAGAATTTGAATAAATCATTTATTATTTGCTTCCTGTCATCAGATATTTCAAAAATTACTTCAAATATTGTTTCCAGTCTCTTTTTCGGATCATTTAAGAGTGCCAGGTTACAAAGTTCAATCTGCTCCAGGATTTGAGACCATGTTTGCCTTTTACTTTTAAAAGTTAACTCTTCTGCAAAAGGATAGATATCAACGATTGAATCAAATTTTTCTATTGATTCGGGGTTGATTGAGTTTTCAAATGCTCTTTTTTCATCATATACATATATTTGGGAGCTCGTTGAAACACTACTTTTCTGATCCAAATGAGATGCTGTTCTGCAAATTTGTGTTGGGCTCCAATTTTGGTAATCCGGTCCGAATTTTTCAATAAGCAACTGAAGATTACCTGGCTCGCTCAGGTAATCCATGATTAACGGGAACTGGATCAGACGTATAAGAGCCTGTTTACCACAGGTATCTTTAAGTAAATCCTTCAGTTTCAGGAGGATGTCAACGTGATCCATAGAAAGCTTCCCGGAAAAACTGAATTATAGAATTCTTGTTATCAAATAGTAGGAGGCAATAAAGAGAATAAACGACACAATAATCAGGAACATACCCACCCCGGCTTTTGTCTTGGTCATTTGTGTCATCGAGGCTAGAAGTGATGAAGCATTCCCAACCAATGCTGATACATCCTCGGTCAGTCCTTTGCCCATCAATTTGGCTGAATGGGCGGAGATCTCGGAGAATTCACTGGTCGATATCTTAAATGCCAGGGTGAATAAACCGATAGCAAATGTGATCACACCTAAAACCAGAACCACCCCTGAAATAGTCATTACAAAGTCGTTAGCAGATAATGCAAACATCTTTCCTCCAGGTATTTATTATTCCCTGGATATGTTGCAATTAATATGCCACCGATATTTTACTTGTGAGATGCGATATCCTGCGGCAAGTCCGCGGGGATAATACTTTCGCCATCGCAGAATAAGACCGCGCGTTCGATGGAATTACTTAATTCACGAATATTTCCCGGCCAGTTATACTGAATTAACAGCCTTAATGCATCCTGAGAAACATCTGTAACATTCTTACCCATTTGCATATTGAACTTGTTAACAAAATAACCGATTAACTCAGGAATATCTTCTTTTCTGTCCCGAAGTGGTGGAAGGTGGAGATCAACCACTTTTAAACGATAAAATAAATCCTCTCGAAATTCACCTTTTTCAATCATAATCTTAATATTCCGATTAGACGCCGCGATCACTTGAAGGTCCACATTGATCAAAGCGGTCCCCCCCACACGTCTGAATGATCTCTCTTCAATTGCTCTCAAGAGCTTTGCCTGAATATCATTAGGCATGGAGGAAATTTCATCGAGAAATAGAACCCCGCCATCGCCAATTTCCATTAAACCATGTTTTCGTTTCTCGGCACCAGTAAAAGCGCCTGCCTCATATCCGAAAAGCTCTGATTCAAGAACGGTTGGTTGAATTGCTGCACAGTTTATAGCTACGATCGGTTTTTGGGCACGCGGACCAGACCGATGAATAAAATTTGCCAACACTTCTTTACCTGTCCCCGTTTCGCCAGTGATCAACACCGAAACTGATGCCTTTGCGGCTTTGAGTGCCTGGTTGAGTAGTGCAGAAAACTGTTCAGATTTTCCTACAACAAAGCTGTGTTGATCAGATTGGCTCTTTCGTAGATGTGTCAACTCACGTCGCATTTGAATAACTTCAATCGCTCGAGAAATTGATGTCTCGAGGTTTTTCATATCATTTATCGGCTTGGTCAAAAAATCATGTGCGCCATTTTTCATGGCGTCTACTGCCATTTCGATATTCCCATAACCCGTGATCATAATTACAGGAATTCGTGAAGCCTGACCAGCCAGTTCGCTCATTAAATCCAAACCGTTACCATCAGGAAGTTGAACATCAAGGATGATAATATCGCCATCCCCTTTTGATATGAATTCTTTTCCCTCTTTTATTGTTCCGGCTTCAAAAACCTCATAACCGCAAAGTCGAATATATTCCGATACGTTTTTACGTGCATGTTCATCATCATCAATCACTAAAACGGTATAGCTCACTGGGTATTTCCTCGCTTTTCTTTTGGAAGGTAAATATTAAAAATTGTTCCACCAGGAAATGTATCAAGCTTGATCCATCCCTTATGATACTCAATGATTTTTTTACTGATATATAATCCTAATCCTGTGCCTTGTGATTTTCCTGAAATAAATTTCTGATAGAGATTCGATTGGATTTCAGGCGGGATTCCCGGTCCTGTATCTGCAATTTGGAGTACAAGAAAACCGGGGTGTTCTTCGTTTTCAGATAAATTGACTGAAACCGCTCCCCCGTTTTCTCCAATGGCTTCTACGCCGTTATTTATTAAATTATTCACAACTCTTTCCAATGAGCGCTGATCACACCAAGCGGTAAAATCACCGTTCAATAAATTAAGGATTAACGAAATTTTTGCTAGATTGGCCTTTTTTTGGTATTTATAAAATATCCGTTCAACCATATCTTTAATGTTTTCGGATTTAAAGTTCTCATAATTTTGCCTTGAAAAGGACAAAACGGATTCCATCAGCTCTGATATTTCTAAATAATCATTCTGAATGTCTATTAATGACGAAAGTACAGACTCATCCGGATTATTTTTCTTAATCAGCAGCTGTAATCCAGTGGTCATTCGGTTAATAATATTTCTTACATCATGAGAAAACTCGGCCAGCAATTCACCTAATGCTGCATTTTTCTGAAGATTCAATATATTATTTTCCAATGATTGAATTTCAGTTTTATCATTCAGGATAACCAGTTTCTTTTCTTTTCCCTCAAAACCAAATGAAACTAGCTTTGCTAAAACTGACTTTTTAATTCCATGTCGATTATAGACATCTAATGATCTTGATCCTGGCTCTTTCTTTTTATATAAAGGATCATTGATTAACGATTCGAGTGAAGAATTTCCAAAAATTGTAGCAAAATTCTTATCTAAAATTTCGACAGGCAAGAATTCGAAAAGTTCAAGAAAATTTGAATTGAACTCAATGATTTTGTTATTCTTGTCAAGTAGCAGCAGGCAATCATTGGAATTATTAAAAAATAAATCCATTTCTTCAGCTTTTTCGTTTATTGCCATGTAATCATTCTTTTTTTGATTGATTTCATTTTTAAGTTCAATAACTGAGGTAATCCACTGGGCAAAATTTGAAATCAACTCTATTTTTCTTGTTCGTCTGTCGGGATTTTTTTTTGCCAAAATGATCAATCCAAAATTTTGCCCTTGCGATAATATTGGGATTGAAATAATTGAGTTGAGCTTGTGTAATCTGCCCACTCGATGGATCTCTGAAAGCACCCTTTTTCCCGGTTCCCAAATATCAATCTCTTTGATTCTGGTCATTTCCAAGGCGGGAATCTGTTCAGGAAAATCATCTGTTTTGTTAGGAAAGCGCTTCAGGAAAGAATTGCCTTCCTGAAAAATATAAAAAATGACCTCGTCCGAAAGTGTGACCAGTTTTCCGATTTTAATCAATTCTTGGATCAAGTCCTCTTGATTTAGATTAGAGATCCGATCCAGAATAGAATTTTGTGCTTTGGACAAGTTTTCCCATGCATTTGCATTGGCTTTCTTGCCTTGGTTGTCAGAATTAATAATCATTAAGTTCAAATTTCCATTCTGACTGACAAATTTAAATCTCACCTCAACATCCAAGGACTGGTTATTCTTAATAATCAGCTTCGTCTTTAATATTTCGCCATCGCTGCAGTTGTCTAAATTGATTGAAGGGATAAATTCAAAAATATTTGAACCAACAATTTCTATGTATCCCATATTCGCTAATTCTGTGAACATGGAATTTACAGAAATTATTTGTCCCGTTATAAAATTTGTTAACAAGGTGGGTTTGGAGATCTCTTCAAGAAAATTCCTTAAATCCAAAGAATTAAATTCCTGAGTACGTTTTTGTTCCTGATGTTGAGTAGACTGCTTCTGAATCATTTACGCTTCTGGATCTTTCTTTGATGTGCGGGTAAGATGCCTTCCATCAAGCGGTATTTTGCCACTGTACGGCGTGCAACGTTAAATCCTTTTTTGCCAAGGATTTTTACAATTTCTGAATCGCTCAGTGGATCATTCTTTTTTTCAGTACTTAAGATTTCTTTAAGTTCTGCCCTGATACCCAAACTGCGATCAAAAAAAATCGACATGGGGATGATCCTGCCATCAGGTAGTTGTACTGATTTACTTGAGACAGCCCGTGAAATGGTTGATTCATGAACTTTAAGTTCTCGGGCGATTTGCGCGCGTGTCAATGGCCTATTAAATTTCTCGCCTTTTAGAATGTAATCCTTCTGTAAGTTTGAAATACGTTCAAGCAGTCTCTGCATGGTATTGTTCCTTTGTTGAAGACATTTGATGAACAGGTTTGCTTTCTCATAATCGCTGCGCAACTCAGGTTTTGATTCATCATTTGCCTCTTTGATGGCTTGAGCATATAAAGGATTTATACCTAAAAAACTAATATAAGGGATTATGACCTCAACTAATAATGGCTGGTCCGGATCGTTGTTCAAATGGCTGATGATCACATCAGGATTTGAATAAACCTGATGATTCTTTTCTGCGGATGGCTGACGAAATGTACCCCAATGAGCCCGTGTGGGATATGGATTCAAATTTTTACTGAAGTATTCTGCCGCGTCATTAACTACTTGTATGGGGATATTAAGTTCTTTTGAGATATCTTTAAATTGCTTTTTTAACAATTGATATAGGTATTCTTCGGCGATGAGTAGATACACATCCTGTACTTTTCCATTTTCCCGCAATTCTTCCAATTGAACCTTAATTGCTTCCTCTGGAGTTGCGGATGCGATTCCAACTGGTTCTGCTTTTTGGATCACTTTAATTATTTCTTCAATTCTGCCTACAGGAACATGGTAATAACCAGCTACATCTTCTTTATCTTCGGTAAAGAATCCGTCATCATCCAATTGATTGAGAATGTACGCCGCGATTACTCGATCTTCTTCGGGGATATCTGAAATGATCTGCCGAAGAACATATTCTTCAAGGTTTAATTCTTCAGAACCCATGTTTTCATCAGTAAAAAGGTCATCATCAGAATTATTGCTTTTGGGAATAAACTCCCCTCTTGCAGACATAAATACGATGGATTCTTCGCTTGACGATCCTCTTGACCGAGTACAAATCGGGCAAACTTGCCCTTCATGTAGCATATGGTTACAGGTCGGGCAACGCCTTTCTTCTTTTATGATTAAAGCCGGGTTCTCGTTTAATGCGCGGTTGATCTCCTGGTTCAATTCCCCCAAATTCATATTTAAGAGAGTCATTGTCTGTGCCAGATGAGCCGTTGTTTGATGCTGAATTTTTTGAAATTGTCGTTGATACATAGAGTGCCTCGTTTATTAGTATAGCGTGAATGCCAACATAAGGCAATTATTATGCCAACTTTTATTAATAAGAAATTATTTCTTTGAGATTACAATTTATCATCCTGTAAAGTAATGAAAAACCTATTTTATTTTTTGGAAAAAAAAGTTTTCTTTAACCTATTGTTCCTAACCTTATTTTTTTGTTTATATGGGTGCTCAACAGCTCCAATGAAAAAGGAACCAATAAAATCCCATATTCAAAAACAATTGTCCTTTGGTCCAAGGACTCCTGGTTCTGAAGCTTCTTTTAAAACTGCGAATTATTTCAGAGGATACCTCGAAAATTTTGGCTGGCAGATTGAATACCAGGAATTTATATATAACAATGTTATTTTAAGGAATGTCATCGCCAAGAATTCTGCTGAACCTCCTCAACTCATAATTGGATCACATTACGATACGCGCCAATTCAGCGATGAAGAAATTGACTCTCTAAAACAATCCATACCAGTTCCCGGCGCCATCGATGGCGGTTCTGGAAGCGCCTTGCTGTTGGAACTGGGAAGGCTCAATGCAGATGAAGAAACAAGCATCTGGCTTGTTTTTTTCGACGGCGAGGATCAGGGAAGAATTAATAAATGGCAGTGGAGTATTGGTGCTGAATATTTTGCACAAAACTTAACGGAAAGACCAAAAAGAGTTGTGATCTTGGATATGCTCGGTGATCATGACCTGAGGGTATTTAAAGAATTAAACTCTGATCAGAATTTATCCAATGAAATTTGGGAAATCGCCAGGAATTCAGGTTTTTCTAACTATTTTATGAACGAGCAGAAGCACTCATTTATTGATGACCATTTGCCATTTATTAATTTGGGGATTCCTACTGCCTTATTAATCGATTTTGATTATCCGTTCTGGCATACAACTTCTGATACTCTGGATAAAGTATCAGAGCGAAGTTTGGAAATTGTTCTGGAAATAATGCAAAATTGGATCGAATCAATACCATCAGATAAATAGCAAAAGCCCTGAAATTTCTTTCAGGACTTTTGCGTGGGAAGATGATGAAGCAGGATTGCGATTAAACAGGTTCGGCTATTACAAAAAGCCTCCCCCATGAATCAACACTGCCTTGCTGAATGCAGGTTTGCATGGTTAGAAGGTGGCTGCCCATGTAAACTCTCTTAAACAACTGTTCTGCGCTGATTTTTTCTGAAGTTGCCAAATCAACAAACTGACTGGTGGCAGAATTTGGTGATAAAGCCTGGTAACTTTGAATTGAAGTGATCTCATATCGCAGGATTTCGCCATCACCATAAACCACTTCGATAATCTCACCGATTTTGAGTGAGAAAAAATCGCCGCCCGCCAGATAATTGTGCGCAACGATGCCAGTCACGCCATAATTTTTGGCCATCGAAAATTCTGTCACAACCCCTTCAATTGTTGACACAAATCCCGCATTTCCAGACGGCTGTTTGACAACCGGAAAAGCAAACTTATCTTCGGAGTAAATACCTGTTATATCATTGTCGGCGCCATTGATAACAGAATTAACAAAATCCGTGAATGCAGCAGACCGACTGGAAGAATTATCTGAACGTACTGTTTTCGCAGAATCATAAGTATCCGGATCAATAATTGATAGCTCATCGATGACAGGCGCGTCAGAAAAAGGCAAGGCAGTAACAGGTACATTCCATGAAAAATGAGTAAATGCCTGGTTTACCAGTAATACTGCTGCAAGTATTAATATTGTTTTAAATTTTAGAGCTCTCATCATCATCTTTCCTTGACAAGAGCTCCAGATTAAGTTGGTTGAGTTTCCGATATTAACGGTCAACCCAAATACCGTTTTCGGTAACCTGGCTGTCCTGGCTGAATATCAGCTTTAGATCCATGGCTTTGCGTCTCCAGCTTTCACTGGGTTTGCCCTTGTC
>CAZBNE010000049.1:0-14729 GCA_964493155.1 uncultured Pelolinea sp.
TGGTCATTTACCTTTCTGTAAAAAGTGCAAACAAGCGCAAATTAAAATACCTGCCGCCGAAGATTGCCATTGAAGGGCATGGCATCAAACGCGGCTTGACCGCTGTTGAGGCTGCCATTCTGATGGAACAGCCCATGGACAAGATCCTCACCATGATCCTGTTCAGTGTGCTTAGAAAGGGATGCGCGACCGTGACAACCCGCGAACCTCTTGCGATAAGCGTGGAAGAAAAATTACCTGAGGACCTGCGTGAATATGAAGTCTCTTTCCTGAATGCCTTTAAAGCTCAGAAACCGGCAGAACGCCGCACTATCCTGCAGGATATGATGGTAGCCCTGGTCAAAACAGTCGGCGAAAAAATGAAAGGTTTCTCCCGCAAAGAGACACTTGCTTATTATGAAGAGATCATCAACAAGGCTTTTAAACAGGTTGAGGACGCTGAAACACCTGAGGTAAAAGCAGAGAAATACTCTGAAGCCGTTGATTGGACCATGCTTGACAATGATTATGACCAGCGCACCCGCCGGACCTTCGGCACCGGGCCTGTTTTCATGCCTGGCTGGTGGTACCGTGCTGATCCGACCATTCGCGGTGCAACCGCAGGTACTTCAGGCACAAGTTCAATGCCGCGTATGCCTTCGGGTGGAAAATCTCAGACCATCACACTTCCCAGATTGCCTGGCTCGGATGCTGCGGCTTCGGTCGTTAATACTGTCACCGCCTTCTCAACCGGTGCGGTCGGCAGCATGGCTTCATTCACCGGTGCTGTGACGGCCAAGACCAATCCCGTACCGGTTGCCTCTTCAAGCACCTTCCGTGGAAGCGGCAGGAGCGGCGGGGGCTTCTCAAGCGGATGCGCTTGCGCATGCGCCTGTGCCGGGTGCGCCTGCGCCTGTGCCGGCGGCGGCCGATAAATTCCTGCGCCATGCCGGGTTTTATTTCTTCAAGAAAACAAGTATCCAGCGGCAAATCCAAGCCCCTGGGTTGGGGTACTTATCATTATCTGCGCGTATCCGGTGAGAGCAAGAAGCGTATTCACCTCAGGGTAGAAGGCGATGGCAGCGCAGTTCTGATCATTAATGCCAGCCGCCTATATCATCTTAATCCCTCCGCAGCCCTCATGGCACGCATGCTGCTTGACGAAAAACCAGATGCTGAGATCATCCGGCGGCTCTGCGCAATTTTTAACGTGAAGCGTATTCAGGCGGAATCGGATTATCAGGAATTTAAACCATCATTTATGCGCATGGTTTCGCCAACTGACGATCCCTGTCCCATATGCGACCTGGACGTGGAAACGATTACACCTTTCTCGCGGCAGCCTTCCGCCCCCTATCGTATGGACCTGGCTCTGACGTATCGCTGCAATAACCGCTGTCTTCATTGTTATAACGAATCGTTGCGCGCCCACAACGAATTATCAACCGCTGAATGGAAAAAAGTCCTCGACCGGACCTGGAGCCTGGGCATCCCGCATGTCGTCTTTACCGGCGGCGAACCGACCCTTATTGAAGACCTGCCTGAACTGATTACCTATGCCGAACAGCTTGGCTTGATCACCGGATTAAATACCAACGGTCGAAGATTGAGCGCCCCCGATTATCTCAAAACACTGGCAGACGCGGGGCTTGACCATGTCCAGATCACACTTGAATCGCATGATCCGGAAATTCATGACGCGATCGTTGCCGCCAACAGCGCCTGGGTAGATACTATTGAGGGCATCCGAAACGCGATCGCTTCAAAGATGTTTGTGATGACCAACACCACCCTCCTCAGATCCAACAGCTATTTACTCGCTGATACATTGAACTTCCTGTCTGATCTCCAGGTTCCCACAATCGGCTTGAATGGTCTGATCTATTCCGGGCGGGGCGAATCAGTCAATCAGGAGGTTTCAGAATCCGACCTGAGCGGCTTGCTGGAGATCGCGAAAGATCATGTTGCCCGCACAGGCCAGAAGTTGATCTGGTATACCCCTACGTTATATTGTCATTTTAACCCGATCGAAAGCGGATTGGGTGTCAAAGGCTGTACTGCTGCACTCTACAACATGTGCGTTGAACCCGATGGCAGTGTGCTGCCCTGCCAGTCTTATTACCAGCCTTTGGGTGATTTTCTAAATGATGCATGGAATAACATTTGGAACCATGACCTGGCAGTTGCCTTACGAGATAGAAAAATTGCTCCCGATGCATGCCGATTTTGCGATGTTTTGGATACTTGCGGCGGCGGTTGCCCGCTCTTTTTAAAAAACAACCCAGGTGTCCAGCCTCAGCCGATTAATGCCTTGCCCTTTTGAAATACCCAGGAGGAATGATGTTTACAAAAATTGAACGGGTTTTTGACAATCTATTCATGAAAATACGGCCGGTCCCTGAAGGGATGTATCGATATCAGGCGCCTGCAGATGCCTTTCTTCCTTACAAATGGCATCTGCGTGTTGAAGCCGATGGGACTGGCATGATGGTGCTCAATGCCAGCACAGTACTGCATCTTAATCAATCGGCAGTCGAATACGCCTATCATCTTTCTCAGGGAAAAAAGAAAGCTGAGATCGTTGAGTTGGTGGCTGACCGCTATGATGTGGATAAAACACAGGCAGAAAAAGACCTGGACGAATTTGTTGAAAAGATCACACTCTTGCTCAATTCTGAAGACCTCGATCCCGAAACTTACCTGGAAATGGACCGGATTTTACCCCACACCAAAAAGTTGACAGCGCCTTTGCGCATTGATTGCGCGCTGACCTACCGGGTTTCATCTGGTACTGATTCAGCTGTCGCCCCAAATGAGCGTGTTACGCGTGAACTCTCCACCAATGAATGGAAAGCAATTCTTGAAACGATTTCAAAATCAGGAGTGCCGCATGTTGTCTTTACCGGCGGAGAACCCACCCTGCGTGACGACCTGCAAGAGCTGATCGGCCTTACAGAACAGCTTGGGATCGTCTGTGGATTGCTGACCGATGGCAAGAAACTGACAGATAGAAATTATTTGAAATCCCTTCTGGCAAGCGGGCTGGATCATATCATGCTGCTGGCGGATGAAGACAGCCTTGATTTCTGGCAGGCGCTGAAATTGTTGATGCCGGCTGATATTGCAGTCACTGTTCATGTGACGCTTAATGAAGCAAACCAATCAGGCATTGGTGCCATGCTTGAAAAATTGTCTGCTCAAAAGGTCTCCAGCCTTTCACTTAGCTCTGAAAATGAAACGCTTTCCAATCAACTGGACGAAGCCAGCCACAAAGCCGCGGCTCTGGGCATGCGCCTGGTGTGGGACCTGCCCGTCCCCTATTCAACCTGCCATCCCGTCGCAATGGAAGCTCAAAAAGCGGGCGGCCGCCTGCCTGAAGGCGCGGGCAAATCGTGGTTGTATATTGAGCCAGATGGTGATGTTCTGCCTGCGCAGGGCGTTAACCGTGTATTGGGCAACATCCTGCGCGATCCCTGGTCCAGGATCTGGAAGAGGCACTGATCAGCCTGTTGAACGATGCCCAATTCTGGCATGAACGCTATAGACAGCAGGTCCGCTGGACTCTTGAGACTCGCCGGTATATTTTTGACGGCATAAATGCTCACGCTGCTCACAAAATCCTGGAAGTTGGCTGTGGCAGCGGCGCGGTTCTTTCTTCCCTTTCTACTGACGGATTCAATAACACCATTGGCATAGACATTGATCTCCAATCTCTGCAGGCAGACAAATCAAAGCAAATAGCCTGTGCCGACGCCCTGAACCTCCCCTTTTCAAAAAGCAGTTTCGACATTTGCCTGTGTCATTTCCTGCTGCTGTGGATCACTGAACCGCTGAAAGCTCTGCTCGAGATGCAGCGCGTCGTCAAACCGGGTGGTTGGGTGCTAGCCCTGGCAGAACCAGATTACGGCAGCCGCATTGATTACCCGCCCGGGCTGGTTGCGCTTGGCAGAGCCCAATCCCAGGCGCTGCAAAACCAAAACGCGGATATCTCGGTCGGTCGCAAATTACGCAGCCTTTTTACTCAAATCGGATTGGAGAATATTCGCTGCGGGATCATCAGCGCAGAATGGAGCCAGACCTTCAGCCAGGCCGATTTTGACATGGAATGGGCAGTTTTGCGTAAGGATTTGATGGCAAGGCTGCCGCCTGAAGATCTGGATCGCTATTACCAGATCGATCTGGATGCCTCCCGCCAGGGCCGCCGAATACTCTTTGTGCCCATCTTTTACGCGTTCGGGCAGGTAGCCAAGTGATCATAAATAGTTGATGGTATAATGCTCATCGTTATCGGGGCGTGGCGCAGTCCGGTTTAGCGCGCTTGCATGGGGTGCAAGAGGTCGGAGGTTCGAATCCTCTCGCCCCGACTATATGGGGGTTGTTTTTACAAAAGCACTATATATGGGGGTATTTTAGGTAAATAAATCTATGGATAAAATTCGTGTGCAATTGCGTTGCATTGTAAATTTAGTATTCTGAAGAAAATTTCTCTGTATCCGCTTTTTGACCAGAGGGTAATCATATTTTCTAATTCATAATATCTTGAACATCTTTTTATTTTTAAATATGAAAATTGACAAAAGTTTATTAATTTAGTATAGTTTTTTAGGATCTTTCTTAATCCTCCTTTTATTCCTCCATTAACTAATCCTGAAGGGAGCAAAAAATGCAAAAACCACATAAGAAGTGGATGTATTTGATTTCTATAGCGGTTATTCTCTTAGTAGTCATGACAACGGCATGCGCTGGAAAAACAGCACCGGAAGAAACAGAATCAAAAGAAGCGGAAACAGGCGTAGTAGCAGATCAAGAGTCTACGGCGATAACCGCGGTTGAGGAGGTACCCGTTATGTATCAAGAAATGCAATTCCCGGATTCCGAGTTCTTGTTTGAAGTATATGGAGTTGGCGGTCCCATGTTTCCTTGCCGTTTCTACGTGGTTAACAATGCCACAACGGATCAAGCTGCCCAATACTATCGTGAAAAACTGCCTTGGTTCACAATCGAGCAGGATGAGGTGTTGGATGGACATCGACACTTTCAAAATAATAACTCATCACCTGTGATGAATCAACTTGGTGTTGAAAATCCTGAGGATTTGGCGCAGGTGGGAAGTGAACTCGATGGCAGGCTTGTTGGAGTTGAAGTCGTCCATTCGAATTATACCGGCGGGTTCAGTAATCTGGCCTTCGCTGCTGCGTCTGACGACCCCGAAAAACAGATCCCACCAGATGCAACCATCATCGTGTTGACCTATTTCAGTAATCCATATTAAGCCGAAAGGTTTTCCTGATGCGCAACCACATCAGCTTCTTGAAATCCATCGCGATCACGTTGGTATTTATCACATCGTTATTTTTGGCTGCTTGCTCGCCAAAAACAGAACAGGATCCGCTTTGGAGCGAAACCCCCAGCCCCACTGTGATCATTGATGAAGGAGCCATCCCCGGTGCAGTTAATTCCGCGCATGCTGGTGGGGGCGATGGAGCCGCTGATGCACTTGGCTCGGATGGCTCACAGGGAACGGACCAAGGGTCCGCAGACGATTCTTCAGAGGATCAGCCGGATGGAGATGTTTTACTAGACAGGAATACCTGTGAACAATTGCTAGCAAACAGCCCCTGTTCCCATCCTTACTTTCTAGTCACGGAAGGTGTATCACGTACCTACAATACGGAGGAGGGTGAAACCCGCCAGATAATCACCGATGTAAACCCGGATGGGTTCACATTGCTGACGATTGATAGTAATGGGAAACAGACCGAATCAAACTGGACCTGCGATCAGAATGGGATTGCAGGGTATTCACTGGATTCATTCTTCGCTGATATGCTGGGCGGCTTTGGTGGAGCGTACTGGGATGTGAAGGTAGATGGCACTATGCTCCCTGTGAATGTTTCTGCTGGTGATTCCTGGCAGGCGGTTGTGACTATCACCGTTGGGATTCAGCAAAGCGGTGTAGACAGCAAGAATATCATTGTCCTCACCACAGATTTTACTGCGGTTGGTGATGAAAAGGTCCCTACACCGACCGGTACTTTCACTGCCCTGCGTATTGACCATCAAACGAACGGAGAGAACACACTGGTCGTGGAGGGTGATGGCGCCAACTTCACACAGCATCTGGCGACGATTGAAGCCAGCGGATCCGAATGGTACGCACCGTGTATCGGCAAGATACGTGCAGA
Organism: uncultured Pelolinea sp.; assembly: GCA_964493155.1. GTDB lineage: Bacteria > Chloroflexota > Anaerolineae > Anaerolineales > Anaerolineaceae > Pelolinea. The sequence goes on from CAZBNE010000049.1 coordinate 6,165, forward strand.
AACCCGTAGCACTGTAACAGGGATCGCTGATTTCCAGCATGAAAGTCGTGAGGAATTTGTTTCAATCTCGATTGTCAACTGATATTGGCTATTCCCTGACAATTTACTGAGTCGCCTTTCCAATTTCGTGTGCAATTTGTGTGCAAAAGCAGTGGACTTTATAGAATTTATGGACAGAATAGACGCTTTTTAGGCGCGGTTTTAGACTAAATGGACGCTATAGACGGCAAAACACTTCCTGGATAGATCTGCGAATGAATGGGGTGCAAGAGGTCGGAGGTTCGAACACCCCAAGGGTGTGCTTCGCAATCCTCTCGCCCCGACAGACAATCCTCCCCTCCTTTTCAACGAATCTAATGTAATATGGCAGTTTGAATATTCACTAATGCGTAATATCTCATAAAAAATCTCCAAGATATAATCAAATACAATTCTTTTCTTTTTCATTATTGGGAGAACAAATACATGAGAGCCGCAGTTTTTGAAAAATTTGGTAAAGCCCTTTCGATCCAGAATGTAGAGGACCCGATCCCTAATGAAGACGGGGTGGTGATCGAGGTCAAGGCCAACGGCATCTGCCGTAGCGATTGGCATGCCTGGATGGGTCACGATCCTGACATCCACCTCCCGCACGTGCCCGGTCACGAACTGGCCGGGGTGATCACTGAGGTTGGTAAAAACGTGCATCGCTGGCAGATTGGCGATCGCGTTACCCTGCCTTTCGTGTGCGGTTGCGGCAGCTGCCCGCAGTGCTTAGCCGGCAACCAGCAAGTCTGTGATCATCAGTTCCAGCCTGGTTTCACTCACTGGGGTTCTTTCGCGCAGTATGTGGGCATTCTATACGCCGATGACAATCTGGTACGCCTGCCGGAGGAGATCGACTTCGTCACAGCTGCCAGCCTGGGCTGCCGCTTTGTCACTTCATTTCGCGGGATCGTGGATCAAGGTGAAGTTTCCGCCGGGCAGTGGGTGGCTGTGCACGGCTGCGGAGGTGTGGGACTTTCAGCCATTATGATCGCCCACGCGGTTGGTGCGCAGGTAGTGGCTGTGGATATCGATGAAGCTAAATTAGATTTTGCCCGCTCAATCGGCGCGGATATCACCATAAATTCGAAAAATGTTGATGATGTAGCTGGCGCGGTCAAGGATGTTACCAGGAGTGGTGCACATGTATCAATGGACGCGCTGGGTTATTCAGGGACATGTTTTAATTCAATCTCATGCCTTCGCAAGCGCGGCAGGCATATCCAGGTGGGATTAATGTTGGCAGATCAAAGCCGTCCACAGATCCCAATGGATAAGGTTGTGGCGAATGAACTCGAGATAATCGGCAGCCATGGCATTCAGGCACACCGCTACGGTTCGATCCTCGAAATGATCCTGGCTGGAAAACTGGATCCGTCCAAATTGATCAGCCGCAAGGTCACATTGGAAGAAGGCATCCAGGAACTTGTAACTATGGACCAGTTCAAAGGTATCGGTATCACTGTGATCAACCAGTTTGAGTAGAGCAAATTCCTTATTGAAAGAATAAAGAACCATATCAAACAAGCAAAAGCCTCTCAGGTCCTCTCAAGTGAGGTTTATTGCACTGATTACCCTTGATTAAGATGTCAATTTTAAAATATTATTTATATTAATATTAAAATCATTTCTGTATGTCATAATATTAATGTAAATATTATAATTAAGTAGTAAAAGTATTTTAATAAGGAAAGAGAAAAATCATGCCATTTAACGAGAAAAAACAACTGGATCCCTCACAAGTACAGGATCGCCGCGGCCGAAGTGCGGGGAGAAATATAGCGATTGGCGGGGGTGGACTGGGGCTGATCGTCTTGCTGGTTTCACTTCTATTCGGAGTAGATCCCACTGAAATGCTATCCGGTATCGGAGAAACCAACCCATCAACATCTGGAACATACACTGATGCGACTGATCTGCAGACAGCGTGTCAGACTGGGGCAGATGCAAATATTAGAGAAGATTGCCGCATTGTTGGTTTTGTCAACAGTATTCAGGCATTCTGGGATGATAAATTTGTTCAAAATGATTTGGAATACACCCCTGCGGAGACTGTGCTTTTCTCAGGTTCAACTCAGGCTGCCTGCGGTTATGCGTCAGGGGCAACAGGCCCATTTTATTGCCCACAGGATCAGATGATATATCTCGATCTCTCCTTCTTTGAGACGATCCAATCACGATTTGGCATGAAGGGAGGTCCCTTTGCTGAAGCTTATGTGCTGGCTCATGAATATGGTCACCATATTCAGAATCTCCTGGGTGTACTGGATACCTCGGTTATGAGAAGCTCGGGACCGCAAAGCATGTCAGTCTTAACCGAGCTTCAGGCAGATTGCCTGGCTGGCATCTGGGTGCACAACGCAACACAGACCGGCTATCTTGAATCTTTGACAGACGAAGAAATTTCTCAAAGCCTGGATGCCGCAGCATCTGTGGGAGATGATCGCATCCAGAAGCAGACACAGGGATACGTTGTTCCTGAAGCCTGGACTCATGGCTCATCCCAGCAGCGCTATATGGCATTGAAAGATGGCATGCAATCGGGTGATGTCAGCACTTGTGATACACCTGGATGGTCAGAATAGATCGATACCCTATTGATAATTTGGCCAAAAATAAATCCAAAAAATATTATTGAAGCAGATCCAGGAATTTGGGGTGTCTGCTTCATTTATTTTTAAAATATTTTTAACGTAATGATCAATGATTCTTTATAAAGTTAAGGGAATTAGGTGAAGTATGCTCAAACAAAACGAGAAAGCTCCACAATTTGAATTAAGAGACCAAAACGGTAGAATAGTCCGGCTTCAGGACTTTACCGGCAAACCACTTGTCCTCTATTTCTACCCCCGCGACGACACTCCTGGCTGTACAACCGAAGCCTGCAATTTCCGGGATGATCATTCTGTCTATCAGAAGCTCAATGTTGAGATTATCGGGGTCAGCACCGATGATGAAGCGTCACATGTCGAATTCATTTCGAAATATGATCTCCCATTTACACTTCTGGCGGATGTGGATCATAAAGTAAGTGAAGCTTATGGTGTTTGGGTAAAAAAGAAGAATTTTGGTAAGGAGTATTTTGGGATCAAGCGCACAACTTTCCTGATTGGAAAAGATGGCATGATTGTTAAAGTTTTCGAAGGTGTTAAACCTGCCAGTCATAGTAGCGAGGTAATCATAGCAATAAAAGATTTGCTTTGAAAAATAACAAAATTCTCGAGATGGTTAAATTTTAATAGTAGTTTATTTTACAGGCTTCACGTCAGTAAAAGATTTTGTTTTGACTTCTTGTTTGAAAAATCTCTCAATTCGAGGGATTTTTTCTCTTTAAAGATTCAACTTATTTTTGTTAAAAGTAATAAGGTTAATATTTAAGGTCAATGGCAATTATGACAATTTGATCGAAGAATTTTTAACGATCTTCAATTGATCAGTGTCTTTAAAACAAGATCGGAGTATTTCTTCTGGTCTGCTGAGAGACATACTGCCATTTGATTTTTATGCGATTTCTCAAGGTAATTACGGTTCCAACGGCGGTCGAAAACAGTCATCCCACGTGTGTATTCACCAGTTGTTTCGACAAATCCCTGATAATTCTCGAATTTTCCAATAGATGGATCCAAAGCAATGGCAACCGTTAATAGATCCGGCGGTGCGATTGCGCCTTCACCCATGGCATATTTCCTTCTCGATCCTTCAGCCATTTCAATGGATCGTTTTAACAGTTTTGCAGTCATGTCGCACCAGCGTTTTTCCGACGCAGCTTCGATTTTCAATATCTCGGGGCGGTTGATCTGACCGCCATGCCAAAGCGGATCCAGCGGAACCAGTGTTTTTCGAATTTCAGTATCGAAGACGATTTTTGCAGCTTCAGGATCAGCGAACACATTGAATTCAGCCATAGGCCTTGTATTCCCAAAATCCACTGCGCCGGCCATCATGGTAAGTAATTCAATTTTCTGGATGATCTTTGGTTCTTCACGAAAAGCCAGTGCAAGGTTAGTTAGCGGCCCCAGAGAAATGATTTCCATTTTTGATTTGCTATTCATTAAAGTATGGATGATAAAAGCGATAGCATTTTCTTTTTCAACCTGCCGCCTGGTTTCGGGGAATGATAAATCTCCCAAACCATTTGTTCCATGAATTTGAGGTGCGTTTTCTGATTTCTCAGGCAGTAAAGGAAATTGTGCGCCGCTGTAAACTGGTACATCTTTGCCAGAATGATCAACAACCTTCAAGGTATTTATAACCACCTTATCCAGAGTCACATTGCCATTCACGCATGTAATTCCCAGCACATCAAAATCTGGCGAGCGAAGCGCTAAAAGCAAAGCAAGCGCGTCATCAATTCCTGTATCGCAGTCAATGATTACAGTCCGCATTATTCATCCTTAAAAATATTTAATACACGCAATTTTGGATAATTTTAACAATAGAAATTTTTCAATTAAGTTATATAAATATTTTTTATTATAGAATATCTATAAGATGCAATCCAGACGAAATTTCCAACTTTCCTTACTCCTGTTGGTTGTGCTCATCCTGTGCGGAATCATATACTATATCATTGCCAGTCAATTTCACTTTCCTCTTTAATATTTGGTGATGGATGAGGAAAACATTGCTTATTCACATCCTTGAAGCCACACCAATCTTTATTTTTTTTTACTCACTACTTCTGTACGCTGCGAATTCTATGATTCTGAAAACAAGGTATTAAGTCAGAAAGCGAAAAATGAAAGCGATTATCTGGTGGATCCGCAGAGATATCCGGCTTCAGGATAATCACGCGCTCCTTCAGGCACTTTCACAAAGTTCGATCGTTATTCCTCTCTTCATACTCGATCCTCGTCTCCTAAAAACAGAAGCACAAACCAGGAAGGATTTTTTATTCAATGCGTTGGTTTCTTTGAATTCTGAACTCCGCAATCGCGGCAGCCAGCTGATCATCCGTGAAGGGGATCCCCTTCTTGAATTGCATAAAGTATTTCAGGAAGCGGGAGCCGAAAAGATCATTGCTGAGTCTGATTTCAGTCCTTTTGCCAGAAACCGCGACAAAATTGCAGCCAGGTCATTACCCTGCGAATTTGTTTCTGGATTGACCGTCTATCCACCTGATTCTGTCCGCAAAGCGGATGGTTCTTTTTACACAGTTTTCACACCTTATAAGAACAACTGGAAAAGCCTGCCTGTTTCAGGAAAACCTGTTCAAGCGCCGCAACGTTTATCCTTGCCCATACAAATAGATTCTTTGAATATTCCTTCAGTAAATTCTAATAAACATTTTCCAGCCTCAGAATCTGAAGCTCAAAAACGCATAAATCATTTTATACAAAATGGTCTGAGTTCTTACGATAAAGACCGGGACAGAATGGATTTGGATGGGACTTCCATGTTATCTCCGCACCTGAGATTTGGATTAATTTCCGCACGAACCCTCGCGTTTTTTGTAAGGGAGTTTATAGATCACAGCAATTCTTTGGAATACAAGAAAAGCGCTGAAACATGGCTTGATGAACTTATCTGGCGCGAATTTTATTATTCCATTTTATATAATTACCCATTGGTCCTGAAACGCGCTTTTCGCGAAAAATTTAACCAAATACCTTGGCGTCAATCCCGCCAGGAACTGGATGATTGGAAAAATGGCTTAACTGGATATCCGATTGTCGACGCAGGTATGCGCCAGCTGCGAGAAACAGGTTGGATGCATAACCGCGCGCGCATGATCACTGCATCATTCTTAACAAAAGATCTTCTGATTAATTGGCAGGAAGGTGAAAAATGGTTTATGCAACAATTAATCGATGGCGATCCGGCATGCAATAATGGTGGATGGCAGTGGTGCGCAGGAACAGGTACCGACGCGGCGCCTTACTTCCGCGTTTTTAATCCAATCTTGCAGGGGAAAAAGTTCGATCCAAATGGAGAATATATCCGCCAATGGATACCTGAATTGTCATCTGTTCCCAAAGAATTTATTCATGTTCCCTGGGAAATGCCTGAGGGGCTTCAATTAAAAAATAATTTTTGTGCCGGCAAAGATTACCCAATGCCAATCGTTGATCACAAATTTGCGCGCGAAAGGGCATTATTGGCATATAAAAATACTCATGACTTGAAAATCTAAACCTTATTTATTTAAGAATCATCCGGCAATCGAGTCCCACCACACCTTTTCCTTCTGTATATACCCTGAGCGGGTTAATCTCAATTTCCTGAATTTGAGGGAAGTCCACTGCCAGCTGGCTTAGCTGTAAAATTACTTTTGAAATTGATTTGATATCATATTTTCCACCGCCCCGCCAGCCAGAAAGCAGCTGAAAGGCTTTTGTTTCCCGGATCATGTCCTCTGCTTCATGCTCATTGATCGGCGCAATTCTAAAAGCCACATCTTTAAAAAGTTCTACAAAAATCCCTCCCATTCCAAACATCATCACTGGACCAAAGCCAGGATCGCGTTTCATACCGATAATAACTTCTTCTCCACCGGCAGCCATTTTCTCAACTAAAATTCCCTCAATAACCGCATTTTGGTTATAGCCATACGCTTTTTCCATGAGCAATTTATATGTATCCGCAAATTTCTGGTCATTTTCGATTCCAACCTTGACCACGCCCGCTTCCGATTTGTGCAGCAATTGCTCGGAAACAACCTTCATCACTACCGGGTATCCAAGTTTATTGGCTAGATCGACACCAGCTGCAATTGAATTTACAAGTCCGCCTTCGGCAAGCGGAATGCCATAGGCAGCCAGGATTGGACGGGTATCTTGTTCAGTCCAAACCGCTTTTTTCATTTTTCTTTCGAAGATTTGACTTACTATTCCCCTGCCTTTATCCAAAATAAAAGACTGATTTTCATAAGTTGCATCTCGCTTAATGGATCTCTTATACAAAGCTCCAAACATTACTCCCACCAATTCAGGATAATCCACCATAGGTATATGATTTTGATGTAATATCTTGCTTGCCTCCTGGATGCTTTCCATTCCCATCAGGCAAACAACCACAGGTTTTACTGATTTTTTTGAAGAATCAACAATTGCCTGTGCGACTTTCTCCGGTTTCACCAATGCCTGGGGTACAAGGATTGGAAGTGCCATATCCACGCCTGGATCTGATAATATCTGGTCTAAAGCAAAAGAAAAATCGTCCTCATTTGCGCCTCCCAGCATATCAACTGGATTAGCAATTTGGGCAGAAGGATTTAATTTTTCTTTTAGTTTTTCCTGTATTGCAGGTGAAATTGTCGCAAGTCCGATCCCATTCAAAGCCAGGCTGTCCGATGCCAAAGCAGCCGGACCACCGGAGTTGGTAATGATAGCTACCTTGTTGCCATCGGGAGGACGCATCCAATCTAATGCCATGGAAATATTTATGAGATCTGTTGTTGAAAATGCTTCGATCAAACCACTTTGTTTAAAAGCTGTTTGATAAGCAGCATTTGATCCAGCCAAAGAGCCCGTATGCGATGACACAGCTCTTGCTCCCTCTTCGCTTTGTCCTGCTTTTAATATAATCACCGGTTTTTTTGAGCTGACACGTTCAGCCACATTAATGAATCGCTGCCCATCATGAATTCCTTCCACATACGCAGCTATTACTCTGGTATTCGCATCCTCTCCTAAATACTCGATCATATCCGTCTCGGTGACATCAGCTTCGTTTCCCAGGCTGAGAAAATGCGAGAAGCCAATTCCCTTATTCAAATAATGATCAACTACTCCACCGCAGACAGCTCCGGATTGAGAAATAAATCCAATCCCGCCTGTTGAGGGAATTCCTTTAATAAATGTTGTGTTTAAACCAGTAACCAGGTTCATCGTTCCAACGCAATTAGGACCAATTAATCGGATGTGGTATTTATCCGCGATCCTTAATACCTCTTGCTCAAGCTCGCGCCCTTCAGCGCCAACTTCTTTAAAACCGCCAGAAATAATGATTACAGCTTTTATCGATCTTTCTCCGCATCCTTCAAGGACAGAAGGGATCAACCTGGAGGCCAAAACAACAACAGCCAGATCGACAGGATCAGGCACTATGCAAATTTCCGGATAACATGGAATTCCCAGGATTTCTTCCTCCTTGGGATTTACGGGATATATTCCTCCTCGATATCCGTAGGTCATCAGGTTTTTCAATATTCCGAAACTTAATTTGTCAGGACTTGCCGATGCACCTATTATGGCAACGCCACGCGGTTCAAAGAAAGGTTTAAGTGAGGATGACATTCATTCTCCTTACAAGCAAAAGTATTATTGAATCGAAAAATTCATCAGGATATTAATTATCTAGTGATGTTCACCTTGTTTTGGGATCCTGGGTAGAAGCCAATTTAGAAATGCACCAATGCTGCGCGTTTGCATCAATACTCTTCCAGGGCCTGTCATATCAACAACCAGACCTTCTCCACCCAAAATTGTTTCTTTAAAACCACCTATTCCGCGTATCTTAAATCCCATTTCTTCTGAAAAAGCCACCAGATGCCCCGTATCAATCGTAAAAGATTCACCCGCATTCAAGCTCATTTCATGA